>CAYXVS010000486.1:1304-2506 GCA_964468735.1 uncultured Anaerolineales bacterium | reverse complement strand
GTAGGTCGGGAGGATATTCCGACCGGGCGGATTATCAATCTGCCCTACGCCTATTTTGCCTCTATTTTCTCTCTGTTTTCCAAGGAGGGCGCGACGCGATGTGGCAGCGGATTTGGGCCGTGATGCAGAAGGAGTTCATCCAAACCCTGCGCGACCGGCGCACGTTGGCGATCCAGTTGGCGATCCCCATCGTGCAGCTTTTCCTGCTGGGCTACGCCATCACGATGAACGTCGAGCACATCCCTACGGCGGTGGCGGATCAGAGCTTGGATAACGCCAGCCGCGAGTTCGTCGCCGCGATGACCGCCTCCGGCTTCTTCGATGTCGCTGCCTATGCGCCCGACGAGCGCGCTGTGATCCAGATGATCGACGCGGGCGAGGCGCGGGCCGGCATCGTGATCCCGCCGGGATTCGCCGCCGACGTGCAGCGCCGCGAGGCCCAAGTTCTCCTCTTGGTCGATGGCTCCGACCTCTTCACGTCGCAATCGGCCTACAACGCCATCAACGCCATTGCGCAGAATCACGCCACGGAGCTACTGATGCAATCCGCGCGCCGCGCCGGGGCGCTGATCTCAAAGGAAAGCCTGCTCCCGCTCGACACGCGCTTTCGCATCCTCTATAACCCCGATCTGAACGACCTCATCTTTCTGATCCCCAGCATGGTGGCGATGCTGCTGCAAACCCAGACTATCTCCCTCACCGCCGCCGCCGTCGTGCGCGAGCGTGAGGTCGGCACGATTGAGCAACTGTTAGTCACGCCCATCCGCCCCGGCGAGCTGATGATCGGCAAGACGGCGCCCAATATCTTCATCTCGCTGATCAACGTGCTGACGATTGTGGCCTTGGGCGTCTTCTGGTTTGGCGTGCCCTTCCAGGGGAACTTCTGGCTCTTCCTGGCGCTGAGCTTCCTCTACGTCTTCACGGGCCTGGGCCTGGGCCTTCTGCTCTCGACCATCTCGCAGAACCAGAAACAGGCGCAGCAGTTGGCGGCGATGATGATGTTAGTCGGCCTCGTGCTGGGCGGCTTCATCTTCCCCCGCGAATCGATGCCGCCCGCCGTCCGCCTGATCGGCAACCTTTTCCCGCTGACCTACTTCATCCCCATCGCGCGCGGCATCATCACCAAAGGCGTCGGCCTGGAACTGTTGTGGGAGGAGTTGCTGGCCCTGTTCCTCTACGTCATCGTGATTATGGTCGTCGCG
>CAYXVS010000486.1:0-1204 GCA_964468735.1 uncultured Anaerolineales bacterium | reverse complement strand
CGAATGAAACCCTGAAAATCCACGAAGGAATAGGTAATCGAGAGAATGGAGCATGAAGCATAGAGGTGGATGGCGGCGACGATGGCAGCGTCTGCGGGCGCTGATTCGCAAGGAGATGACCCAACTCCTGCGGGATCGGCGGACGCTGACGTTGATCGTGACGATGCCGTTGATCGAGTTGCTTCTCTTCGCCTACGCCGTGGATATGACCGTCGATCACCTGCCCACCGTCGTCGCCGATCTGAGCCGCGATGCGCGGAGCCGGGCGTTCATCAACGCGCTGGAGATCTCTGGGTTCTTCGATATGGAGATCTACGCTGCGAGCGAGGCCGAGGTGATCCAGATCATCCAGGCGGGGCGGGCGAAGGCCGGCCTGGTGATCCCACCCAACTTCGGCGGGCGCATCGAGCGGGGCGACGCCCAGGCGCTGATGCTGCTCGATGGCTCCGACTCTTTTTCCGTCAATTCCGGTTATCGCGCGGCGTTGGCCATCTCCCAATCGCACAGCACCGCCCTGATGGCCGAGAAGATCAATCGCATGGGCGGGCGGATGCACCGGATGCCCATCTCGGCCTCCACGCGCGTGATCTACAATCCCAATATGGATGACCTGATCTTCATCATGCCCGGCCTGGCCTCAATGCTGCTCCAAATTTTGGCTGTGAATATGACGGCGCAATCCGTGGTGCGCGAGTACGAGTTGGGCGCCATCGAGCAGATCTTGGTCACGCCCGCGCGCCCGCTGGAAATCGTACTGGGCAAGCTGATCCCCAGCATCTTAGTCGCGATGCTCTCGCTGGGCAGCCTCCTGCTGGCTGCTGTGATCTGGTTTGGCGTGCCTTTTCGCGGCAATCCCTGGGAATTCGCGGCTCTCTCGCTGCTCTTCGTCGTCTCCGGGCTGAGCCTGGGGCTGTTCATCTCGACCATTGCCCACACCCAGAAGGAGACCCAGGAACTGACGGCGACGCTGATGTTGTTGAGCCAACTGCTCACCGGCTTCATCTACCCCCGCGCGCCGATGCCCGTGGGCGTGCGGCTGGTGGGGAATCTGATCCCGCTCACCTACTTCATCCGCATCGCGCGCGGCGTCATCACCAAAGGCGTCTCCGTCTCCTTCCTCTGGCCTGACGTTGTTGCGTTGGTGATCTACAGCGGCGTGGCGATGGTGCTGGCGGCGGTCACCTTCCAGAAGCGCCTGGACTGA
>CAYXVS010000485.1:0-2509 GCA_964468735.1 uncultured Anaerolineales bacterium | reverse complement strand
TAAGGAGCAGGCCAATGAGCCACCCAACGCTGGACATCATAGAATCTCCCCGTGGCGGGTTGTTGATCGCCAGTTGCCGCTCTGGCTACTATCTAGCCGGCAAGGTCGTTGAGCACTATCAAGCGCTGTTGGCAGATGAGGGGATAGAGACCGGGATGCCCTACCTTCCGAATGTGGATGATCAATTCACCGACGGCGAGACGCGCGTGCAGTTGCGCCACGGCATCAGCGGCCACGACGTCTTCCTCTTCCAGGCGCTCTACGCGCCCAACTCCGGCCGGAGCGTGAACGAGAATTATATGGCGTTCCTGATCGCGGCGCGGGCCTTTCGCGAGTTCGGCGCTAACCACGTGACGGGCGTGCTGCCCTATCTCGCCTACGCGCGGCAGGATCGCCCCACGCGCTTCGAGCGCGAGCCGACGACGGCCAAATTGATGGCCGATCTGACCGCCCAGGCCGGCGTCGACCGCCTGGTGACCTGGCATCCGCACACCCGCCAGCTCTCTGGATTCTACGATATGCCGGTCGATATGCTGCCCGCGCTCACGTATGTCACGGAGACCTTCCAGGCGTTCGCCGGGCGCGATGATGTGGTCGTTGTCGCGCCGGACGCGGGCGCCTCGAAGTTCGCGACCTACGTCGCGCGCGCCTTAGATCTGCGCAGCGCCATCGCCTCCAAGCACCGCCCACGCCCGGAGGAGGCCACCATCTCCGAGATCATCGGGGATTTCGCGGGCCGGCGCGTCGCGCTGATCGTGGATGATATGATCAGCAGCGGCGGCACCATCGAGGCGGCGACGAAGCAGCTCATCGCAGTCTCAGACATCGAAGAGGTGCACATCTGCGTCTCGCACAACCTCGGCATGCCCCAAGCACATCATCGCCTGGAAGAGCTACGGAAAAATTATTATCTGAAACGGGTCGTCGTCACCAACAGCATCCCCCAATCTCAGCAGTTCCTCGATCTCCCCTACGTCCACGTCCACGACCTCTCCGAGATCCTGCGCCACGTGATCCATCGCATTCACTATCACCGATCGGTCAACAATCTATTCGCATAAGGAAAGTTAAAAACAAAGGAAAACAAGGGAAATGATAGAAGATGCTACATAAAATCGAAGAGATGTTTGGATTCACCGTCCGAGGTCGAGATGAGGACGTGGGCCGCATCCACGACTTCTATTTCGACAGCCGAAATTGGACCATTCGCTACATCGTTGTGGAGACCGGCCCATGGCTCTTCGGCGAGCGGGTGCTGCTCGCGCCGCGCGCCTTGCAGCGCCTCGACTGGGACGAGGAGCGGGTCGCGGTGGCGCTGACCCAATGGCAGATCGAGGAGGCGCCGAACGCCAATCTGGCGCAACCGGTCTCAGAGCAGCAACTGAGGGAGATGCACACCTACTACGGATGGCCGTGGTGGGGCGGCGCGCTGTTGCAGAGCGGCCCCGCCCATCTTCCGATGCCCCTGCCCTCCCCGGCGTTGGCCGAAGAAGAGGACGAGGAGGCAGAGAAGAAGCAACCGGATCAGCCTTACCTGCGCAGCAGCCGTGAGGTGATCGGCTACCGCATCCACGCAATCGATGGCGACATCGGGCACACCACCGACCTGCTGGCCACGCCTACGGAGTGGATCATCCGCTATCTGCTGGTGGACACGCGGCGCTGGCTGCCGGGCCGGGAGGTCATCGTCTCCCCGCTGTGGGTCGAGGACATCCGCTGGCTGGAGGGCAAGATCTACGTCGATCTGGACAAGGAGAGCATCGAGAACAGCCCGGAGTACGACTTCAATCACCCCATCTCGACCGCCTACGAGAAGCAGATCCATCACCATTACCATCGCCCCGGGTATTGGACGGAAACGAATGTTTGAAGATCGCGCAGATGCCGGACAGCAACTCGCGCAAGCACTGGAAAAATATCGCGGCGCGGGCGTTCTCGTGCTGGCGATTCCCCGTGGCGGCGTCGAAATCGGCTACGAAGTGGCGAAACATCTGGACGCAGACTTCTCGCTCCTCATCACCCGCAAGCTCCCCTACCCTCACAATCCAGAGGCGGGATTTGGCGCCATCGCTGAGGACAGCAGCACCTACCTCTTCGAGCGCGCCAGCGGCTTTCTCACGGAGGAGACTATCCAGCAAATCATGGCCGAGCAGCGGGAGGAGATCGAGCGCCGGATTGAGGTCCTGCGCGAGGGCCGCCCGCTCCCCGACATCAGCGGGCGCACCGTCATCTTAGTGGACGACGGCATCGCGATGGGATCGACGATGCGCGCATCCATCCAGATGTGCAAGCATCAGGACGCGGGGCGGATCATCGTCAGCGTACCGGTTGCCGGCCCCTCCGTGGCGCGGGAGATCGAGAAGCTGGTGGATGAGTTGGTCGTGTTGGAGAAACCGTCCAACTTCCGCGCGGTCGCGCAGGTCTACCGGAACTGGTACGACGCGCCAGATCGCGAGGTGCTGGAATTGATGCAAGCGTGGGAGGAAGAAAAGGAACAGACATAGATTGG
>CAYXVS010000484.1:0-2512 GCA_964468735.1 uncultured Anaerolineales bacterium | reverse complement strand
TGAATTGCAACTCGACAAAAGCAACCCCAAGTATCACGCTGACAGCAGTATCAACCGCAACCTTGGTCAACCCGACATTGCAGAAGGATATTCCCTAAATAGTCGCGCGGGTGGCCTGCCGCGCGGCTAGATTGCAAAAGAAAAATGTCTGTACATCCGTTTGATGTTGACAAAAGGCGCGGCAGACTCCCCCTTGTGACAAAACGAGCGTTAAAAAGACGCTATACAAGAGCGCCAAACCGTGTGCTTTGATGAATAGGGGAACGCAAACCGCTTGGCTGGTTGCATTGTTCTAGCCTAACTTGTATAGCCGGGTTTTGAGTATGCTTCAAGGGAGTACCTTCGACCAAACGCTTAACCAGCACACATTTTCCAGCGGGGGGCGGGCTAACAAGCGGTTCAAGCTGACGGGCTAATCGGCGTGCAAATCGGCGGCACGTTCACGCTTGTTGGTAAGTTAGTATAGAAGTTGCTCGCCCGCACCCGCCCGCAGCTTAACCGCAGGTCGATATACTACGTGCTGCACGGCGCGTACGGCGTAGTTGCTGTAAACATAAAAATTTCCACACAAGGAGGCTGGGATGTTACGAAATGTGAAAAATTATCACCGCCCGACCACGGCTGAGGATGCTGTGGCGCTGGTGCAATCGAATCCAAACGCCGTCTACCTCGGCGGCGGCGCGTGGACGGTCGCGCAGGGCGACGCCACGCTGGAGACGGTGGTGGATTTGCAAAACACGGGTCTAAACGACATCGAGGGCAAGTTGGATGGCGTCTTCATCGGCGCTACCGCCACGCTGCAAGAGATCATCGATCATCCAGACGCGGGCGAGGTGGCCGATGAGCTGCTGGCCACCGCCGCAGGCTACACCCAATCGCGCAACCTGCGCGAGCAGGGCACGTTGGGCGGCGCGTTGATCGTCGCCGGCCCCGCCGACCCGCTCACCACGGCGCTGCTCGTCTTGGACGCCGAGATCAAATACGCCGATCCGACCGTGCACACCGCGCCCTTCGCCAGCTTCGTCGCTTATCGGGATCGGCTGATCAAGACGCGCGTGCTGCTCACGCGGGTAATCATCAAGCGACCGCCGGCCCGCAGCGCGGCCGCCTTCGAGGTGGTGGGACGCTCGCCCAAGGATAAGCCCATCGTCTGCGCGGCGGCCTACATCGCCGTGGACGAGGGGCTGCCCGCCGCGCTGCGCATCGCTGTGGGCGGCGCCGCCGAGCAGCCCGTTCGCCTGCACAAGGCCGAGCATCTCCTCAAGGGCAAGCTACTCACCGAGGAGAAGATCGCGGAGGCGCTGGCGCCGGTCATCGAAGAGCTGGAGCCGGTCGCCGATTTCCGAGGCAGCGTGGCGTATCGCCGCGAGATGGCCGCCGTCTTGGCCCGCCGGGCAACTCTCAAAGCGTGGGAGCAGGCGCGACGACGGTAGCGGGTAGTCAAGTCGTCGATAGTCAGATCGTCGAATAGTCCAACGCTCTCAGCCCCCATCCTCGCGGACAGGGGGCTTGGAGCTTTTTTAGATGCGTTTACGTGAACGGAGATAGATGTGGATAAAGTGGGAAACGATAATGTAGCAGCAACGACAAAAGAGCAACGCGAATCCCTGGGCTGGTCGTACGGCGGCCAAGCGGTGATGGAGGGCGTGATGATGCGCGGGAAGTACTTGGCCGCGATTGCCGTCCGCAAGCCGGTCCCCCATAACGACGAGGCCGCCTCGGAGGAGAACGACGCGGACGGCGAGTCGAATGGAAAAGAGGCCAAAGAGGCCACAGAGGCCGGGGAGATCGTCATCAAAACCGAGGAGTTGGGGGAGATCTACCGGGGCTGGATCAGCAAGACGCCCTTCCTGCGCGGGTTACCCATGTTGTGGGATGCGCTGGGCCTGGGGATGCGCGCGCTCTTCTTCTCCGCCGAGGTCGTCGCGGAGGCGGAGGGCGAGGAGTTGGAGATGAGCAAACCCACAGAGTTCGCCCTGGGCGCATTCTCCATCGCTGCGGGGCTGGCGCTCTTTATGGCGCTCCCCACCTTCGTCGCTGGCCTGATCCTCAGCGAAGCCACCCATGCTCTGCTCTTCAATCTCCTAGAAGGCGGCGTGCGATTGGCGTTGATGTTGGGCTATATGACCGCCATCGCGCAGATGGAGGAGATTCGGCGCGTCTTCGCCTATCACGGCGCGGAGCACAAGACGATCAACGCCTATGAGGATGGCGCGCCCCTGACGGTCGAGGGCGTGCGCCCTTACTCGCGGCAGCACGCGCGCTGCGGCACCGCCTTCCTGCTGATCGTGGTGCTGATCTCTGTGCTGGTCTTCGCGCCGCTGGGTCGTCCCTCCCTGCCGGTGCGCATCCTCTCGCGCCTGCTGATGATCCCCGTGATCACGGGCATCGCCTACGAGTGGCTGCGCTTCACGGGCCGCCACGCCGAGCACCCGATCATGCAGGCCCTCATCGGCCCAAACCTGGCGCTCCAGCGCATCACCACCCGCGAGCCGGACGACGAGATGCTGGA
>CAYXVS010000483.1:0-2518 GCA_964468735.1 uncultured Anaerolineales bacterium | reverse complement strand
GCGCAGAGCAGGCGACAGCGTAACTCCAAGGGAATAATCCGATGACGCTACCCGTGTTGTTCGATAGGCGCCTCCTCTTTCGGCCGGGAGCCGTGAGCTCGGAAGCTGGCCCCGGTAATGACCACCACAGCGGCATTGTGGGTCAGGCGATCCAGGCCTGCCGAGGCCAGCAGAGGATCACCGAACAGGTCGGGCCACTCTTCTGGCGGGCGGTTGCTGGTGAGGAGGATGCTCCCGCGTTCGTAGCGCTCGTTGATGATGTCGTAGAAGTCCTCCGGAGCCGGGGGATGGAGGGCCTTGAGCCCGAAGTCATCCAGCACCAGCAAGTCGGGGCGGAGATAGGTCTGGAGGCGGCGCTCGAGGGTGTCGTCGGCGCGCCCGCCGTTGATGTGCTGGAGCATCCGGTAGGTGTTGACGAAGAGGGCGGTGTAGCCCCGGCGACAGGCCTCGTGGGTGAGGGCTTGCGCCAGATGGGTTTTCCCCACGCCGGTCGGCCCGCAGAGCAGCACGTTGCGCTTCTGGCCGATGTAGGTGCAGGCGGCCAGATCGAGGATCTGCTGGCGGTTGAGGGTGGGGTTGAAGGGGAAGTCGAAGCCTTCCAGGGTTTTGGTGGGGTTGATCGCGGCCCGGCGGATGCGCCGCGCCAGCTGCTTTTGACTCCGCCGTTCGACCTCGTCTTCCAGGAGGCGGGTAAGGAACTCAATGTAGGTCCATTGGCCCGCGATGGCCTGCTGGTTACGGACCTCCAGGGTTTCCAGGATGCCCGACAGGCGCAGACGTTTGAGAAAGGGGCTCAATTGATGTGTCATTTCCACGATACACC
Organism: uncultured Anaerolineales bacterium; assembly: GCA_964468735.1. Taxonomy (GTDB): domain Bacteria; phylum Chloroflexota; class Anaerolineae; order B4-G1; family SLSP01; genus JAAAOZ01. The sequence continues at coordinate 1,695 of CAYXVS010000483.1, read as the reverse complement.
GCCCATCAGATGGCCGACCAACTCCACAGCCGAGCGGACAAAGGTCTGCGCCGGAGGAGGCGCTGCGACCGCGGGCGGTTCCTCGGCGTCCAACCCCCCTTCCAGGATCCGTTTGACCGTGCCGTACGCCGGATCGTCGAAGTGCAGGGCCCGGGTGCAAGCAGCTTCCAACCGTTCGGGTGAGAACCGCTCGGCCAGCCGGAGCACCCTCCCCGCCGTGCGCAGCCGGTCCTCTGGGCGATGGGCAAGCAGGACAGCCACGACCTGCTGGGTAGATGGCCCGATCTCGGCGGCTTGGAGGCGGCAGGCCTCCCGCGTGAGCATCAAACCGGGCACCTTGTGGGGTGGGAGATGATCCAGATGCGTCAGACGCTGCCCCGGTTGGTGCGCACGGTCGTGGGTAGCCACGAGGTGGTAGTCGGAGGTGTAGATATGCACCGCGTGGGTCCCCCCGCGCACCCAGACCTGCTGCCCAACCAGGCGGAAAGGCACCGAGTAGTAGGCCCGCTCGAAGGTGACGTAACAATCTCGCGCCACCTGGGCCGTTTTCCAGACCGCCATATCGTAGGGCGTGCCCGGCAGAGGGCGCAGCAGCGGCCGCTCCGTCGCGAAACGCTCCAGCGGCCGCTCCTTCGTGGTGCCGTGAATGCGCTCCCCGGCGGTGGTGATGCACCATTCGAGCACCTTCCGATTGAGTTGCGGCACAGGCGTGGGCTCGCGTCCGCCACAGAAGTTACGTTTGACGTAGTGGACGCCGCCCTGTTCGACCTTGCCCTTGTGCTGCGGCGTCCGGGGGCGGCAGGGACTGATCAGGAACCCGTAGTGTTCGGCGCATTCGCGGTAGGCCTGCTGGGCCTCCGGCTCGTCCCAACACCCGCGGACGATGGCGGCCTTCAGGTTATCGGGCACAACCCGTTCCGGCACGCCTCCAAAGAACTCGAACGCATTCCGGTGCACTCGCAGCCAGGTCTCGACCTTCTGGTCGAAGACGAACTCGGCATACTGGTGCCGACTCCACGAGAGCGTCATCACGAACACCCACGTCTTGCGCGGCTGCCCCGTTTCCGGATCAATCATCATTCCCGCATACCCGAAATCCACCTGCGCCTCCTCGCCGGGCGGCGTCTCCACGCGCACCGTCGCCTCTGGCTCCCGGGGCTCCAGCGCCCGCACAAACCGATGTACCGACGAGTAACTGCCGCTGTAGCCGCGTTCCAGCAGCCGTTGGTGAATCGCTGCGATTTCTACCTGAGCTTTCCTCCATTCGACCACCAGCTCCCGATACGGCTCCACCGTCGATGTGTTCTGTGGGGGCGGTGGGGGACTCAGCGTCTCATCCAGCAACGCCTGCAAGTCGCCCAGGGAAGGCAACTCCCCTTCCAGAAGCTCCTGCTCTGTGGCCCAATACCGATACTTCCCGACCGTTTTCCGATCTACCTGCAACGCCTTGGCAATGGCCCGGTCGCTCTGGCCTATTTGCATCCGGCGTACCATCTCTCGAATGTCCATAGTCTCCTTCCTGTTGCTGGGCATTTTCTAGCCTCCTTGTGTGGAATCTCACACAGGAGTATGCCCTAAATGAAGGAGTTACGCCACTGGCCCACTTTGGCCGCAAACACCTGGCCCATCTTTGGTGAAAAGCACTGGCCCAGTTTGGGCGAAAACACCTGGCCCAGTATAGCCCGAAAGATGACA
>CAYXVS010000482.1:0-2525 GCA_964468735.1 uncultured Anaerolineales bacterium | reverse complement strand
CGAGGGTTTCAACCATCGGCGCGGCGCAGTGGCGAATACTCTGTGACAGTAACCACAATACACAATACGAAATATGCCCCCGGCCCCACAAACTGCACAAATCAACACACCCCGCCTAATTCAAACTCCACCTACTCTTGACGCACACCTCAATCGCAGTATAAGCATAATCACTATTCGAGACGCAGGGCATCGAGCGTTTCGCGTGGTTCGCGGACGCCGCGCTCCTGGCGCTGACCGCCGAGCTAATCTGCACCGAGCGCCAGCGGACGGTGACACGATGAGGAAAGCATCAGGTCTGACGCGACTGTGGGCGCTTCTTCTGTTCCTCCCCGCGCTGACGCTCCTGCTGATCGAAGGGATCCTCCGCCGCACCCTCTTCCGCACGCTGCCGTAATTTGATTTCTCACACGCCTTACTGGCGCACCAAGAGCACCCCGCCCAAGATCAACCCCAAACTGACCAACAATGTCGGGCTAATCGACTCGCCCAGAACGAGCGCGCCCAAAATCAGGCCGTTGATGGGCACGATGTAGGTCGTCATCGTGACGAAGGTCGCGCTGGTGCGCTGGATCAGATAGAAGTAGATCGCGTAGGCGATGACGGTTCCCAGGATGGCCAGGCCCGCCCAACTCGCCAACACCGGCCAGGAGGGCAAAAGCGCCCCCCCATGCGACCAGATCACACCATCCGCGGCCCAACTCGCCAACGTCCGCCAGGAGGGTGCGAGCGCAAAGGGCTTCTCGAGGCCCAGGCTGAGGGGCAAGATCAACACCAGACCCATCGTGAATTGCCCGGCGGCGGAGACCATCGGGGATTGGCCGCCGAAGTGCTCGCGGGCGTGGATCGCGGCGGCGGCGTAGCTCACAGAGGAGCCGACGATGGCCAGCAGCCCCCACAGCGACGCGCTGATCCCGCCGCGCACCTCCGGCCACATCAGCAGGCCCACACCGGCGAAGCCCAGCAGCACGCCGAAGATCTTCTCGCCAGTGACGCGGTCGTCATCGGTCAGGAAGTGCGCCAGCAGGATGGTGAAGAGAGGCGTGGTGGATTGCAGCAGCGCGGCCCACCCGCTGGGGATGTACTGCTCGCCCCAGGAGATGAGGCTGTAGGGCAGCGCGCCGTTGAGCAAGCCGAGCACAGCATACCCTCGCCATCGCGCCCACGAGCGCGGCGGACGTTCCCCGCGCAGGAGCAGGATCGCCCACATCAAAATCGTCGCCAGCGCCAACCGCCCCGTCACCAACGTCAACGGCCCCACCTCGCTGACGATGATCTTGATAAAGAGAAACGAGGTGCCCCATAGACCGCCTAACAGGAATAGAAGAAATAGGTTCACGTTAAAGCCTCCGATTTATGAAAAGTAAAACGTATTGCGTATTGTGTAAAAAGCAAGTAACCGTTTAGTCTTGTGAGGTGCAACGCACTTTTGGGTTTATGACCAGATATTACTGCATGAGGCGTTACTTTTCCTTCGGTTTAAGTGCGTTGCACCTTGGTCTGCTCATGGAACTAAACAGATACAAAAGCAAAATCTGCTCCTATCTGCTTCATCTGCTGATGGGACTTTTAGATTTTGCTGGGCGCTTGCGGAGCGTGGCGATGACGACGCCGGCCAAGATCAGCGCGCCGCCGATCACAGCCGCCCACGTCGGCGGCTCGGTCAGGATGAGCCACGCCAGCAGCGTCGATCCGACGGGTTCCAGCAAGACAGAAAGCGAGACGTAGGTCGCGGGGAGATGGCCCAGCGCCCAGTTGAGCGAGGAATGTCCCACAATCTGGGGGATGAGGGCCATCAGCGCGAGCCACAGCCACATGCGCGAAGGATAGCCGGTCAGCGGCGCGCCGGAAAGCAGCGCCAGCGCCATCAACGTCAGGGCCGCCGTGCCGTAGACCGGGAAGATGTAGCCCAGCAGCGAGAGCCGCGCCCGCAGCGACCGCCCAATCAGCATATAGAGCGCCGCTGCGACCGCCCCGATCAACGCGAGGCCATCGCCGGCGAGCTGATGCCCACCGCCGCTGAGATCCCCCACCCCGATGATAATCGAGCCGACTAAGGCCACCGCCAAACCGACGATCATCGGCAGCGTCAGCCGCTCGTCCAACACAAAATGCGAGATCACGCCGACGAAGAGCGGCGCGGTCGTCACCAGCACCACCGAGGCCGCCACCGAGGTCATCGCCAGCGAGGTGATCCACGAGTAGAAGTGGATGGCCAAAATCACGCCGGAGGCAATCGCCCAGCGCCACTGGCGGCGCGAGAGCGCGCGCCACTCCGCGCGACAGCGCGTCACGGCCAGCGGCGCCAACAGCAGCGAGGCAATCGTCAGCCGCCAGGCCGCCACCGCCAGCGACGGGATCGACGTCTGCGCCAATCGAATAAAGGTCGAGGCGGTCGAAACTGCCAACACGCCAATCACCAGGCCCAACACCGGCGGGATGCGCCGGGTCAATTCTTCCCCTTGTCTCTCATCCATTCGTAACTCCTTGATTACCATTTTCATCCATCACCTCATCATTCTATC
>CAYXVS010000481.1:0-2526 GCA_964468735.1 uncultured Anaerolineales bacterium | reverse complement strand
ATTGGATGAAAGCTATCACTATCCAACGGCTAAGCTGCGCGCGGCGTGGCAGTTGGTCTGCCTCAACCAATTCCACGACATCATCCCCGGCAGCAGCATCGGGCCGGTCTACGAGACGGCGCTGGCCCAGTACGCCGAGGTGCAGGCCACCGCCGGCGACATCCGCGCGGAGGCGTTGGCCGTGCTGGCGGAGGCCACGGGCGGCGATCTGCTCCTCATCAACCCCACCAGCTTCGCCCGGCGGGATTTGGCTTTCTGGGATGGGGAGCTATCGGCGGATCAGCGCCTCTGTCGCCCGGATGGGACGCCGGTGCGCACGCAAGCCACTGCGGCCGGCACGTGGATCGATGCCGGCGAACTGCCGCCGTACAGCGTCACGCCGCTGGCGATTACGATGGTTGAGGGCGCGCCTCCAGAAGCCTCATCCCCGTTGACTGCTTCCCCGACGCATCTAGAGAACGCCAAGGTGCGGGTCGAGTTCAACGCCGAGGGGGACATCACGCGCATCTACGACAAGTCCCACGCGCGCGAGGTGCTGGCGCCGGGCGCGGCGGCGAATCAATTCCAGGCCTTCGAGGATCGCCCGCTGAACTGGGACGCCTGGGACGTGGACATTTTCTTCGAGGAGCAGATGTGGCGCGCCGATCCGGCCACGTCCATAGAGGTGATCGAGGACGGGCCACTGCGCGCCACGCTGGAGATTCGGCGGCGCATCCTGCACAGCGAGTACGTCCAGCGCATCTCGCTGACCCACAACAGCCCCCGCATCGATTTCGAGACGACCATTGATTGGCGCGAGCGCCACATCCTGCTCAAGGCGGCGTTCCCGGTGGAGATTCTCTCCCCGGTCGCGACCTACGAGATCCAATGGGGGAACGTTCAGCGCCCCACGCATCGCAACACCAGTTGGGATTGGGCGCGCTTCGAGGTCTGCGCTCAGAAGTGGATCGACCTGAGCGAGGGCGATTACGGCGTCAGCCTGCTCAACGACTGCAAATATGGCCACGATGTCCACGGTAATGTGATGCGCCTCAGCCTGCTGCGCAGCCCCACCGAGCCGGACCCGGAGGCCGATCAGGGCGAGCATCATTTCACCTACAGCCTGCTGCCCCACGCCGGCAGTTGGGATGAGACGACCATCGGGGCGGCCTACGCCTTGAACGATCCCATCATCACCTACACCAACCCCCGGCCCTCCGGCATTCGCCATGCGTCATCCGTCATTCGGTCCAATCGCCCCAACCTCGTCATCGAGACGGTCAAGCAGGCCGAGGACGGGCGCGGGCTGATCATCCGCCTCTACGAAAGCCAGCGTCAACGCGGGCGGGCGACGCTCACGTGCGATTTCTCTGTCGCGGCGGCGTGGCGGACGAATCTGCTGGAGGAGGACGAAGAGCCCCTCGCGCCGGACGGCCAGCGCGTGATGATTGACTTCACGCCCTACGAGATCATCACCCTGCGCTTGATTCCCGAAAAATAGAGAAAATCGCTCGGTATCTGTTTGGCTTTATGAGCAGGCCAAGGTGCAACGCACTTGAACTAAAGGAAAGCGCTACCTCATGCAATATATGCCTGGCGACAAGCTCAAAAGTGCGTTGCACCTCAGACTAAACGATTACATCGTTCGTAGCTGGGCATCCGCTGCGCGATAATAATGAAGTGCCATCACATAGGAGGACTGTATGCCACAACCACATCTAATTGTCGTCTTGGGAAGTCCGCGCCGCGAGGGGAACAGCGCCACGCTGGCGCGGCGCGCTATCGCTGGGGCGGAAGCTGCCGGCGCGAAGGTGACCACCTTTTTCCTGCAAGAGATGGACATCGAGCCGTGCGCTGCCTGCGACTCTTGTCGGGAGAGCACGTCAGCAGAGTGCATCATCGAGGATGAGATGCACCTCATCTACCCAGAGCTGCGCCGCGCCGATGCGCTGCTGATCGCCGGCCCCATCTACTGGTTCACGATGTCGGCGCAGACGAAGCTCTTCTTGGATCGCTGCTACGCGCTGGGCGGCCCGGAGGGGCACGTGCTGGGGCAAAAGCGCGTGGGGATTGTGCTCACCTACGGGGATGACAACGCCTTCAACTCCGGCGCGGTCAACGCGCTGCGCGCCTTTCAGGATAGCTTCAACTACGTCGGCGCGGAGATCGTGGGGATGGTGCACGGCAGCGCCGGGGAGGCGTGTGTCGGTGAGCAGGTTAATGACGGATTCTGTGTCGAGGCTCCCGTCAGCGTTCACACCGATCTTGGATAGAATACCATTTTCCGGCTGGTCGTAATGAGAATACAACAACCAGTTGCCGTCGGGGCTCCAACCGTGCAGATTGAGGGTGTAACGTGAGTCCAAATTTTAAAACCTCCCAAATAAATGGGCAGATCCCTCTGAAAATCGTTTGTAGTTGGGAGGTTTATTATAAGTTAACAAAATATACAATTATTTTAATTTTTTTCCTTCAAAAAATATGTAAGTGATAAGTACGATGATAGACTCCTATTGATTTATTGACATTAAATGTAATTTATGTTAT
>CAYXVS010000480.1:0-2538 GCA_964468735.1 uncultured Anaerolineales bacterium | reverse complement strand
AATCTGCTGATTCTGCCGCGCCGACGAGCGACCACGGCCCGGCCCAGGTGATGGCGACGGGGGCCATGCGGCCCAGCCACGCGCCCTCGGCCTCGAAGAAGACCAGGCGGTCGGTGCGGGTGCGCCCGAACCAGCGGCCCGTGCGCTTCTGAAAGCCCTCCACCAGCACGTCGACGGTCTGGCCAAGATAACGCACGTTCTTCTCGGCTAAGATCTCGCCCTGGAGTTCGTCCAGCGCGCGGCGACGGCGTTCCTTTTCCTCGCGGGGTAGATTGTCCTCGAAGCGGCGCGTGGCCACGGTCTGCGGGCGCGGCGAGTAGCGCGCGATGTGCGCTTTGTCTAGGCGCAGCTCGGCCAGCAGATCGTAGGTGTGCTGGAATTGCGCCTCCGTCTCGCCGGGGAATCCGACGATGATGTCGGTGGCGATGGAGACGCCGGGGATCAGTTCGCGGATGCGGGCCACGAGCCGGCGATAGTCGTCGACGGTGTAGCCGCGTCGCATCCGCCGCAGGATTTCGTCGTCGCCGGATTGGATGGGCGCCTCGATGTGCTCGCAGACTTTGGGCAGTTCGGCGACGGCGTGCAGCAGCGGCTCTTTCATCCAGTTGGGATGGCTGGTGAGAAAGCGCAGGCGGCGCAGGCCCTCGATGGCGTGCACCTCGCGCAGCAGCGTGACCAGCGGCATGTCTTTCGGCTTGTGCTGGGCGTCGGCGAACGCGGGCAGATCATAGCCGTAGCGATCCACGATCTGGCCGAGCAGCGTGATCTCCTGGACGCCCTGCGCGACCATCTGGCGCGCCTCGGCCACGATGACCTCCGGCGGGCGGCTGCGCTCGGCGCCGCGCCGGTAGGGGATCACGCAGTAGGTGCAGGCGTGCGAGCAGCCGAGCACGATGGGGATGTAATCGCTGACGACGCGCCCGGCCTGCGAGGGCGGCAGCACGGTATCCGCGCGGCCGATGGCCAGCCGGCGCGCCTCCGCGTCGGCGATGAGCGTCTGCGCCTCGCTGAGATCGCCGCGCTCGGCCAACAAGGCCCACAGCGCGGTGGGATCGGAGGGCGGGAGGAAGAGATCGACCCACGGGAAGCGGGCCGCGAGCGGCGCGGTATCCTTCACGCCGACCATGCAGCCCATCAGGGCCAGGACGCCGTCGGGATGGCGGCGCTTATACTTCTTGAGCTGATTCAAGCGGCCCACGGCCTTATCCTCCGGCTGCTGGCGCACCACGCAGGTGTTGAGCACGACGACATCGGCGTCCTCCGCGCGGTCGGCGGGCGTGAAACCCAATCGCTCCAGCCCCGCCGCCACCCGCTCGGAATCCGCCACATTCATCTGACAACCAATCGTCCAAATATGATAATGCATGTTGTTAAGAAGTTCCTTTTTTTGATCCGGTTGATAAATCTTTTCGTCGCATAACCTCTTGGATGTTATCAAGAAGCTCGGGGACGTGGTTTTGTACGATGTCCCATAGAATGTCGATGTCCAGGCCAAAGTATTCGTGAGCTACGATGTCGCGCAGGCCGGCAATTTTAGCCCATTTGATGTGGGGATAGTGCTCTCTCATCTCTGGCGGGATGTGTTTGGCTGCTTCTCCGATGATCTCTAAATTGCGTATCACGGCATCAAATGTCTTGTCATCGGTCACAAACTCATCAAACCCCAAGCCATCTGTGTAACGCAGGATCTTTTCACAGGCTTCTTGGATATCGTCCAGATAGAGCCGATAGTCACGCGACATAAATGGCCTCTTCTTCTACATTAGGTCGCATCCGAGGCTTGAGCGCTTTGTGGGTGATCAAATCGACCTTGCGACCTAATAGATCCTCTAAGTAGAATTTAAGATCCATATAGCGGTTGAAGGTCGCTTGGCCCTCAAAATCAACTAAGATGTCCACATCGCTTTCGGGATGACTTTCTCCTCGCGCCACCGAGCCGAAGACAGCCATCGATTTTACGCCAAATGGCATCCACGCTTGGCGATGTTCCTGTAATAGTTTGATAACGTCATCTTTTCTCATGTGTCTGTTTCCTCTGAATTTCAAAAGTACTATACCATCTCAATCTTCCACGCCTCGACGCCGCGCGTCTCGGTGCTGAAGGCTACGCCGATGAGCGTGACGTCAGCGCGGGCGGCGTATTTTTCGGCATACCCCCGCGCTTTGATCTGCGCGAGCGCCTCATCGGCGCCGGCGTCCAACTTGAACTCGAAGATGAAGACGCGCTCGCCGATCTCGATCACGGCGTCGATGCGCCCGCGATTGGTGCGCACCTCCGCATCGATGTGCAGCCCGATCAGCTTGAAGATCAGGTAGAAGATGCTCTGGTAGTACTTCTCCTGCGAGAGTTGGATGTCATAGGGGATGTCGGCGAAGAAGACCTGTAAAGTCTCGAAGAAGTCCTCCCACGCCTGGGCCTGCATAGCTTGCGCTAATCGGTGCAGATAGCTGCCCACCAGCCCGTTTTTGACCGGCGTGAAGGCGCTCAAGAGATATTTGGAGAAGGCGTTTTCCACTTCATAGTTGGGATAGTAGAGC
>CAYXVS010000479.1:0-2543 GCA_964468735.1 uncultured Anaerolineales bacterium | reverse complement strand
CGTGGGCGTGGGCGTCGGCTCTGGCGTGCCCAGCTGGCAGCCGCTGATGATCAAGCTGAGGCCAAGCCAGAGCGTCAAGGCGATGCGGCGTCGGTTATGGATTGAGGTCGTCATTGTCCGGCTACCCCCCACGAATCTCACCTGCGCGGTCGCGGTGTGAGCGCACGAGACGGCGGGCCTCCGCTTCGGTGGCGATCTCGCCGGCGGCCTGTGCTTCTCGCAGGGCCTCCAGCAGATCGCCGATTACAGGGCCTTGGGGAATGTTCATCGCCAGCAGATCGTGGCCATCGAGCAGGGGCGGCGGCGCGATGGTTTCTTCTGGGCGATGGAAGTAATCGTCCAAGAGCGCCTCGGCGCCATGCAGCAGATTGATCCAGCGCTTCTGATCCAACTTGCGGCCCCAGACGGCTAACGCATCGGCCAGGGCGAGGAGCACGACGCCCACGCCGCTTTCCCCCGTAGTTCGATAGAAGCGATAGATGGCCCGGCGGCTGCCGCCCGATTGGCTGAAATCGATGAGGCGCATGTGATAGCGGACGAGCGCGGCGACAAAATCGATGGCCTTGTTGGGGAAGTGGAGCGCCCGCAGCCGCGCCTGGGTCGTCTCGGCGCTGACCTTGGCGTGGCCGTAGAAGTGCGTCAGCCCGCGCCCATCGACGCTGCGCGTCTCGGCCTTGCCGGTATCGTGATAGAGCGCGCCCCACTTCAGCAGATTGCGGCGCGGCATCTCCACGCTCAACTCAGCATTTAGATAATCTAACAGGGGCGCCTGGAGCGGCATCAGCATCTCATCCAGTTGCTCCCACGCCCAGTCCGGCACGGGGACGTAGGCGCGCGTGCTTTCGGGGCGCGGCGTTCCATTCAACATTGCCAGGATGCCCTCCACAGCGGAGATGGCGGCCAAGGTGTGCTCCCAGGTGTTGGCGTAGTGATGGGGCCAGGATTGGCGAACCGATTGGAGGATCTTCGCTTCGGGCAGGATGTGATGCAGGAGGCCCAGATCGGCCAGGGCCTGGAGGCTGTGGGGCGCGGGGACGCTGGCGAGGACGTTGCACAGTTCGGCTTGGATGCGCTCGGCGGCGACGGATTTGATCTTGGCGGCCTGCGCTTGGATGGCCATCTCGGTCATCGTCTCCAACTGGAAGCCCAGCGTGCCGGCCTGACGCACGGCGCGCAGCAGCCGCGCGGGATCGTCGCGGAAGCTCCGCTCGCTGGTGACGCGGATCAGTCCGGCGGCCAGATCCTCTTGCCCGCCGTGGGGGTCGATGATCTCGCCGTCTAACGTCATCGCCATCGCGTTGATGGTGAAATCGCGCAGATGAAGATCCTCGGCTAAATCCTCCCCGCGCAGGGCGGCGAAATCCAATGTGATGGGCCGGTGGGTGGCGGGGTGGGTGACGACGACGCGCCCGGTATCGCGCGCCTCATCCAAGGCGTAGTAGGCGGTATGGAGCGTGTCCGCCACCTCGCGCGCGATCTTGCGCCCACTGCCGGCCACGGCGAAGTCCCAATCGTGCAGGGGACGGCGCAGCAGCAGGTCGCGGACGGGGCCGCCGGCCAGCCAGATGCCGTTATCCGGCAGGATGGGCCGGATGTGGGCTAAGGGCCATTCGGGGATCAGGACGTGGGGCGGATGCGGGGCGACCCACATCAGCCGGAGATATTCTTTGGGAAGCTTGGCGCGCGCGGCGTAGCGGGCGTAGGCCGCCGTATCGCCCACGCTGGCGACCTGGCCATTTTCGCGCAAGGCAACCCACCGCCCGGCGTAAAGACTCCAATCGGTCATGTCGTTCGGTTCCTCCTGAGATGCCTGTATCTCAAAGGGCATGCGGCGCGCTGGAAGGCGCGCCGCACAACGGTCAACTCCTATCGGGCGTCGATTTGGCGTCGGGGCGGGCTACACGCGGGTGACGTACTCGCCGCTGCGGGTATCGACGCGGATGACGTCACCGACCTGGACGAAGAGCGGGGCATCGACCTCCAGCCCGGTCTCGCAGGTAATGGTCTTCTGAGCGCCCGTGGCGGTATCGCCGACGACGGCCATCTCGGCCTTGGCGACCTCCAATTCCACGGTAGGCGGCAGTTCGAGATCGATTGGCTCGTTGCCCAACATCACCAAGACTAATTCTATGCTCTCTTTGAGATACCCGGCCTTCTCCCCGATCAGATCCTGGGGGATGCGGGTTTGGTCGTAGGTGTCGGTATCCATAAAGTAGTAAAAATCCCCATCGCTGTAGAGATACTGAAACGTCCGGCGCTCAACAGGAGCTTCCTCAAAGCGGTCGTTATCCAAGAAGTTCCGGCGGATAATGGTGCCGCTGCGCAGATCGCGCAGTTTGGTGCGGATGATGGCGTTGCCTCGGCCCGGCTTATGGTGTTGATATTCTAAAACTTGATACAGTTTCCCATCTAAGAGAAACGTGGTCCCTTTTCTTAATTGATTCGCGTCTAACATGGTCTCTTTTCTTCCCTTTTTCGTGGATGTACAGTCAGTGCGATGTATTATACCTGTGGAGGATGAGTCGTCAAGGTTTCATTCGATC
>CAYXVS010000478.1:0-2548 GCA_964468735.1 uncultured Anaerolineales bacterium | reverse complement strand
GAGAAATACCTATGCGTATCCCCCTATCTTGGCTGAATGACTATGTCAAAGTGAAGGATTTGCCCGTCCAGGAGCTGCGCCAGCGGCTCGATCTGGCCGGGTTGGAAGTGGAAACCATCGCGGCCATCGGGCGCGAGGAGGCGGAACTGCCCTGGGACCCGGAGAAGATCGTCACCGCCGAGGTCGTCGATGTCCGCCAGCATCCCAACGCCGACCGGCTGGTGCTGGCCGAGGTCAACTACGGCGGCGAGGAGAACGAAATCGTCGTGACCGGCGCGCCCAGCCTCTTCGATTACCTGGGCGAGGAAGACCTGCATCTCAAGGTCGCGTTCGCGTGGGAGGGCGCCACGCTCTACGACGGCCACGAGGAGGGCTGGATCAAGCGGACGCTCAAGCCGGCGAAGATTCGCGGCATCCGCTCGCGGGCGATGGTCTGCTCCGAAAAGGAACTGGGCCTCGCCGAGCAGCAGACGGACATCATCTATCTGCCCGAGGACACGCCCATCGGCGCGCCGCTGGTGGAGGTGCTGGGCGATTACATCTTAGATTTCGACATCAAAGGCCCCTTTGGTCACCTGCAATCGGTCTACGGCATCGCGCGCGAGGTCGCCGCGCTGCTCGACCGCCCGCTGAGCGATCATCCGCTCCGGGCCGCCGAGCGCCTGGCGCTGAACACGACGCCGGAGCCGGACTTCATCGACCTGGAGATCGCCGACCCGGAGCTTTGCCCGCGCTACACCGCCACCCTGATCCGCCACGTCGATATTGGCCCCTCGCCGCTGTGGATGCAGATGCGCCTCCGCCGCGCGGGGATGCGGCCCATCAGCCACATCGTCGACATCACCAACTACGTGATGCTGGAGTTGGGTCAGCCGCTCCACGCCTTCGATTACGAGGAACTGCACCCGCGCGCATCCGGCGACCTGCCGGCCATTATCGTGCGCCGCGCCGAGGAGGGCGAGCAGATGGAGACCTTAGATGGCGAACTGCGCACCTTCGATGACGAGATGCTGCTGATCACGGATGGCAGCGGCCCGGTGGGCATCGGCGGCGTGATGGGCGGCGCCGAGAGCGAGGTCGATACCGACACCGAGCACATCCTGCTGGAGGCGGCGAACTTCAACTTCATCAACATCCGGCGCACGGCGCAGACCCTCAAGCTGCACTCGGAGGCCGCCTCGCGCTTCGGTAAGCGCGTCGATCCCAAGCTGGCGTTCGTCGCGGCGGCGCGCGCGGCCGAGCTGATGGCCGATCTGGCCGATGGCGAGGTCGAGCCGTCCGTCGGCGATCTCTACCCCGGCGAGCCGGAGGAGGTCGCGCTGACCTACCGGCCCGCGCTGGCCGACCGCATCTTAGGCGTGGCGATCCCGCCGGAAGAGCAGCGCCGCATCCTCACCGCCTTGGCCTTCGAGATTGAGGAGGTCGCGGGCGAGGGGGAGGATGCAAGCTGGCGCGTGGCTGTGCCCACCTATCGCATGGACGTGCAGCGTCCCGTCGATCTGGTGGAGGAGGTCGCTCGCATCTGGGGCTACGACCGCTTCCCGCACACGCTCATCGACGAGGAACTGCCCACGCTGCGCCGCAATCGCTCGTTGGAGGGCGAGGATCTCGTGCGCGATATTTTGGTGCGCCTCGGCCTGGATGAGATCATCAGCTACTCCCTCATCGATCCTGAAGATGAATCGCGCCTGAATCCCGCGCCGGACGAAACCCTAGATCTGCCCGGTGAGCGGCTCATCCTGCGCAACGCGCTGGCGCCGGAGCGCTCGCTGCTGCGCCGGACGATCCTGCCCGGCATCCTGCGCGTCGCGTGGGGCAATCAGCGCTTCCTGGAGCGCTTGGCCATCTTCGAGCTGGGGCACATCTACTACGGCGTGGGCGAGCCAGATCCAGAGGCGGGCGAGACGGGCGTCGCGGAGCCGCGCCGGCTGGCGATGCTGCTCACCGGCCCGCGCGAGGCGCGCTGGTGGCGCAACGCGACCACGGACGAGCGCGAACCGCTGGATTACTTCGATCTCAAGGGCATCGTCGAGGCGCTGCTCCGCAATCTGGGGCTGGCGGAGGAGGCGAGCTGGGCGCGCGGCGCGCGCGGCGCGCATCCGGCCTACCATCCGGGGCGCTGCGCCGAGGTCTCGTTGGGCGATCAGACGCTGGGCGCTTTGGGCGAGCTGCATCCGCTGGTGCGCGAGGCGTTCGATCTGCCGGAGCAGCCGGTGCTGATGCTGGAGTGGGACTTCGACGCGCTGTTGGCCGCCGCCGAGAGCGCCGAGGACGAGAAAAAGGCGGCGACGATCTCCACTTACGCGCCCGTCCACGAGGATCTGGCGCTGGTGGTGGATGAGGGCGCGCCCGCGTTGGAGGTCCAGCGCGCGATTATGGAGGCCGGCTATCCGCTGGTCAAACGCGCGCTCCTCTTCGACATCTATCGCGGCGAGCAGGTGGGCGCGGGGAAGAAGAGTCTGGCTTTCGCGCTGACCTATCAATCCGATGAAAAATCCTTGGATGAGAGCGACATCGCCAAACTGCGCAAGCGCATCCTCAAAGAGGT
>CAYXVS010000477.1:0-2549 GCA_964468735.1 uncultured Anaerolineales bacterium | reverse complement strand
GGCGGCCAGGTCGAGCGCGGTGCGGCCTTGCGCGTCGACCAGCGATGGGTCGGCGCCCCATTCGAGTAGCAGGCGCGTGATGTCCGCTTCACCGGCTTCAGCGGCTTGCATCAGCGGTGTGCGCCCACTCTTGTCCACCGGGTTCGGGTCTGCGCCGGCTTGCAGCAGGAATGCCACGCTCTCCACAGTGCGTTTCTGGACCGCCAGCGAGAGGGAGGTGTCCAGATCGTAACTGCGCGTGTCGAGCGCCGCGCCGAATTCGACCAGCCAGCAGAGCGCGTGGGGCTGGTTGAAGCGCGCGGCGCGCATCAGTGGCGACTCGCCGGCAGGATCAGGATCGATCAATCCCCCGGCCTGCTGGAGCGCGATCAGCGCGCCAACCCGGCCTTTGCCGGCGGCATAGTGTACGGGCGTGTGCCGCCAGTTGTCGCCCTGGTTAGGGTCGGCGCCGGCTTCCACCAGCGCCTGGATGACCGGCACAAACCCGGCAGAAGCAACCCAATGCAGAGCCGTGCTGCCGGTGTTGGAGCGGGTTTCGACGTCGGCGCCGGCAGCGAGCAGCAGCGTCACCAGCTCGACGTGGCGCGCCTCCGAGGCGAGGCTCAACAAGGATTTGTAGTAGCCATCGCAGACGTCGGGCGAGCATCCGGCGCGCAGCAGTCCGGCGACGACGTCGGTGCGCCCCAGATGCACCCATTCCACCAGCGCGGCTTCGGATTGGCGGGTGGCCAGCCGTTCGTAGAAGGTTTCCGGCAGCGCGTCGTCCTCGCGCAGGCCCAGTTCTGCCAGTGTAGCCGCGTAGGCCTCCGCGGTGAGGAAATCCACCACCGCTGCCACGCAGTCCTCTTTGTCCATCAGCCGCGCTTGCGTGAGCGGTTGGCTGCCCACGCTGTTGCGCTGCGCGGGATCGGCCCCGGCGCGCAGCAGTAATAGGGCTAATTCTACATTGCCGCTCATACAGGCTTTGTGCAAGACCGTCTCGCCGGTGTTGTTGGTGACATTGAGGTCGGCGCCGGCGGCAATCAACTGCTCGATTACCGCTATCCGGCGATTTTCAACGGCGACATAGAGCGCGGTGCGCCCGTCGTCGTCGCGGATGTTGAGACGGATGCCGGCTTCAAGCAGCAGGTCGACAAAGTTCAGATTACCCCGGTAGGCGGCCCAATGCAGCGCGGTCTGACCGTAGGCGTCCAGCGTGTTGACGTCGGCCCCCGCGGTGAGCAGCATGCGTCCGATGGAGACAAGCTCCTTCTGCGCGGCCTTGATCAGCGGCGGCCAACGTTCTTCAGGTGGGGGATCGACGCCCGCTTGCAAGAGCAGGGTGACGCAGGGCGGGCTGTCGGCCATTACCGCATAGGAAAGCGGGGAATAGGGGCCGCGGACGGGCAACGCAGCGGCGCCCCGTTCCAGGAGGAACTGCACGGCTTGCGTCTGACCTTTGTAATAGGCCAGCGCCAGCGCCGAGTCGCCGTCGAGGTCGCAGGCGGCGAGGTCGGCCCCGGCAGCAAGCGCGGCGTGCAGGGCGTCCACGTCGCCGGATTGTGCGGCGTGGAGCAGGGCGTGTTCAGGTGTGGCAAGCGTCGTGGCTCCGGCGGCGACGAGGGAAGCAACTGTGTCATCGTGGCCCAGGTAGGTCGCCGCTCGCCAGGCCGTCCAGCCTAGATCGTCGGCGGCTGCCAGGTCGGCGCCAGCCTCGATGAGCAGTGGAATGAGGTTGGTATGGTCTTTGGTCGCGGCCAGCACCAGCAGGGGGCGGCGGTGTAGGCCGTGGCGGGTATCAATGTTGGCCCCGGCGGCGATGAGCGCCGATACAAATTCGGCCTTGTCGTCTGCGACGGCGTTAAAGAGCGCCGTGTACGCGCCTTCGCCATAGGACTTGTCGGGATTGGCGCCGGCTTGCAGCAGCATCTGCGCCAGTTTGAGCCGGTTGTTCTCGATGGCCGCCACCAGCGGCGTGCCGTTTCTGCGCGAGACGGTGTTGAGGTCGGCGCCAAGTTCGATCAACGCGCGCAGCGCCTCGGGGTTGCCCCAGTTGACGGCGGTCATCAGCGCGGTGTCGTCGTCCTTGTCGCGGGCTTCCAGGTCGGCGCCGGCGGCGGTCAGCAGGCGGATCAGGTCGGGGTGGTTGCCCTCGGTGGCGCGGATGAGGGCCGTGCTCTGGCTGTTCGGGTCGCGCACGTCGATGGGCATGCCCAGGGCGAGATAAGCGCGCACGGCGTCCAGGTCGCCTTCTTTGGCGCGGCGCAGGAACAAACCTTGCGTGTACGGATCGACGAACGGCTGTAAGCCGTGGGTAATCAAATATGTGGCGGGATTTTCAGACATGGGATGCGCCTCCTGATATCAATTTCAATGGCGGCTCCTGCTATCCGCCGCCTGCGCCAGCGGATGCGAGGCCGTCAACAGGTCTTCATCGTGATTCAACTTCCTCCGCCAACTTCAGGTTTGACCCGCCTCTCCTCGGGCGGATTTGCCGGCGCCAACAACTGGGGCGCCGTGGCCCGGATAGCGACGGCGCCCAGAGGGGCCGTGATCACGACCGACAACAC
>CAYXVS010000476.1:0-2552 GCA_964468735.1 uncultured Anaerolineales bacterium | reverse complement strand
GCAGCAGGCCGGCCAGCGCGGCGCGATCCTGCGGCGAGAGCCGCGCTGGCTCGCTCATCACGCCCTTAGCCGCCCCAGTGATCCGATCCACGAACCAGATTTCGCTGCTGACATCGCCCTCTTGAACCGTGACCTTCCCCGGGCCGGCCCACACCACGCGCGGCTCTACATCGACCTCGCGATTGAGCGCCGTCGTCAGATAGCGCTCGAGCTGGCGGGCGGTCTTCTCGGCGCGCCGGAGCGGATCGCGGCGGAGGTTGCGCCATCCCAGCGGCGTGTGACGCTGGCACCGATCGTCCCGGCAGCGATACAATCCCTGGTAAGCCTCTACCTCCAGCACGAAGACGCCCGGCGGCCCCAGCAATACCATCCCGATCTCGGACGCGCGCCGAGGGAGTTTGAGATGGCGGAAGAGCGTCCACTCGCTGTCCAGCACATGGCGAAGCTGGCGCATCACGGCCAATTCCGCCTGCTGGCGCTGATAGAAATTCTGGCTCTCGCGCCGCACTTCTAAGAGATATTCGCCGGCCCAGATTAGAGGGAAGGCCAGTCCGGCGATGATGGGCCACATCCACAGGGGCAGGATGCGCGGATGGCTCAGCGCGAGGCCTACGCTGGCGACCCACATCAACGTGACGAGCGCCAGCAATCCCAGCAGGCCGCCGACGGCGACGCGACGCCGGCGGTAGCGCTGTTCGATCTCGTGGGTGAGGTAATTGGCGCCCTGCACCACGGTCAACGGGCGGGCGCGCGCGCCGGAGGTGGGCCGCTCCCTGCGCTTTGCCTCCTGTCTCTTGCCCATTGGGGGCCGTGTTGTTAATTCCCCCTTATCCGATTCGCCGTGCTCCTGGGCGTCGGCATCCCCTTCCGACCTACGGCTTCTCACCGGGGAGGCCTGCGGCAGCATCATCCGCGCCGCCTCGCGCACGCGGGGATCATCGGCGAACCACGCGGCCTCGCGCAAATCCTTCTCCTTGATGACGCCCTGGCGCACCAATTGGCCCAGCGGCCGGTGGGAGCGATGGCGCGGCCAGGAGATGAGTTGCGCGGTCTCCGGTGTCATCGCGACGTTGGGCAGGCGGTGCATCGCATCTAAGAGCGTCGTGGCGGCTGCGCGCAGCGTCGCATCCTCGGCCTCCGCCGCCGCCCAGATCAAATCCTGGCGGGTGAGGCGGCCCTCGTCCATCAGTTGGCCGAGCGATGGCGGCGCATCCCGCCGCGCGCGCTGGGGCCAGAGCGCCGCGCGCGCGGCCTGCGCGGCCTTCAGCTCGTCCACGGTCGGCGGCGCGACCTTGCGAATCGGCGGCGGCTCCGGGGAGGAGGGGAGCATGCGCGGCGTGACGCCCGGCAATCCCAGCGCGGCGAACGCCCGTCGCACCCACGGATGGCCCGGCTCCAACTCCAGCGCGCGGCGCAGCGCCGCCAGTCGCAGCGGCGCATCGGGCGCCAGGCGGCCCAAAATCACCCACGCTTCGATGTCCCGGTCGTGCTCGCGCAGGTAACGGCGCAGGCGAGCCACCGCCGCATCCCGCCGCCCCTCGTGCGCCAGGGCCAAAACCTCTTTCAAATTTGGATTCACTCTATCCCCCTCTCCTCATTCTCAATCCTTAATCCTTGATTTCCTTATTCTTTCAACGTGATCCGATACTTATTGACTAAATGATCGGGATAATAGGATTCCTTGGCGCGCCGCAAGCCCGCAATGCCCAGATCCTGCTCGCGGTTGATGTAGCGCAGATCGGCCCAGCGATGCTCCGGGAACTGCTGCGTCATCATCGGGTAGATGCCGCGATAATCCGGGTTGGCCTTCTCCACGTGGATCACGGCGGTCTCCTCGTTGAGCTGCTCGCCGAGCGCGAAGGCCTGGACTTTGCCGTCGATGATGAGCACGCCGCCCTCCAAACCGACGGCGCCGAAGTTGTCCATCGTATCCTTGATGCCCTCGAACTCGTGGGAGAGGCTGATATCCTCCTCGCAGGAGCGCTGCTCGCACCAGACCTCCGCCAGCGCTAACGTCTCTTCCACCAGATCCTCGGTGAGCGGGCGGTACTCGTATTCGTAGCGGCGCAGGAAATTGTTGATGTGGTTGCGCTTGCCGCTGTACTTCCGACCGGAAAGCTCGATCAGATCCTCGGTGAGATAAACATAATCAAAGTGATCGCGCTGCGGCTCGATGGTGAGATCATCCGCCGCGCCCAGTTCATTTAGCTCGTCGACTAAGCGCTGATCTGCGCGCGGGATGAAGGGCGCGGCCTCGCCGTGCTCGTCGCGGAGCCAGCGCAGCAAATCGCACGTCACCTCGCGGCGCGGCGCCGGCCCTATCGGCTCGAAGGCGAAGGTGTGCTCCGGGCGATGGGCCACCAGGAGCAGCCACTCGTCGTGGATGGCCCACTCGAAGTTGTAATAGGTGCGCCAAATGTAAAGATTGCCGAAGCCCAGCTCGGATGTATCGGGCTGGTAGGCCCAGAGGCGGGTTTGAATCGCGTCGCGGTCGTCAATGGTCAGGGGCTTGAAGTCTGGAAAGGTCGTCATTTATATTTTTCTCTCCTTGT
>CAYXVS010000475.1:0-2554 GCA_964468735.1 uncultured Anaerolineales bacterium | reverse complement strand
AACCTCGGATTGCAGACCGAGTATTTCGTGGTATAATGACGCTTGTCTAAGGACAGACGCACAACACGCGGAGAGGTGCCAGAGCGGCCGAATGGGGCGGTCTCGAAAACCGTTGTAGCCTCACGGCTACCGTGGGTTCGAATCCCACCCTCTCCGCCTTTATACCTCGACGTTCCTCAACCTGAGCATAACTTGCACCACTTATTATGAGCTTAAAATTTCAGTGGAACGCTCAAAAAGCAATCAGGAACAAGAAAAAACACCGTGTCACTTTTACAGAAGCCGCAACGGTGTTTCAGGACCCACTTGCTCTGATTTTTGATGACGAAGAACACTCCGAAGCGGAATGTAGAGAAATCATCGTCGGGCATTCGAATCGGAATCGAATTCTCGTCGTATCATTTACTGAACGCCATAATGTGATACGGATGATTAGTGCCCGAAAGGCAGATCGAGGGGAACGTGAAGACTATGGAAGAACAAAACGATAAAGGAACCCCAGAAGCGGATGAGCTACGCGAGCACTACAATTTTGATTACAGCAAAGCCAAACCTAATCGCTTCGCTCACCAATTCAACGAAGAATCCACGATAGTCGTGCTTGATCCAGATGTAGCAGCGGTATTTACAACCTCGGAAACGGCAAATCAAGCATTACGTGTTTTAATAAAAGCGCTGGAGAATTTAGCAGGAACTCCAGACCTGCGGGAGAAGGTCAAGGATCATTCTGACGCTGTAACACTTTCCCAATCCCAACATTGACAAAATAGCAATTCCCCAAAATCAGCAACTTTCAAGGCCCGATGATGACATCGGGCCTTTTGTCATGAGCGCCTCCTCAGCTTTTCACGAGCGAAAGTTGCCTCGTTTGTACTCCGTGCTACACTAACTACACATCTTAGGAGCAGCTTTTCAAACCTTCCGGGAAGCTACGGACGTAAGCCTATTCATAGCTTCCCGGAAGGTGGCAAGAACATCTTCTTTAACCTTTTTAGCCCTTTAACCCCTTGAGGAGGACATAGTATGGGAACGTTGTTAGTCAAGCACGCGCGCATGCTCGTGACGATGGACGATGACCGCCGGCAGATTGCGGACGGCGGACTCTTTGTGCGCGATAATGTGATCGAGATGGTCGGCCCAACGGCGGAGCTGCCTGAAACGGCGGATACCGTCATCGACGCCGGCGATATGTTAATCCTGCCGGGATTGGTCAACACGCACCATCACCTCTATCAAACGCTCACGCGGGCCGTGCCCGCCGCGCAGGATGCGATACTCTTTAATTGGCTCACCACGCTCTACCCCATCTGGGCGGGATTAGATAGCGAGGCGATCTACATCAGCGCCAAGGTCGGGCTGGCGGAGTTGATCCTCTCCGGCTGCACGACGGCCTCGGATCATCTCTACATCTACCCCAACGACGCGACCATCGACGACGAGATCCGCGCCGCCGAGGAGATCGGCATCCGCTTCCACGCCAGTCGCGGCTCGATGAGCCGCGGCGAGAGCGACGGCGGGTTGCCGCCGGATAGCGTCGTCGAGGACGAGGAGGAGATTCTCAAAGACACCCGGCGCGCCATCGAGACCTATCACGACGATGGCCCCTACGCGATGACGCGCATCGTCGTGGCGCCGTGCTCGCCCTTCTCCGTGACGGAGGATCTGATGCGCGAATCGACGAAGCTGGCCCGCGCCTACGGTGTGCATCTCCACACGCACCTGGCCGAGACGTTAGATGAGGAGGCGTACTGCAAAGCAACCTCCGGCAAGCGCCCGTTAGCCTACGCCGAATCGTTAGGCTGGCTGGGCGACGATGTCTGGTTCGCGCACGGCGTTCACATCAACGCCGAGGAGATCGCCAAGATGGCCAAGAGCCACACCGGCGTTGCGCACTGCCCCTCCAGCAATATGCGGCTGGCCTCCGGCATCGCGCCGATCCGCGCGTATGTGGACGCGGGCGTGCCGGTCGGGATCGGCGTCGATGGCTCCGCCAGCAACGACGGCTCGCATCTGCTGGCCGAAACTCGCCTGGCGATGCTTCTGCAGCGCGTGAGCGGCAATCCCGCCGGACTGAGCGCCGAGGAAGCGTTGTGGCTCGCCACGCGCGGCGGCGCGGAGGTGCTGGGCCGCGATGACATCGGCCAACTGGCGCCGGGCAAGGCCGCCGACTTCATCGGGCTGCGCCTGGACACGCTGAGCTACGCCGGCGGCGCGGTCCACGATCCGATGGCTGCAACCGTCTTCTGCCAGCCGCCGGACGTGAGCCTGTCGGTCATCAACGGCCAGATCGTCGTCGAAGACGGTCATCTGCTCACGTTAGATCTCGGCCCGACAATTGAGCGCCACAACCAGATCGCGAAGGCATTGGTCGAGAAAGTCTAGCCACGGTAAACTTCACTGTTTTTGGGATGGTTCACGAACGGGTAGAAATCTGCTTACACTTCTACTTCGTGCCTGGCGAATACCTTGGCCCCAAGGCCCAATGGCCGAGGGAATTCACGGCTACATTTACGAAACCGGCCTTCGCCGGTTAGAACTCAGTCGCCGAAGGGCG
>CAYXVS010000474.1:0-2571 GCA_964468735.1 uncultured Anaerolineales bacterium | reverse complement strand
CGGCGCGATCTCGGCGCGCCAGCCGGGATACCACGCATCGGTCAGGACGAGGTGGCCCGGCTCGGAGGTCGTCACGTCGATCTCGACGCGGGTCGCATCGTAGGCCCGCACCTGAACCTCGGCGGCGGCTGCGTCAGCCCCTGGGGACGCCGGAGTTGTCTCGCACGCGCCGCTGAGGGCGACCTCCCGCGTGGGATCGAAGGCGGGGTCGTGCATCGCGCGCAACAGCGCCTCGTCATCCGCGAAGCAGCGGGCCGTCGGCGCGAAGAAGGCGCGCGGCTGCGGCGATAGGTTCTCGTAGATCTTCACATCGCCGGAGTGGGCCAACCGAAAACGGTCGGAGAGCGTCAGCGGGTAGAAGGCGCCCGTGCGCTCATCGACCAAGCTCAGGCCGGAGAGGCGCAGGCCATCATCGCCCCCCTCCAGCGCCAGCGAGGTCACCGTCGCCGGATCAGGCCAGCGCACGCGCTGCGCTTGCTGCTCTGCTCCAAGGGGATCGTCAGATCCCAGCCCTTCTCCAAAAATCGCCGGCAGCTCGCGCCGCACCGTCGCGCCATCCGCCAAATGGACGACGACCGTCCCCGCGCCCTCATAGATCACCCCCACGGCGTTCGCCTCGAAGTCGGCGGGGAGCCACGCCAGATCGAGGCGCTCCCCCGGCGCGAGCGCGGGTTGAAATTGGCGGTCGTAGAAGATGTCGTCGGCCCAGGCGTCGCCGGTCTTGTCGGTGAGGAGGAAGCGCACGCCCAGCAGGGAGAGCCAGCGCCCGTCCGGTACGGCGGTCAGATTCTCGCGCAGGCGCCCGTCCCACGTCCCCGCCGAGGTTAGTTCGGCGGGCGACGAGAGCAACAGGCGCGAGAAGGCGCTGTAATGGCGCAGGGGCAGCACGCCGCCATCGTAGCCATCGACGGCGGGGATCTCATAGGCCAGCGAGAGGTTGGGCGCCAGCACCTCGCGCTGCTTGGCGGCCACCAGGTAGGCCCACAGGGCGTCGCGGGCATTCTCATTGCCATCTTCGCTCGCATCACCCCAAGCGCCCCATTCGCGCGTCAGCGCCGCGCCGTAGATTTGGCGGATCTCGGTCAGATCCCCCGGATCGAAGAGCGCCTGCGACATGCTGAGATACCGGCCCGCCGGCGCGGCGCTCTCCGCCTCCGCCGCCCGCGTGGCCGCGACCAGGTGGGCCGTCGCCGGGCGCAGATCGGTGTAGGCGCGCGGCGCGGTTACATCGCCCAACGGCATCAGCTCTGCCGCGAAGAGCAACTCCGCCGCAACTAAGACCGCCGCGATCCCCCGCCAGAGCCAGGCGCGACGCCGGATCTTGCCCAGCGCCATCAGCCCCCGCCCGGCCAGGAGCGAGGCGGCCAGCACGTAGAGCACTAAGAAGCGCGCGGGCGCGCGGAAGTGCACCAGGCCCGGCGCGCCCACGCGGACGGCGGCTAAGTAGAGCGGATTGAAGCCGCCCAAGGCTAAGAATCCGCCCAGCGCGGCGAGGAGGAGCAACATCCAGTCGCGCGTCCCTTGCCCCTTGCGCCTTGCGCCTTGCCAAGCCCCCCACCCGGCTAAGGCCATCGCGAGTAGGCCGAGGTAGGCGACGCCCTCCGGCAACAGCGGCGCGATCAGGTAGGGCGGCAGGAGCGCGCGCGGCAGTTGCCAGGGCGCCACGGAGAACGAGACCGCCTCCCGCCAGGGCAGGCCGCCGCCCCGCGCGGAGAAGCGCGTGAGTTCTAAGGTGGGGAGCAATTGCGCCAGCGCGATCCCGCCCGCTAAGCCGAAGGGCAGCAGCGCGCGCAGGCTGTAGGCGATGTAGCTCCATTTCCAAGGGCCCTCGCCGCGCCCCAGGCCCATGCCCAGCCGCCAGACCGTCGCCGCGATGGCCGCGATGAAGGCGGTCTGGGTGTGGCCCGCCAGCAGGATCATCGCCATCGCCCCGACGGAGAGCGGCGCGGGGTTGCCGTGGCGGTCACCGGGCAGCAGGACGAGCGGCAGCCACGCCAAGCCCTGCAATTGATTGAGGTGCTCGGTCTGCACGCCTAAATAACCGCTGCCCGCGTAGAGCAATCCGGCCAGCGCCGCCGCGCCCGCCGACATCCGCCAGCGCCGCGCCAGGCCATAGGTCGCCAGCGCGGCCAGCGCCAGATGAAGGACGACGCTGAGGTGCACGGGGCACGGCGAGACGCCGGCCCGAACGGAGGAGAAGGGGCAGATTAGGCCGGAGAGCAGCCAGAGGGGCCAGTTGAGGGGATAAAAGACGCCGACCTGGGAGTTCGCCAGCAGCGGCGCGCCGGCAAAGAGGTGGGGATTCCACAGCGGCAGACGGGCGGCCTGGAACGCGCGCGCGGCCGCCGTCCAATAGGGGAAAAAGTAGGTGTGCAGATCGCCCGTCGCGATGACCCATCCCGCCAGCAGGCGGCGGTAGATCAGGGCCAAGGCGAGGAGCATGGCGAGGGGAAAGATGACGTCTTCGGTCTTATCAGCAACGCTCCCAGCCCTCGCCCCCGAGGGCGTCTCACCAGTTCTCAGAAGCTTTTGAAAGGTCCCCGGGGACGGGGACTGAGAGCTTTTTCGAGA
>CAYXVS010000473.1:0-2573 GCA_964468735.1 uncultured Anaerolineales bacterium | reverse complement strand
GAGGCCCTGGCGACATTACTCACTGAGAACGAAGATCTCGCTATTGACAAAGTCAGCAAATCTGACTATCATATTAGTGTAGCAAACCAAATTTCGCCTCCGACCCATCCCGTCCCCCAGCGGGCAAATGGGCGATAGGGTGTAGAGAGCAATTTCTACGCCTGCCATCATTGCAAAGGAGGCAGCTTTCCCAATCCTAATGTGGAGGGTTGCTTCCATCCTTTCATGCCTGCCTCACAACCCTCGTCAGTATCAAAATCTGATCTGGTACTGACATCAGCTTGCCCACGTTAGGGCCTAACTCTCTAATTCTTGTACATCGAATGAGAATCTGAAAGTGCAGGCTCTTTTGTGAGTGGCAGTTTTTCCACGTTAGGATGACTTATGCAACGGGGCTGCGGCCCTGGCTCACATCTATTCACCCTAATCTCACTGTTTACTGTTCAATCAAACAAAAAGGAGCGTGTATATGTGGTTCTTGCGTCTTAACATGACCGATCAGTCCTACAAAGTTGAAGAGGTTCCCGAGAAGTACCGCCAATTGGGCGGGCGGGGACTGACCTCCACCCTCGTTTATGATGAAGTTGACCCCACGTGCCATCCCCTCGGCCCGAACAACAAGCTGGTCTTCGCGCCGGGCCTCCTCACCGGCACGCTGGCCCCCACCTCCTCGCGCCTCTCGGCGGGCGGGAAGTCGCCGCTCACCGGCGGGATCAAGGAATCCAACGTGGGCAGCAGTTGGGCGCCGGCGCTGGCCAAGATGCGCATCAAGGCCATCATCGTGGAGGGCCAGCCCGAGGACAAGAGCTATTGGGCCGTCAAGCTTTCCCTGGAAGATGGGGACGATGGCAAGCCCAAGGCAGAGTTCTTCCCCGCCGATGAATACGTGGGCCGCGATCTCTACGAGGTCTTCCCCGAGGTCTATGAGAAATTCGGCGACAAGGTTCACATCTCGGCCATCGGCGCCGCCGGAGAGTTCGGCTATGGCAACTCCGGCATCGCCTTCAACGATTTACGAAAAGAGCCGAGCCGGTACTCTGGGCGCGGCGGCCTAGGCGCGGTGATGGGCAGTAAGGGCCTGAAGCTGCTGGTGTTAGATGATAAGGGCGCGCCGGGCGTCGAATATGCCGATAAAGAGCTGTTCAAGGAAGGCGCTAAAAAGATGCGCGAGGCTCTGACCAGCCACGCCGTCACCCAGCCGAAGGGCGGCCTCAACACCTACGGCACCGCCATTTTGATCAACATCCTCAACGAGGCCGGCGGCCTGCCGACCCACAACTTCCGCGAGGGACGCTTCGAGGGCGCGGCCAAGATCGCGGGCGAGGCGATTTTCGAGACCAACAAGCAACGTCTGGGCAAGGAGCTTTACAATCACGCTTGCAGCCCCGGCTGTATCATCCAATGCTCCAACACGCTCTACGATGAGGATGGCGAGGAAATCGTCTCCTGTGTCGAGTATGAGTCCGATTGGGCCTTCGGCGCCGATTGTGGCATCGATAGCCTCGATGACATCGCCGCCTTGATCAAGGCATGCAACGGGTATGGATTGGATACTATCGAGACAGGTGTAACCTTGGCTGTGGCGATGGATTCCGGCATGCTGCCTTTTGGAGATGCAGAAGGCGCCCTCAAGCTGATTATTGAAGAGATGGGCAAGGGCACCCCCACCGGCCGGATGTTAGGCGGCGGCACCGCCTTTGCAGCGAAGGCGTTGGGGAACCCCCGCTCTCCATCCGTCAAGGGCCAAGGTATGCCCGCCTACGAACCGCGCGCGGTCAAGGGCATCGGCGTCACCTACGCCACCACCCCGATGGGCGCGGATCACACCGCCGGCTACACCATCGCCCCGGAGATTTTGAACGTCGGCGGCGAATCCGACCCGCTGGCCTCCGAGGAGGCCAAGGCCGATCTCAGCCGCGCCTTCCAGGACACCACCGCCCTCATCGACACCGTCGGGCACTGCCTCTTCATCGCCTTCGCCATCTTGGACATCCCCAGCGGATTCGAGGGCATGATCGATGAGATCAACGGCATGCTGGGCACCGAGATGACGGGCGACGAGGCCGTGGCGATGGGCGCCGAGATTTTGGAGCGCGAGCGCGACTTCAACCTGAAGGCCGGCTTCACCAACTTAGATGATCGCCTGCCGGAATTCATGAAGCTGGAGCAACTCCCCCCGCACAACGTCACCGCCGATCTTTCGGACGAGGTGATGGACAAAGTCTTCGGCAAATAGCGGCTGCGCTTCGATCACCACCATAATCACAACGCCGGGGAGACGGTTTCCCCGGCGTTTTTCTTTATTACCAGATTGCCTTTTGTATGATACAATATCTTCTACTGATACTGAGACAAAAGGGGGAACACAAATATGAGTAGATCGCTTGAAAGAGAAAGATTAATAACTGAAGTTAATCGTATTCCTGACGATAAGGCCGTTCCAAGAAAATAAGTCTCCCAAAAACGGGGTGTTTTCCGAGGGAAAAGCATCAGGTTTGGGAGGTTTTAATTTCTGGAACTACATAAGCTGGCAGAAGTGTATACCCTCCTTCATTCATTATTATCGCTTAGGC
>CAYXVS010000472.1:0-2579 GCA_964468735.1 uncultured Anaerolineales bacterium | reverse complement strand
GGCCCGGAGGATGAGTTCTGCGCGGTCGATACCGACGGCGATGGCGTCCCCGATTTCCAAGATCCCGACGACGACGGCGATGGCGTCCCCACCGAGGATGAGGACGTGGACGGCGATGGCGATCCGACCAACGACGATACCGACGGCGACGGCGTGCCGGACTATCTTGATCCCGATGATGATGGCGATGGTATTCCTTCCGAGGATGAGGACGTGGACGGCGATGGTGATCCGACCAACGACGATACCGACGGCGACGGCGTGCCGGATTATCTTGATCCTGACGACGACGGCGACGGCATTCCCACCGAGGATGAGATGGGATTCTGTGTCGAGGATGGGGACAACTGCATCTGCTACCACGTCGGCACGGAGGATGAGTATTGCGTGGTCGATAGCGACGGTGATGGTGTGCCTGATTACCTCGACGCGGATGACGACGGCGACGGTGTGCCCACCGCCGATGAGATCGGCGACTGTGAGCCGGGCGACGACAACTGCATCTGCGATGGCGATTTCTGCGCGGTCGATACCGACGGCGATGGCGTTCCCGACTATCTCGACCCGGACGACGACGGCGACGGCGTCCTCACCGAATTCGAGGCGGAGGCGTGCGAGGCGGGGAGCGATAACTGCGTCTGCATAGGCGAGGAGGGCGGCGAGCCGTGCTACGTCGACACCGACGGCGACGGCCTCCCCGACTTCCGCGATCCCGACGATGACAACGACGATGCGCCCACCGAAGTCGAAGCCGAGCTTTGCGACGCCCCCGGCGGCGATAACTGCGTCTGCCTGGGTGCGGACGATACCGACCCCTGCTACGTCGACACCGACGGTGACGGCGACCCCGACTTCCGCGACACCGATGACGACGACGACGGCGCCCCCACCATCATCGAAATCGGCGCCTGTGAGGAAGGCGACGAGAACTGTGTCTGCGTCGAGTACTCCGAAGGCCTCTTCTGCGCCGTCGATAGCACCGACGACGGCACCCCCGACTACCTCGATCCGAACGTCGGGCGGGGATACGGCGTCTTCCTGCCGTTGATAGCTAAATCCTATCCGTAACATTCGTTACATCTAGACGCCCAGACAGCCCCGGTGAAAGCCGGGGCTTTTTTCTTGCCACGTACCCGTTTACTCTTGTGAGGTGCAACGCACTTATGGGCTTATCGCCAGGCTTATACTGCATGAGGCGTTGATCTTCCTTCAGTTCAAGTGCGTTGCACCTTGGCCTGCTTGCAATTATTATCAATTTATCATTCGTAATTCGCAATTCAAAATTCTTGACTCGCAATTCTCAATTCCCCCACCAATTCCCCAAATTCCCCCTTGACAAAAATTAAGTCATATCTTATAATTATTAATAAGTGAGTAAATATTATTAAACAGTAGCTTAAAAATTTAACACAACCCCAAATAACCAAGGAGGCTTATGATGTATCCAGTACCATCGGAATGTCCAGTTTGTCATGATGATTTGTTGGTCACAGAGTTGGAGTGTCGCAATTGCGGCACCCAAGTCAAGGGCCGCTTTGAGCGCGACCGGATCTCGCAGCTCATCCCGGCGCAGCGCCACTTCGTCGAGGTCTTCATCCTCTGCGAGGGCAAGCTCAACTGCCTGCAGGAGGAGTTGGGAATTTCCTATCCCACCGTGCGGAGCCGCCTGGACGAGATCATCAGCGCGCTGGGACGGCAGTCCCCGGCGCCGCAACCCGATCCGCAACCGCAGCCAGAACCAGAGCCGGTATCCGAGTCGGAGCGCCAGGAGATTTTGGATCGCTTGGCGCGCAAGGAGATCAGCGCCGACGAGGCGTTCGAGCTGTTGGAGAATCTTTAAGGAATCGGGAATCCTTGCGAAGGTTAGTCGCGAGCCTTCAAACTAACTCACCGCTTGAAAACTTCGTAGTTTGGGGCTTAAAATCCTCGCGTAACCTTCGCAAGGGTGGGGTAATACAATCAGGTAAAACAGATAGACACCCAATAAACAAAGGAGACAATGAGATGACAACCCAAACCTATGAAGCAGCAGCGTATTCGAAGATCCAGGTGCGGGAGTGCCTGGGAGATTTGACGATCAAGGGGCAGGATGTATCAGAGATCACCGTGCGCGCCGCCCGCGATGAGGACCTCGACGTGGTTCAAGAGAGCGAGACCTTGGTCATCGACAGCCGGGCGAATTGCCAGGTGACCTGCCCGCACGATCTCGCGCTGAATATCGAGGCGGTCCGGGGCAATCTCCGAATCAAGGAAGTGTCCGGTCAGAATGGCCGCGATCTCACCATCGGCGAGGTGAACGGCGACGCTGTCCTGCGCGATGTGGGCGCGACGACGATCGAGCAGGTCTTCGGCGGCCTCCGCGCTCAGCACATCGCGGGCGCGCTGACGGCGCACTCGGTCGCGGGGGATGCGCGGGTGGACGGCGTCGCGGGTGAGGCGCAGCTCGAGCAGGTCGGCAGCGATCTGCGGGCCGCCGGGCTGGCCGCCGGGCTGATCGCCGAGGCCGTCGGATCCGATGTCCGCTTGGATCCGCCCTTCGCGGCGGGCGCGACCTATCGCCTGCGCGCCGGCAGCGACCT
>CAYXVS010000471.1:0-2584 GCA_964468735.1 uncultured Anaerolineales bacterium | reverse complement strand
CCAACATCCAACTTTTAACTTCTAACTTTCAACTTTCAACTTATTTTTCATTCAAGGAGGAGATGTGATGAAGCCAATTAAGACCTTTTCCGTCATCCCTTCGTTGCCGGAGGAGTTGCGACCGTTGTGGGACCTCGCCTACAATCTGCGCTGGGCGTGGAACCACGACACCATCGAGCTGTTTATGCGCCTGGATAGTGATCTCTGGGAGGAGAGTGGGCACAACCCCGTGTTGATGCTCGGCGCTATCGATCAGGATCGGCTGGAGAAGTTGCGCCACGATGAGAGTTTCTTAGCTTATCTGGAGCGGGTCTATCGCCGTTTTCAGAACTACATCGAAGAACAGGGCGCGGTGTGGTTCACGCACGAACATGGCCAAGCCGAGGCCCCGCTCTTCGCCTACTTCTCCGCCGAGTTTGGCCTGACCGAATGCCTCTCGATCTTCGCGGGCGGCCTGGGCGTCCTCTCCGGCGATCATCTCAAATCGGCCAGCGACTTGGGCCTGCCCTTAGTTGGCGTCGGCTTGCTCTATCAGCAGGGCTATTTCCAGCAATATCTCAATCAGGCGGGATGGCAGCAGGAGCACTACGAGGAGAATGACTTCGATAATCTCCCGCTGCATTTAGAATGTGATGATGAGGACGAGCCGCTGACGGTGGAGGTGGCGTTCCCCGGCCGCACGGTGACCGCGCAGATTTGGCGCGCGCAGGTGGGCCGGGCGCCGTTGTATATGTTAGATACCAACATCGATCAGAACCAGGGCGCCGATCGCGACATCACCGACCAGCTCTACGGCGGCGATCAGGAGATGCGCATCCAGCAGGAGATTTTGTTAGGCATCGGCGGCTATCGCGCGCTGCAAGCGCTGGGGCTGGAGCCTACGATCTATCACGTCAACGAGGGGCACTCGGCCTTCCTGGCGCTGGAGCGCGCGCGCCACTTGATGCGCGACCAGGGCCTCTCCTTTGCCGAAGCGCGCGAGGCGGCCTCGGCGGGGATCGTCTTCACCACGCACACACCCGTGCCCGCCGGCCATGATCGCTTCCCACCCCATCTGATGGATCATTATTTCTCGTCTTACACGGAAGAATTGGGGCTTTCCCGTCACGACTTCTTAGCCTTGGGCCGCGAGTATCCCGATCGCGGTCACGAGCCGTTTGTGATGACGGTGCTGGCCATGAAGATGTCCTCCTACAGCAACGGCGTCAGCAAGCTGCATGGCGAGATCTCCCGCGATATGTGGGAGGGCCTCTGGCCCGGCGTCCCCCAAGAGGAGATTCCCATCACGCATATCACCAACGGCGTGCATTTCCTCTCGTGGATTTCCCACGATATGAAGCGCCTCTATGATCGCTATCTCGGCCCGCGTTGGCGTCAGGAACCGGCCGAGCAGGAGATCTGGCAGCGCGCGGAGCACATCGCGCCGGAGGAGTTGTGGCGCACCCACGAGCGCCGTCGCGAGCGCTTAGTCGCCTTCGCCCGCCGCCGACTGCGCCGGCAATTGCAGCGACGCGGCGCATCCCAGAGCGAGATCGAGGCCGCCGACGAGGTCTTAGATCCCAAGGCGCTGACCATCGGCTTTGCGCGGCGCTTCGCCACCTACAAGCGCGCCACCCTGCTGTTGCGCGATCCCGAGCGCCTGGCGCGCATCATCAATGAATCCGAGGGCCAGGTGCAGATCATCTATGCCGGCATGGCCCATCCAAAAGACAATCCTGGCAAACAGTTGATCCAGCAGATCGTTCACCTGGCGCGCTCGGAGGATTTCCGCTATTCCCTGGTCTTTTTGGAGGACTACGATATGACGGTCGCTCGCTACATGCTTCAGGGCGTCGATGTGTGGTTGAACACCCCGCGTCGTCCCCGCGAGGCCAGCGGCACCAGCGGGATGAAGGCCGCCGCCAACGGCGTCCTCAACCTCAGCGTTCTGGACGGCTGGTGGGACGAGGCCTATCAGCCCGGCGTCGGCTGGGCGATTGGGCGCGGCGAGGTCTACGATGATCGGGAGTATCAGGATTACGTGGAGGCGCAGGCGCTCTATGATCTGCTGGAGCGGGATGTGACGCCCACGTTCTATGATCGCGGGCGCGATGGCCTGCCGCGCAAGTGGATTGAATATATGAAGAATGGCATGGCGCACCTCTGCCACTTCTTCAACACCAATCGGATGGTGGCCGAATATACCGAGCGCTTCTACATGCCGGCGGCGACGCGCTACGATAAGCTCACGGCGGATGAGATGGCCGGGGCCAAGGCGTTGGCCGCTTGGAAAGAGAAGATCCGCGCGGGCTGGTCGGAGGTGCGGGTGAACGAGATCGAGGTTGATCTCCCCGCCTCGCCGCAGGTCGGCGACGACATCGCCGCGCGCGCCTGGGTCAATTTGGGGCGGCTCGA
Source organism: uncultured Anaerolineales bacterium (assembly GCA_964468735.1). Classification (GTDB taxonomy): domain Bacteria; phylum Chloroflexota; class Anaerolineae; order B4-G1; family SLSP01; genus JAAAOZ01. Next base: position 190 of record CAYXVS010000471.1, on the reverse strand, counting down.
TCCAGAGGACATCTGCGTGGAGCTGTACATGGGTCAGGTCGACGCCGAGGGTGAGATTGTGGACGGCGACGCGGTCCCGATGCAATTCGTGGAGCAGAGCGCGGGCCAGGGGAGCCAATTCGCGGTTGACGCCGTGCCCTGCCTCCGGAGCGGGCGCTACGGCTACACCGTCCGCGTCCTACCCCAGCAC
>CAYXVS010000470.1:0-2598 GCA_964468735.1 uncultured Anaerolineales bacterium | reverse complement strand
GGCCCAACCTGCGCAGGCAGGTTTCGTAACCGTGGCCGCGACTTCAGTCGCCGGGTATCCCAAATCCCATTTGACTTCACTGCATCGCGTTGTAAAATCGAATCATCATGGCCCCACCGACCGATGTCGGTGGCGGTTTCATTTAGAAGTCAGATGTAGGGCGGAATGGAATTCCGACCAGATAGATCATCAAACCGACCTCTGCTTATTTTCGGAAAGGAGTCCCCCCATGAGAAGAAGAAGTATGAGACGGCAAGATCAAGATAAATTCGAGGATCGTTACCTGGATGTCCTGCAAAATCTAGAGTTCAGTATCGTGCGAGTTGCCCGCGATAATCCTGATCTAGAGGACAGCAACGTCGAGTTGGCCATCGATAGGCTGATCCGTTACTACAGCGCTAAGGCCAAAGGGCGCGACCCCCGGTCGCCGCGCCTGGCCCCGCTGACCGAGAAGGTCTTCGAGAGCGTCAAGTCGATGGCAGAACTTCGGTTAGGCAATCTCGAGCCAACCACCGAAGATGGGGGCGCACCACCAATCGACATCCCGCCCATCGCCATTGACGAATTGATCGCTTGCCTCAAACGCATCCGCAAGTCGGTGCGATTTTGGCACAAGCAATCTGGGCAGCGCGGCTATCTCAACTACATCCGCGAGTTTTTCCCCAAGTAAAGCCATCGCACTCAAAAGGTGCAGCGCACTTAAACTGTAAGGAGAGGAAGCAACGCTTCTACAATATATGCCTGGCGATAAGCCCAAAAGTGCGTTGCACCTCATAAACTAAACGATTACAACAAGAGAGAAATCGTGGAACGAGAACATCCGCTGATCGAACTCATCAAATGGCTGCTGAAGCCGCGCAAGGCGCCGGTGCCGCCCCTCGCGTGGCTGCTGCTCCTGGCCGGCCTCCTCTACCTGATCGGCCAGGGCGAGACGCCGCCGCGTGAGCTTATCACGGAGCGACTGGTCATCACGACGCCGACGCCACGCCCTGAGGTCACGCCGACGCCGCGCCCCACGCCCGTCGGCAGCGGGGGAACGTTAGCTTTCACGATGCGCCACAACGGCAACAGCGACATCTACCTGATCTCGCAGAACACAGGAAATCTGCTCCGCCTGACCTACGATCCCGCCGAAGATCGCGATCCGGCGTGGTCGCCCGATGGCCGCAAGCTGGCCTTCGCCTCCCATCGCGCGCAGAACTGGGATCTCTACGTGATGGATATGACCTCCGGCACAGTGCTGCGCCTCACGCGCTCGCCCTACTTCGAGGCGAATCCCACGTGGTCGCCCGATGGGCGCTGGCTGGCCTACGAGGCCTACGACGAGGACAATCTGGACATCTACGTGCTCAATGTGGAAAGTGGGGAAAGTCAACGGCTTACCAGCAGTCCAGCCCCGGAGTACGCGCCCGCCTGGGCGCCGGACGGGCGGCACATCGCCTTCACGGCTTATGATAACAACAATCGCGATCTCTACTTGATCTCGTTGGATGATGGCACAACGCTCAACCTCACCAACACACCCAATCAGGATGAGGATTTCGCCACGTGGTCGCCCCAGGGGGAGTATCTGGCCTATTCAGCCGGCGTCCCCGGCGACGAGACGATCTGGATGATCCCCTTCGAGAAGGAAGCAATGGTCTCCGGCGAACTGCGGCCCGTCCTCTTCGGCGTGGGCGGACAGCCGGTCTGGTCGCCCGATGGGGAGGCGCTCGCCTTCATCTTTCGGCAGCGGGAGACCTCCTACCTCATCGCCGCCAACACCACGGGCTGGGCGCTGGCGCAGGAGGGGTACAGCACGACGGACTGGATGAACACGCCCGATTGGACAGCGACCGCCTTAGATCCCAAATTCGAGGCGCAACTTCAGCGCCAGATGTCCGAAGAGCGCGCATCACTCTACACCGAGGTGTTGCTCTCGTCCGCCACGGAGCACTATCAACTCGTCCCGCTCCCGGATGTCAACGGCAGCAACAGCGCGCAGCAGTTGAGCGATCGCGTGAACGACAGCTTCAACGCGATGCGCAAGACGGTGCTGGCCCAAACCGGCTGGGATTACCTTTCGATTCTGGGGGATTCCTCGCGCTCAATGAATCACACCCCGCGCCCCGGCCAGGGGCGGATCTCGTGGCACGTCTGTGGGCGCGCCATCGACATCAACCAGGGCTTCCTGCGGCAGGGGCGGATCGAACTGGTGCGCGAGGACATCGGCGGCGTCACCTACTGGCGCGTCTTCATCAAGGCCAGGGAGCAAGACGGTAGCCTGGGCGAGCCGCTGCGCTCGGCGCCGTGGGATTTAGAGGCGCGCTCTGGGGGCGGGGAGGCATCGGTACATGGGGGGAAACTCAAGCCCATCCCGGCGGGGTATTACGTCGATTTCACGACCATCGCCGCCGACTACGGCTGGGAGCGGCGCAACGCGCTCTCCAACTGGCGCAACTCCTATTTCGATATCGAGTGGTGGCACTTCCAAAAGACCGAGGGGATGAGCTGGTACAACTGTATGCTGGAGATCTATACGGCAGAAGAGGTCAAAGAGTCCTACGGGGATTTGCCCTGGTGGACCGAACGCCCGGAGTGGGAAGTCCAGGCGATGCC
>CAYXVS010000469.1:0-2605 GCA_964468735.1 uncultured Anaerolineales bacterium | reverse complement strand
AGGAGTTTTGGGCGCTGGGTTGGGCTATGTTGGAAGAGACTTTGAACTCGCCGGTCGCCAGCCCGATGCTCTGGTATGAGGACATCTTCTTTGACGTGGGGCAGGAGTTGCGTAGGATGGGGAATCGCAGGGCAATTGAATTCTTCAAGCGGTCATTGGCGCATAGCCTATATGTGAACCAGATCACGGAATTAGCCTCTTCGTTGCGGGATTTGGCCGATACTTATCTTTGGATTGGAGAATATGAGGAGGGCTTGAGGATATTGGAGGCATTGATTCGCAATGATCCTTCCGATATTTGGAACTACAACACGATGGCTATCTCTTTCGACCATTTTGGCTTGACCGAGATCGGCGCGGAAGCTACCCGCCGTGGCATCGAATTGGCCGAGGCGACAGGCGATCCCGAAGATCTCCGCAAACAATTGCACGATAGCTTGGATCGTATGAAGCAGAGCGAGCATCAGGGGCGGGAGGCTGAGGTCGACCCGGAGGTGCTGGCCGATTTGCGCGCCGCCCTTACCTTGGATTTCGATGCCGGTGAGCAGCGCTCCGATGTCGCGTTGTGTCACGAGTTGGCGCCTGATGTGGATCAGATGCCTCGAAAGCGCCGGCCGGAGACGCCAGATTTACCGCCGCCGGATGTGGTTCGACGACGTTTTGCGAAGTCGGCAGCCCGGCCCGCCAAGCGCGCCAAGCGCGCTGATCGGGCACAGCCTCGCGCGACCGAGACGCCGGATCTCGATTTGGGGCGTAACGATCCCTGCTGGTGCGGCAGTGGCAAGAAGTACAAGCATTGTCACATGCGGAGCGATCAGGATAGGTGAGGTGTATCTATTTGGTTTATGAGCAGACCAAGGTGCAACGCACTTGAACTGAAGGAAAGCGCTGCCTCATGCAGTATATGTCTGGCGATAAGCCCAAAAGTGCGTTGCACCTCACAAGACTAAACGGTTACGGTGAGATTATGGGATCACGTCTCAGATGTGTACTGCGCCGCCGTCGCCTGCGCCCGCGCCCGCACTTGATCGCGCAGTTCGGCGGGCGCTAACACCTCGGCGTGAGGGCCGTGCCACAGCGCGATGCGCGCGGCCCACGCCATGTCCGTCGCCCCGAAGGTGACGATGACCGAGCCGTCCTCCTGCTCCTCCACCGTATCCCACGCGGAGCGATCCTCCAAGACCTCCGACGCGGCCTCCGGCGCGAAGCGCATCCGCACCTGCACGCGCGCGGGAAACCACGTTGTCTGCTCCAGATAGGCCTGCACCTCGAAGTCGGCGGGCACCTCGAAGCGCGCCACGCCCACCGTCAGCTCGACGAGGCGATCCACCCGAAAGACGCGCATCTCAGCGCGGAGATGGCAGTGGCCGATGAGGTACCACCATCCCCAGCGATAGACCAGCGCGTAGGGATCGACCTCGCGCGCCAGCGGCTCTGGTCGGCTCCGGGTCTGGTAGACCATCGACACCCGGCGGCGCTCGCGGGCCGCGCGCCGCAGCTTCTCCAGCATCGGGGCCAGCGAGGCGTGATCATCGCGATGCATACCCGTGGCGATCAGGGTGCGGCGCGCCCAGGCGACCTCCTGGCGCTGCCCATCGGGGAGCACATTCTCCAGTTTAGCCATCGCACCCTGCGCGGCGTTCTCGTAGAGCGCGCCCCACACCTCGCGCACCATGCTCGATCCCAGGTAGACGGCCACCGCCTCCTCCGGCGTGAAGACCAGCGGCGGCATCTTGTAGCCGCGTACCAGCGAGTAGCCGCCGTGCGGCCCGCGCTCGGCGTAGACGGGAATCCCCATCTCGTCCAACATGTTAATGTAGCGATGGATCGTCCGCACCGAGACGCCTAACGCCTCGGCCAATTCCCCGGCCTTCTGCTGGGATCGGCGCTGGAGCAGCATGATCAGCGTGATCAATCGCGTCGCCGTGGTGGACATGCGCGGGTGCTTACGTGGCGATCAAGACGGCGCGCGCGGGCGCGCCATCGGAGCCGGCGAGTTTCAACGGCAGGCAGCACAACTCGTAGGCGCCGGCAGCGATCCCGCTCAGGTTGATCCCCTCTAAGATGATGACGTCGGCCTCCAGCAGGATGCGATGCGTGGGCGCGCCCGCGGTGAAGGGCGCGGCGGAGAGATAATCGATCCCTACCAGCCGGACGCCGTGCTCCACCAGCCAGCGCGCGCCATCCTCCGTGATGGCGATGAAATCCTTCTGGAAGGTCGCCGCCGTCGCTTCCTGCTCCCAGATCTTCGAGTTCTTCGTGTGGAAGAGCACGCGCGTCGTCCCCGCCGGGATCGAGATCGCGGCCAGCGCCTCCGCCGTGATGTGCCCATCGCCGGGGACGTCCACCACCAGCGCCGGCCCGATCAGGATATCTAACGCCAGGGATGCCACGTCATCGCCCTCCAAGATGAAGTGCGCGGGCGCATCAACGTGCGTCCCGGTGTGCGCGCTCATCTCCAGATGCGTCACCGTCGCCGCATCGCCGCGCGCCAGATGCGAGGATTGCTCCATGCGGACAGTTATATCCCCCGGCCAGACGACCAATGACTCCGAGATGGGGATGGAAATATCGTAGATAGTTCGCTCGCTCATAGTTGCCTCCT
>CAYXVS010000468.1:0-2605 GCA_964468735.1 uncultured Anaerolineales bacterium | reverse complement strand
CCATAGAGGCGCTTAAGCTCGCGGAGCACGGTGAGGGCATCCAGCCGGTAGATGGCGGCCAGGTCGGCGGCGGCGGTGTAGAGATCGGGGCCGACGATCACGCGAGCGGCATAGGCGGCCTCGCGCTCCATCATCACCGAATCGGAGTCGGCGCGCTCGGTCAGGGTGAAGACGCGGCGCGCCAGCACGGTCTCCACGGGCGCGTCGGGCGCTTCCAGGTGCAGGATGAGGGGCGTCTGGCGCGGTTGGGGCGCCACGCGGCGGATCAGCTTCTTGACCACCAGCGGCGGGATGTCGAGCTTGCGCACGACGATGCGGGCGGTGCGGGAGGCGGTGCTGGTGCGGTTGAGATCGCCGATGGTCTCACCGTAGGTCTCCTGCAACTGGCGATCCAGCGCGCTGCGATTGTCCATCGAAAGGTAGATGCGGGCCTTGTGGGGATTGCCCGGCACCTGGCGCAGGCAGCGCGTCCCGGCCTGGAGCACGAAGTTGCGGCTGGTGCGGAGCTTGCGGGCCAGGGCGCAGGCGAAGAGGCTGGGGCAGTTCCAGCCCTCGGTGCCCTTGTTCACCAGCAGGATCACGCGGTGGGGCGCATCGGGCGCGTTGAGGCGGTTGAAGGCGTCGATCTCGGCATCGGTGGAGTTGGAGGTGTTGCGCAACACGATGTCGGTGGGGTAGCCCATCCCCAGGAGTGTCTGCTCCACCACGGGCCGCAGCTCGCGCAGGTCTTTGGTCTGGGGGAAGTAGATGGCCAACTTCGCCGGCGCGCCGTTGGGCAGCGCCACATCGCCGTAGGTGGTGAAGAAATCGGTCACGACCTCGGCCACAAACTGATCGGTGTGCTGGTTATCGAAGTCGTAAGCGTAGATGCTGTTATCCACTGACTTGAGGATATTATCGCGGATGCCCTCGGAGAGGCCATACCAGAGCACCACATCGCGCAGGGGTTGGCGCTCGTAGTAGGGCGTGCCGGTGGTGTTGATCACGCAGATCACGTCGGTGTTCGCGTGGAGATAGTCCACGGTCTGGCGGACGCGCTTGAGATCCTTGCCCACGTCGCGCCCGTAGGTGTGATGCGCCTCATCGGAGAAGATGCCCAGGTTGGGCAGCGAGGCAATCGCCTGCAAGCGCAGATTGGCCTCGGCCTCGTACTGCTCCAGCCGGTGCTCGTATTCCAATTGGGTCCAGGTGTAGTGGCGATAGGTGCGCTTCTGGATGCGGATCTTCTCGGTGTTGGTCACCACCAGATTGAAGCGGCTGCCCCGGATCACGGGGAGGTCTTTCTCACCCGTGCGGGTGAAGATCAGCTTGTAGGTGGCCTCGAAAGGGGTGTAGAGACGCGGGGGCAAAATCCGGCCGTACTCCACCTCGGCCAGCTCGCGCAGGCTTTCGAGGATGGTGAGGCCCGGCGCGAAGACCAGGGCGTTCTGAATAAAAGGGCAATCGTCGCCGGGATATTCCAGCGCCATCGCGAACTCCGTCGCCACAATCGCGCCGATGAGCATCGTCTTGCCAGCGCCCATCGCCAGCGCGAGGATGTAGCTCGGATAGTCGAGGGTCAGCGTCTCGTGGACGCTTTCGAGCTTGTGCGCTTTGATGAAGTCGGTATCGTGACGGATCTTGTCCCAGAGCGCGTCGAGGCCCTCGTTGATGATGAAGTCCTTGATCTCGTCGGAGGCGATGCCCAGCGCTTCCAGCAGATCGATGGGGCGGGAGTAGTATTTCCGATACAGATCGAAGATGTGCGGCGTCCCTTCGACGAGGCGCAGATACCAGTACGTTTCGAGGGCGCGGAGCTGGGCGCGGCGGAGCAAGCGCAGCGTGTTGGATTCCGGCAAGATCGCATACTCGAGAATCTCCGCGATAGCCGGGTACTGCGCGTGCGGGTATCCCTCCGCGCGCCACGCAGCGACGTTCTGGGCTAGGCGTTGGTATAGGTGCATGGGGGTCTCCAAAATGTAATGCGCCCCCGGCGATGGCTGCCTTGCAGCTCATTGACGCGCGGGGGCGGGTGTGGTATTCTATGCCCGCCACGGCGTCCAGATCGCCGTTGGCCGTGCCCCGGACGTTCGCGCGTCGCGGGGCGATTTCATTTCATAACATAGTATAGCGTAAACCTTCAATTCAACAAAATACAAAATCCGCTTGACAGAATTTCCATAATGTTTATGATGAGGGTATACTCTAGCGTAAACGGGGAGGTGAAGCTGTATGCCGAGACGTAATTGGAGAACGGTTGAGCTTGCCGAGGTCGCGGGGGTGACCAGCGCATATCTCCGAAGGTTGCTCATCGACGGGAAGCTGAAGGGTGAAAAACGCGGCCGCGATTGGTTTATCGAGGATGAGGATGCGCGGGAATGGCTGGCCGCTCGAGGGATTGAGTTGCCAGAGGAGACATCATCAGAGGATGATTGATCCGTAGGTAAAAAACAAATGGGACCGCTTGCCCGTGAAAGCTCTGCGGCCCCATCGCCCGAATGTACCTTAACAGGCACATAGACGTTACAAATCCAACAAAGGTTGGCTAATCTTCGATTAGTTTCCCCCTTAATGGGTCGTACAGGATTCGAACCTGTGGCCCTGGGCTTAAAAGGCCCCTGCTCAG
>CAYXVS010000467.1:0-2605 GCA_964468735.1 uncultured Anaerolineales bacterium | reverse complement strand
ATTCACAGTGCATCTGCCGTTGGTGCTGCGCAACTGGCCGCCGCCGATGCCCAAGGTCTATAGCGGCATCCACCTGGGGAATCACGTGGGGGGAGACTGGACAGACGACGAGTTGGCCCTGGTCGATGGAGATGCGGGTGGGGCGTGGCCGCGCGTCATCGTCGTGCAGAGCAAGCAGGTGTGGAACGTGTGGCGGGATGAGAACACTCCGCCCTGCGAGGTAGCGGGAGCAGACGTGTGGAATGATCCGACAGGCGTTGACCGCAGGAACGTTTACGATTATCTCACGCGGGCGGCGCAGAACGGGGTGACGATCATCATTCGCATTGCGCCCTCGCCGGGGAACTTTGAGGAGGCCCAGGCCGGTACAGAAGGATGGTGGCCGCCCGAGTCACGTACGATTCTGACTCGCACGATGATTGCACAGGCCGGAGTGACACCTGGAGGGCTAGACTACTGTGGTAGGAAGTGGGAATGGTTTCGTGCAGTGGATGACGTTGTGAAAGAGATGGATGCCATCCACACCCGCAACCAGATCAACGGTTGGCCGGCGGACTGCTGCTACTTTGAACCGGCCAACGAGCCGAACCAGGAGTGGTACAGTAGTCTTACTAAGCCGAACGTAGGTGAGTCAGATACCTGGCAGGCGATGGACAACTACTTTGCCGCCTTGATTGCCTATGCCAGAACGAACTATTCCGCACTGCGCATTCTCACCCCATCGATGGGCCAGGGCCAGTACGCCGAAGGCATCGATTGGCTCAGGGGGTATCCAGACGACGATCCTTGTCCAGAACAGTTGGTTGAGGGTGCGTGGAAGGGGTACGAGTTGATGCCGCAAACGTACGAGTGGCGGACGGACGGCTACCACGGTTATAGCTGGCACAACTACTACATCCAGGGATGGGAGAGTTATAGCACGTGTGAGTATGGCGGATTTCACGTGTCTCGTCATTTTCCGGATTTCATGAGCCGCGAGATCGTCCTGAACGACCGTCCCGCCTTTGTTACCGAGACAGATCTGTGTTCCTGGTTCAGCGACGGGAATGGGCAGTGCTACAACAACAACCCGATTCATGGGAAAGAGGATGACCCGACAGCCACGAGTGAATCGCTGAGATACTTTTTCGCCTCCGAGTCCAACATGGGAAGCGCCGACGGGATCGTACTATGGTTGCTGAGAAACGACGAGGCGGGCAAGACCGAGTATGACTGGCACGAAGGGTACAGCGACGCTACGCATACTTATTACGATTGGTTCGATCAATGGTGGAGAGAAACTCCCTAAAGTCAAGGAGGTGCAGTGTGTATACAAATATGAGAGAGAATGCGCTTTCGTTCGTGTTTCTGGCGCTGGTTGGGCTGCTGCTAACAGGCTGTCTGCAGGCAAGCCAGGCAGGGGAACTGCCAACGATGACGCCGCGTCCTACCCAGGCGTTGAGCGGCAGTGTGCAGGCAGGTGAGTTGCAGGAGTTGGTAAGCGTGAATGAGCAGATCCGAGATGTTCCCATTTCTGAGTTCCAGATGAACGGTGACGTTGCACTGATTGTCGGGAAAGATGGTGAGCGAACAAACCTTGTAGCAATTAACCTGCGCAACGGGGAAATTGCAGATTTGGACGAGTCTGTGCTTGCTGGCAACTGGCTTACCACAGAACGATACTTCGCGTGGGTAGATTCAGAGGTTTCTGGCAACACAAGCATTGAAAGAGTACATGTGTATGACGTACAAACTGGCGAGAGATTCGTGGTGGGTGAAAACAACACTCAGCGTTGGCCAGATGTTTCTGAAAGCATAATCGTTTGGGCAGAATCACGAGGATCTCGCAGTTGGGACATTTACGCTTACGATATATCGTCCCATCAACTAACTCCGGTAATATCACGGCCACTTATTCAAGCTTATCCAAAGATTGCAGGGGAATGGATAGTCTATTTGGAGAATGAAAGCACCGACTCTCGTGACGTCATCCAGGACTTGTATCTTCACAACCTGGTCACCGGAGAGGACATGCTCATTGGCCCATCACCCTATGCAAGCAAGCTGGAAGGAGATACGTACGGCATAGACAACGGTAGAGTCGTGTGGAAAGGATGGGCAATTGGGGAACAGCCCACGTCGGAAGGACCGCTTCCTACGTTGCACGTCTACGATCTTGAGACCCGTACCGAGAGCTCCTTGGACCTTTCCCCGGTTTGTACAAGCGTCCCTGTCTCTTTCAAAATGGCCGGCGACCTCATCCTTTTTAGCTGCGAAGGCTTTTACGGTTGCTACGACTTGGCCCAAGAAATCTTTGTCCGAGTACCCCATCCCGAGCACTGGAGCGGTTACACCTACCTGTCCGAGACATACGTCGTGTTTCGGGTTTCCGAAAAAGAGGAGAGTATCTGGGACTATATGACGCCAGGGGCATCGCCGATGCCGCCGGAGGAACATTGGCTTACGCCGCAACCTCGACAATACCGGCTGTTCGTCGTGCCCATCACACGGTAGCTTCTCCAACGGCCCGCCCAACAACCGCATGAACCCGACCGCCCTATCGGGCGCGCACAGCGGCGGCCACACGCGTTTTCAGTTAGCTTTCCGGCGAAAGTGCTGTCCCGCA
>CAYXVS010000466.1:0-2606 GCA_964468735.1 uncultured Anaerolineales bacterium | reverse complement strand
TCCAATTACGGTATGGGAAACTCTAATTCTGGCGGAGAAAGGCAGAATTGAACTCCAGGGAATGTTCAGAGAGCATGATCGCTTCCAAAAACCATTTCCGCTTTTCAGTCTTGCGACCTCAAATGTCAAAGGCGAAATAATACGAAAGTATTATACGAGGCGGAAACAGTTTATGGACGAGAGATGGCGATTTTGGGCCGCCTGAACATTCCCTGGAACTCAAGCCATCGCCTAGGGAGTGGATAGCGGAAGCTCTTCAACAAAGTCTTGTCAAAGAGGCAAGATTAACCCATACCATTGCTGTTAAAAGCCGAAGTATCGAACTTCCACATCAAGACCCTGCTGACCGTTTTATCGCTGCGACAGCGTGGGAAAATGATCTTGTACTGATTACTGCGGATAGTAAGCTAAAAGAATCGGAGCAGATAAAATTATTGAGGATGTCATAGACTGACATTGCTCCCCGGCTGATGGATATTGGCCAAGAGTCGGTGTCGCTATTCTCGAATTGTGGCTCTTGGGGTATGAGTGGAGTGACAGGGTGTATTTCGCCAGAACCCCAATCCCTTCACACAAAACAGCCCTGACGGGTTTGGGAAACCCGTCAGGGCTTGTGCTTTTGCACGGCACTTCACTTCGCCTGTCGGCTGCGTTGCGTGCCTGACTACAAACGAGGCTTATTTGGTCTCGGAAAGGCTCACCGCGCGGTCGGCTAAGGCGGCGAACTCCTGCACCTCCGCGTCGCGGGGCAGGTACTCGGCGATGCGCGCCGCCTCCCAGGCGATGTCCCCCAGCGTGGTCTCCGATTCCTTGGCCCAGTAGCTGTGGCGCAGGATCTCGGCGTATTGGGCGACGATGGCCGTGAGTTGGAAGCGGGGCGAGGCGTCCTCGAAGCGCTCGGCGACGTCGGCCCGGGCGATGGCCTCCTGGATTTCGATGACCTCGCGATGATCCGGGTCCTCGTAGCGGACGCGGGCGATCAGCGCGGGCTGGCGCGCGGGCGCGTCCGCGTGGAATTTCACCTCGTAGAGGGCGGTGACGCTGTGCCCCACGCCGATCTCGCCGGCATCGACCGCGTCGTTGCGGAAATCCTCATCCGCCACGTCGCGGTTCTCGTAGCCGATCAGGCGGTAGCGGCTGACGACGCTGGGGTTGAACTCCACCTGGATCTTGGCGTCGCGGGCGATGACCTGCAACGTCGAGGTGAGGTCGTGCACGAAAACGCGCTCGGCCTCGCGGATATTATCCACGTAGGCGTAGAAGCCGTCGCCGGTGTCGGCCAACTGCTCCATCAGCACATCGTTGTAGTTCCCCATCCCGAAGCCCACCGTGGTGAGGTAGATGCCGTTCTCGGCGTGCTCTTCGATCTGGGCCATAATCGAATCCGGGCCGGTGTTGCCCACATTCGCCACGCCGTCGGAGCAGAGGATGACGCGATTGATAGCGCCGCGCTCGAAGTGGCGGGAGGCCTGCTGGTAAGCCAGGACGAGGCCCTCTTCGGCGTTGGTGGCGCCGCCGGGGCGCAGCTTGCCGATGGCGTTGAGGATTTTGTTCGATTCGCTGACCGGCGTCGGTTCGAGGTACACCTGGCCGCGCGAGCCGTAGACCACGATGCCGATTTTATCGGTGGGGCGCAGCTCCTCCACCAGCAGTTGGAGCGTCTGCTTGACCAGGCCGAGGCGGTCGCCCCGATCCATCGAGCCGGAGATGTCGATGACGAAGGTGAGCACCGCGTCCTTGCGATCCTCCGGGCGGAGTTCGTAGCCCTGGAGGCCCACGCGCACCAGGTGATAGTTGGCTTCGTAGGGCGAGGGCGCGCCTTCCAGATGAATCGCGAACGCGCCATCTTCGGGCGGCGCGTAATCCTGATCGAAGAAGTTGATGTACTCCTCCACGCGGACGGATTCATCGGGCGGCAGAAAGCCATCGTTGATGTAGCTGCGCATCACGGTGTAGGCGCCGGTGTCCACGTCCACGGCGAAGGTCGAAAGGTGGTCGTCCTCGGTGTCGATGCGGGGATTGACGCCGTAATCCTCGAAGAACATATCCCCGTGCGGCTGATCGTTCGGCTCATCGGCGCCGCCGGTCGAGGGGCCGGCGCCCGCGTCGCCATCGACCCTGGGCATCGCTGTGGGCTGCGGGGGCGCGGCGGCGGCCGGCTCCTCCATCTCGGTCATCACGCCTTCCTCCGCCGGTTCTTCCATCGGGGCTTCTACCTCAACTAATTCTTCGACGCGCGGGGCTTCGGTCGGCTCCGGGGCCTTGGCCCCACATCCGGCCGAAATCACCATCACCAATGCAATCAACAAAGCGACGATGCGGTTCATCCTGCGATAGGTCTTCATTTTTCTCCTCCTGTAGAGAGCTTTAAAGGATTTAAAGAGAGTTGGGTTGGGGGTTGATCCCCCGTTTCTATCTGTTACATGCAGTTGGAGGAGAAAATGTTCACACTTTTCCGGGGAATTCGCGAAATTCGAACCCTTGCGAAGGTTCCGGTCGGCCTCTATAGACAGCAGCAACTCCAATGACCACGATGTTTTTGGCCTACCATCTCCTTCCAAACCTTCGCAAGGGTGGCGTTTTTTCTACATGCCCAATATCCTCAT
>CAYXVS010000465.1:0-2608 GCA_964468735.1 uncultured Anaerolineales bacterium | reverse complement strand
GCGCCTGATGCACAAGAGCCAACGTCAGCCGCCTAACCGCGATCCTGAAGCCTAGATAGCGGATTCTTCTGTGTCAATGTTCACTGCCCATTACTTTTTAAATTGCCTCACCCCAACCCCCAACCCCCTTCCCCTCTCCAATCTTTGGAGAGGGGAAGGGGGCAGCGCAGCCGGGGGAAGGGGAGAGGCTGAGCTTGATCCCTTACATTTACCTGTTTGATGAAAAATTCCACCCCGGCTCAACGCCGACGCATCTTGATGATTGCCCCCACGTCCTTCTTTCTGGACTACGGCTGCCACGTCCGGATTCTAGAAGAGGCGCGCGCGCTCTTGGCGCAGGGAATGGACGTGCGCATCGCGACGTATTATCTGGGCCGCGATTGGCCGGGCTTGGACATCGTCCGCTCCGCGCCCACGCCCTGGCGCGCCGATTACGAGGTCGGCTCCTCGCGCCACAAGATCGTCTTCGATGCGCTGCTGGGGTGGCGCGTGCTGGGCGCGGCGCTGCGCTGGCGTCCCCACCTCATCCACGGCCATCTGCACGAGGGCGCGTTGATCGGCAGCGTGGCCGCCAAACTCCTCCGCGTCCCCCTGGTCTTCGATCTCCAGGGCAGCCTCACGGGCGAGATGACCGACCACGGCTTCATCCAAGAGGGCACCATTGCGCATTACTGGTGGCGCCGCCTGGAGCAGCGGATCGTCCATCTGCCCGATGCCGTCGTCACCAGCACCACGCACACCGTCGAGATGTTGGATCGCACCTTCGGGCGGACGGCGGGCGTCAAGCCCCTGCCGGATACCGTCAATTCGGACTACTTCTGCCGCGATTGCCTGAGCGCCGAGGAGCGCGCGCGACGACGCGCGGCGCTGGGCATTCCGGCGGATCGGCAGGTCATCGTCTATTTAGGGCTGCTGGCCGATTACCAGGGGATTCCGCAACTGCTGGCGGCCACGGCGCGCCTCCGCCAGCTCGATTTGCCCATCACGCTGCTGCTGATGGGCTTTCCCGGCGTCGCCGAGTATCGCCGGCGCGCGCGCGAGCTGGGCCTCGGCCCCCAGGATGTGATCTTCACCGGCAAAGTGCCCTACGAGGACGCGCCCCATCACCTGGCGCTGGGCGATATCGCCGTCGCGCCGAAGCTCTCCGCCACCGAGGGCAGCGGCAAAATCCTCAACTACATGGCGATGGGGCTGCCCGTCGTGGCCTACGATACCCAGGTCAGCCGCGAATATATGAACGCGCTCGGCGTCTACGCCACGCCGCTGGGCGATGTGCGCGGGCTAGCGCAGGCGTTGGCGCTGCTCGTCCGCAATCCCGTCTGGGGCCGGCAACTGGGTGAAGAACTCCGCGCGCGGGCGCAGCGTCACTTCTCCTGGGATCGTATGGGGCGCCAATTGGTACACCTTTATCAAAAATTATGGAGCGATATGTGAGATCTTCTATGTTGGCTCGCTGGCGCAAGCCGGGATGGCGCGGCGCGCCCTATTACTTCGCCTTTTGGGCCGCGATGGGCGTCGCGCTGCCCTTCCTCAACAACCACTTCCATCGATTGGGATTGAGCGGCTTCCAGATCGGCATCCTCTCCGCCATCTCCCCGCTGATGACGTTGGTGGGCGGCCCGGCGATTTCCTATGTGGCCGACCGTCGCCAATGGCAGAAGCGCATCCTCTTCTGGTCGCTGGCCGGCCTGGGCGGGGGGCTGTTCCTGCTTCGCTATCCGCAGACCTTCGCCGGCCTGCTGCCGCTGATGGCGCTCGTGGCGGTGCTGCGCAGCCCCATCGCCCCGATTGCCGACAGCCTCGTTGCCCGCTCGGCGGCGCGCCATCACGTCGATTTTGGCAATCTCCGTCTCTGGGGATCGCTGAGCTTCGCGCTGACCTCGCTGATCGGCGGCGCGCTCTGGGATCGCCTGGGCTTCGATCCGATGTTCATCGCTGCCGCGTTGGGCATTCTGCCCGTGATGTACCTTTCGACCAAATTGGAGAAGACCCAGGTGCTGCCAGCCCATACCCCCCAGTCCATCCACCGGGTGCGGCAGGATAGGGGCTTGCTTGTGCTGCTGGCGGCCAGCTTCCTCATCGGCGCGTCGGAGGGGATGTACGTGACCTTTTCTGGCGTCTATATGGATCAGCTCGGCGGCGGGCAGATCATGACGGGCGCGCTCTTCGGGATGGCGGCGTTGAGCGAAAGCCCCGTGATGCGCGCCAGCGGCGCGATCTCGCGCAAGCTGGGTCGCTCGCAGATGGTGCTGCTGGGTTACGGCTTGATCGCCATCGCGCTCTTTGGTTACGCCGCTGTCCAAGTGCCGGGCATCCTCGTGCTCTTTGCGATGCTGAAGGGCATGGGCTTTGCACTCTACATGGTCGGCTCCGTCAGCCTCATCGATGCGCGGGCGCCGGAAGCGTGGGCCTCCACGCTCCAATCGCTGATGACGGCGGCCTCGTGGGGCCTCGCGCCGCTGATCACCACGCCCCTGGCCGGCTGGCTCTCCGATAGCCTGGGCCTGCCCGCCCTCTTCGCCATCGCCGGCGGCCTCGCCGCGCTCGCCGTCGTCCTGCTCGGCATCCCCACGCTCGGCGGCCTTATGGAGGAGAAACCTCTGCTAGA
>CAYXVS010000464.1:0-2609 GCA_964468735.1 uncultured Anaerolineales bacterium | reverse complement strand
TTGCTGGATGCCGACCGCTTCGCAGGGCGCTTCCGCGAAGGCGTGCACCAGGTGGAGGTCTCGGATCTGATGCGGAGGATGGTCAAGGAGAACCTCTACCGCTTCGATGGCACGAAGCTCTTCCCAGAGCGCCGAGCCTACACCGTGAGCTATCCCCTTTCATCGGCAGAGGCTCATCTCTACGAAGCGGTGACCAAATATGTTAAAGAGGAGTTTGATCGCGCTGATAAGCTGTTGGATAACAAACGCCGGGGCACCGTGGGCTTTGCGCTGACCATTCTCCAGCGTCGCCTGGCTTCTTCGCCGGAAGCGATCTACCAATCACTCCGCCGCCGCCGCCAGCGACTCGAAGAGCGCCTCCTCGAGATACAGCATGCGGGCATCCCGTCCGCATACGGGCCAGAGACCCGCGATCCATTGTACGCCCCCGATTACCTGGATGATCTGGATGACGCTCCCGCCGAGGAAGTAGAAGCTGTGGAGGCTGAAGTCCTGGATAGCGCCACCACCGCGCTGACCATCACGGAGTTGCAGGCTGAGATAGAAACCCTCGAAGCATTGGAAGCGATGGCCTACGACGTCCGGCGCAGCGGGACCGACTGCAAGTGGGATCAACTGGCCACCATTCTCCAAGATGATGCGTATCGTTCCGCTACGACGCGCGATGCCGACACCGTGCCAATGATCGATGCTTCCGGTCAGCGACGGAAGATGGTCATCTTCACCGAGCATCTGGATACGCTCAAGTACCTGTGGCGGCGCATCAGCACGCTCTTTGGGCGCGAGGATATGCTGGTGAAGATTCACGGCAGCGTGCCCCGCAAGGAGCGCCGCGCCATCGAGGACCGCTTCCGCAACGATCCCAATGTCATCTTCCTGCTGGCGACCGACGCCGCCGGCGAGGGCATCAACCTGCAACGCGCCCACCTGATGATCAACTACGATCTCCCCTGGAATCCTAACCGGATAGAGCAGCGCTTTGGTCGCATCCACCGCATCGGGCAGACGGAGGTGTGTCACCTGTGGAACTTGGTCGCGGAGGAGACGCGCGAAGGCCAGGTGTACAAACGCCTGCTGGAAAAGCTGGCCACAGAAAGCGACACGCTACAAGGCAAGGTCTTCAACGTGCTGGGGGATGAGGGGCTGTTTCACGGCACATCCTTGCGCAAGTTGCTGCTGGAAGCCATCCGCTACGGAGATCGCCCCGACGTGCACGCCCGGTTGGAAAAGGCGGTGGAAAGCGCCTTCGATCCAGACCACCTGCGCGAGTTGTTAGAAGCTGAGTCGCTGGCCGCCACCACGATGGACACCCGCGAGTTGATGCGCGTCCGCGAGGAGATGGAACGCTACGCTGCCCGCCGCTTGCAGCCCTACTACATCCAGGCCCTGTTCAAAGCCGCCTTCGAGCGCCTGGGCGGTACCCTCGTCGAGCGCGAGCCGGGCCGCTACCGCATCAGCTACGTCCCGGCCCGCATCCGTCGCCGCGCCCAAGCGCTGGGAACGGCGGTGCCGGTCGGGGAGACCTACGACCGTGTCTGCTTCGATAAGGCCCTCATCCACCAGCAGGGCGCGCCGGAGGCGGATTTCGTCTGTCCCGGTCACCCGCTGCTGGATACCGTGATCGACCTGATCTTGGACAAGTACACGACGACGCTGCAAACCGGCACGGTCTTAGTCGATGAGACCGACCCCGGCCAGACGCCGCGTGTGCTTTTCTTCTTGAAACAGGATATCCGGGATGCGGGCGCAACCGAGAGTGGCGAGAAGCGCGTGATTTCCCGCGAGGTGCATTTTGTGGAAGTAGACCGGGATGGCGCCGCCTGCGCCGGAGGCTACGCGCCTTATGGCGATTACCGCCCGGCTACCACCGAGGAACGCGCGCAGCTCTCTGACGAATTGGCCGCGGACTGGCTGAGCGAAGATGCGCTGGAAGGGCATGTCCTGGCCTACGCCATCGAGCGCCTGGTCCCGCCGCACCTCCAGCGGGTGCAGGAGCGCCGCACGGAGCGCATCGACAAGACCTTAGCCGCTGTCCACGCCCGGCTCACTAAGGAGATCAACTACTGGGATGGCCGCGCCGCCGAGTTGCGCCAGCAGGAGCAAGCGGGCAAGAAGAACGCGCGTCTGAATGCCGAGCTGGCCCAGCGCCGGGCCGACGCCTTAGCCGCGCGTCTCAAACACCGCACCGTCGAGCTGCAACGGGAGCGCAAGCTCTCGCCAATGTCCCCGGTGATCGTCGGCGTGGCCCTGGTGGCGCCCATCGGGCTGCTGTTGGGCGATCAGGCGCCCGCCCAGATCCGCGCGCGCAACGTCACGGAAAAGATTGCCATGCAGGCCGTCATGGATACCGAGATCAAGCTGGGCCATTATCCTCGTGATGTGAGCCAGGAGAAACTGGGCTACGATATCGAAAGCCGCGATGGGCAGACCGGACGCCTGCGCTTCATCGAGGTCAAAGGCCGCCGCGCCGGCGCGCGCGATGTGACGGTGTACCGCAGCGAGATTCTGACTGCGCTCAATCAGCCGGAGCAGTTCATCCTGGCCTTGGTGGAAGTGGATGATGACCACCAACCCCGCGAACCGCGCTACGTGCGCCGGCCCTTTGAGAA
>CAYXVS010000463.1:0-2612 GCA_964468735.1 uncultured Anaerolineales bacterium | reverse complement strand
GGTCTGGGTGGAGGGGAGATAGCTATGCAAACATTAGGCAAATACGAGATCATCGAGGAAATCGGGCGCGGCGGATTCGCCGTGGTCTCCAAGGCGCGCGAGGAGCGCTCAAGGTCATCACAGGCAACTTCACCGAGGAGGCGGCGTTCGTCCGCGCGCTTCCGGCAGAATATCAAATGTGGAAGCGTCAGTGGCGGTTGGGATCATCCACGACGAGATCTTCGGTCGCGGCGGCGTGATTTAAGCGCTGGTCGGCGGAGAGAAATGTGAGCGCGGGGTAATTTTTCTTGGCGAGGAACGTCTGCACACTGAGCGCCGTCGCTAAATGGGTCGCGTCGTAGGCCCGCAGCGGATACTGTTCCAATAGATGGCAGGCCTGGTCAACAACCGCGATGGTGGGTGGGATGATCTGATAATCATTCAGACAATCGGAGCGAAACGCATCCCTCGCCAAGGCGAAATCAGCGTGTGCCAAGGAGCCGTCGCGGACGCGGCGGGTAAAAGCGCTGATGACCTCGATGATCGTCATCCGCGAGGTGAACAACAAGGGGGTTTGCTCAGGGGCGACGATCTCCCGGAGCCATCTGCTCCCAGTTTCGTTGACGTACCGCTTGACAAGGGCGCTGGCGTCCAGGTAGTAGCATGTCACGCGCGTTCTTCCCGCTCTTCAAGGATGACGTCGGAGAGAGGTTGACCGTGGCTCAGTTCCTCCGCTAAGCGAGCGCGCTCCGCCGGCGAGACCAGCGGCGGCTGGGGCCAAGGCAGCGTTTCGATCAAGCCGTCGGCCTTCATCTCGCGCACAATCTGCTCGCGCACCGAGTCTGCTTGGGTATCTTTGGGCTTGATGATGATGACATCAGCGCGCTGCTCGATTTCGACCTCTTCGACGTCTCCCCAGGCGGTGAGGAGCGAGCGCGGCACCAACACGCCTTGAGACGTCACTTTCTTGTGAATAGCTGTAGTCATCCTTCTTACTCCTTGTCTTCTTTGCCTTCTTTGCCGATGTTCAATTATCTTGCTCATATTTTACTCAACTTTACTCAACGTAGATTTAGTATACTATGCTTATCAACGCGGTCAACGGGATCAAAACGAGGTGAACATGACAACCATCGGTAAATACGAGATCCTCGAAGAAATCGGGCGCGGCGGGTTCGCCGTGGTCTACAAGGCGCGCGATCCTACGTTGGATCGGATCGTCGCGCTCAAGGTGCTGCACGCGCACGTGGCAGAGAACCAACGCTTCCTCCGGCGCTTCGAGCAGGAGGCGCGCACGGCCGCGCGCTTCGATCACCCCAACATCGTGACGATCTACGAGGTGGGTGAGGCCGCCGGGCAGCACTACATCGCGATGACTTACCTGCCCGGTCGCGGGCTGGACAAAGTCCTTGAGGAGACGGACGGCCCGTTGCCGTTGGCGCAGGTCGTCGATATCGTGGCGCAGGTGGCGGCGGCGTTGGAGTACATCCACCAGCGCGGGGCGATTCATCGCGACGTCAAACCCGCCAACGTGATCGTGAGCGACGCGGGGCGCGCGACGCTGTTGGATTTTGGCATCGTCCGCGCGGCGGATGGCACGAAGTTGACCACCGCCGGCGAGATGATGGGCACGCCGCAGTATATGTCGCCGGAGCAGGCCGAGGGCGAGGTGGTCGACCATCGCTCGGACATCTACGCGCTGGGCGTGGTGACCTACGAGATGCGCACGGGCCGCGCGCCCTTCGCGGGCGAGACGCCGACTGTGATCCACGCGCACATCTACGAAGCGCCGCCCCCGCCGGAGGAGGTGCTTCCCGAGCTGGGCGATGACCTGAGCGCCGTGCTCCTGCGCGCGTTGCGCAAACCGCCCGCCGAGCGTTATCCCAGCGCCGGGGCCTTCGTCGCGGCGCTGCGGGAGGTGGCCGATAGTTGGACCGCCGCCGCGGAGCGCGAGTCCACGCTGGAGCAGTTGGCCGCGCAGGCGAAAGAACTGCTGGCGGCCGGTGAGTGGCTGGAGGCGCTGGATTGTTGCACGCAGATGGTGCGCTTAGACTCCGATCATCCGGCGGCGCTGGAGATGTTGACCACCGCCAAGCAAGGGCTGGATCGCGAGCGGGCCGAGGCGGTGCGCCGCCGTCGCCTGGCGGAGCGTTACCAAGCGGGCCTGGACTTGTTGGGGGAGGCGAAATGGCAGGCAGCCATCGCGGCCTTCGAGGAGGTCGCTGAGGGCAATCCCGATTTCCGCGAGGTGCAGGCGAAGTTGGCCCAGGCGCGGGACGAGCGTCAGCGCGCGCAGTGGTACGATGAGGCCATCGCTCACGGGGAGGCGGAGCGCTGGGCCGAGGCCTGCCAGGCCTGGGTGCGGGTGTTGCGGGGGCGGCTGGATTATCGCGGCGGGGAGGCCGCCGAGCGGCTGTTGGAGGCCACGCGCGGGTTGTTGAAGCGCTATGTCGACCTGGCCCAGGGCTACAAGCGCGCCCGGCGCGTGGCGGCGTTGTATGAGAAGTTGGTGCTGGCGATTGAGGGCGGCGAATGGCCGGAGGCCGTCGATGTGGGAGAAGAGTTGGTAGCCTTAGCGCCGGATCTCGAGGGCGCGCAGGTCTGGGTGGCGCGCGCACAACGACACGCCCAGC
>CAYXVS010000462.1:0-2634 GCA_964468735.1 uncultured Anaerolineales bacterium | reverse complement strand
TTTACTCCCCGCTCTCCCGATAGAGCCAGCGATACCGCGCGTAATGCTCGCGGATGCGGGTGACGTAGGTGCGCGTCTCGCTGAAGGTGATCAGCTCCACGAAGAGATCAGTGTCCTGATTCGCCGCCGCCCACCAGCGGGCGGAGTTGCCCGGCCCGCCGTTGTAGGCCGCCATCGCCGCGAAGAGGTTCTGGTCGAGCGCGTCGCGCTGCTCGGCCAGGTACCACACCCCAAAGCGCACGCTGACCATCGGGCGGTAGAGATCGGGCGTCTCGTAATCGGGCGGCCATCCCAGGGCTTGGGCGATCTGGGCGCCCGTCGGGGGGATGACCTGCATCAGGCCCCGGGCCGCCGCCCACGAGGTGGCCGATCCCTCGAAGAGGCTCTCCTGCCGGAGCAGCGCGTAGACCACAAGCGGATCGAAGTCCATGCGCGCGGCCTCCTGCTCGACCAGATCATCGTAATACGTGGGGTAGATCAAGCAGCCTATGAAGCGCGGCAGTTCGGCGAAATCGAAGACCGGCGAGAGCCGCCAGACCGTCGCCGCCGCGATGATCGAGGAGCGATAGAGGCCAATATCGCGATAGTAGAGCGCGAGGCGATATTGCGCGAGCGCGTCGCCGACGGTGGCCTCGCGCAGGGCCTCCAACTCGCTGCGCCCCTCATCGAAGCGGCCCAGGCGCAACAACAGCGATCCCCGGCGCAGGCGCGGATCGCTCTGCAAGTCGGCGGGGAGTCGGCCCACATCCGCCGCGCTCTCCAGCTCCAGCCAATCCGCCAACCACTGCTCGGCCGCCTGCTGCTCCGCCGCCGAGCCACAGGCCGTCGGCGCCGGCCCCTGCTGCGCGAAGGGCGGTCGGCCCAGCCTCAAGTCCTGGGCGCGCAGGCCGTAGAAGGCCCACGGATCGATGTGCTGCGCTTGGCTGAGCGCTTCCGTGGCGCTGATGGTCTGCCCCGCTGCTAGGTAGCTCTTCCCCAGCCAGAAGTGGGCCGCCTGTGTGCGATCGTCCGCCGGATACCAGACCGTCACATCTCGCCACGCCGCCTGCGCGCCGGGCAAATCCTCCGCCCGATAGCGCAGCAACCCGGCGCGGAAGCGCGCGTCCGGCGCGCTCGTGTCATCGGGATAGCGATTTGCCATCTCCAAATACGCCTCGGCGGCCTCCGCAAACGCGCCTATGTCCGCTAAGATCTTGGCCGCCGCTTGGAGCGCCTCGGGCGCGCGCGCGTGCTCCGGTCGGATTTTGGCCAGCTCGCGATAGGCCGCGACGGCCTCGTCGGTGCGACCCAATTGCCGCAGCGCGCGCGCCTTGCCCATCCACGCGCCGCCCCAGTAGGGATCGTCGGGGTACTCGTCTAACGTCTGGAAGGCGTCCAAGGCCAACTCGTAGCTGCCCGCCGCCAGATAGGAACTGCCGATGTAGTAGTACGGCTCGCCGCCCAAATCGGGATCGGCGGCCAGGGCGCGATAGTAGGCCTGCACGGCCGGCCCGTAGACTCCGGCGTGATAATTAATATATCCGCGCAACATCTCATCGACCGGCTCGCCGGCGTTGACGAGCTGCACCAGCGCGTCGTGGGCCTGCGCGGCGGTGGGATAGGCGGTGATCAACTCGTGCATCCGGCGATAAGCCTCGGCGGCGCTGCCAAAGGCGCGCGCCGTCTCGGCGGCCTGGTACATAATCCGCGCCCGGTACGCGGCGATTTGCGCGATCTCCAAAATCGCGTCGTAGGCGGCCAGCGCCTCCTCCTCGCGACCGGCCGTCGCGTGCGTGAGCGCGATCTTCTCCCAGAGGTAAACCTGATCGCTGGCGGTCTCCGCCTCGGCCAGCGCGACCTCGTAGGTCGCCAGCGCCGCCGCGTAGTCGCCCGCCGCATACTGCGCGTCGCCGATCCACAGCCGGACGTAGGGCGCCAGGACGGGATAGACGTTCAGCACGGCTTGATAGTGCGGCGCCGCCTCCCCGTGCTGTCCAACCTGGACTAAGGCATCGGCCAGTGCGAGATGGGCCGCGACGGCCTGCGCGCTCTGCACCGTGTCGGAGACAACCGTGCGCAACACCGGGATCGCCCCCTCGGCGTCGCCGCTGGCCAACTTGGTGCGGCCCAGGCCCAACATCGCGGCGCTGGCCTGCTCCTGCGAGATGGAGGAAAGCGGCAGCAGGCGATTGTAGAGCGCCTCCGCCGCCGGCCAATCGCCGATGTGATAGGCGCGCTCGGCTTGCGCGAGCGCCTCCGCCGGCATCGGCGTGGGGGTCGGCGTGGGTGTGGGGGTTGCGGTCGCAGTGGGCGTCGGCGTCGAGGTGGCGGTCGGCGTGAGCGTCGCTGTGGGCGTGGCGGTGGGCCGCGTCAGGATCTCCGTCGGCAGATCGACTTCGCCGCATCCGGCCAACATCGAGAGCATCAACAGCATCAAAAGCGAAAGCTTCGTTTGTCGTTTCATAAACAAGATTATGACGCAAAAATGCAAGGGTGTCAATCCGGGACGAGAGAAGCGTATTTCGTATTGCGTATTTCGTAATGAAGTAATTGCGAGATTAGATTGGCAGGTGTGCAAAGTATCCACAACATAATTACGCAAGGCTCATGTTGGTTTTTGGGTGAAATAGTTTCGTATAGGTTTGTAGCCGCCTT
>CAYXVS010000461.1:0-2650 GCA_964468735.1 uncultured Anaerolineales bacterium | reverse complement strand
AGCAGTGGACTGAAAATCCATGTGTCCCGAGTTCAATTCTCGGTCTCGGCACTAACAATGCAAAGCCAGAAC
This sequence comes from uncultured Anaerolineales bacterium, assembly GCA_964468735.1. GTDB lineage: Bacteria > Chloroflexota > Anaerolineae > B4-G1 > SLSP01 > JAAAOZ01. The sequence goes on along the minus strand of CAYXVS010000461.1, from coordinate 2,578 downwards.
CACCTCACCACCAGGCGGTTCTGGCTTTTGCTTTGGAGATGAGGTCATTTTTTCCTCCCTGCGAGGGAAAGAGGGCCTTTTTCGCGTTTCAGATCCGATAACAATCATTGCGGGTTGATTTTCACAGAGGTGCACCGCGTAAATAGCGACCATAGGCTTCTGTTAACGCTGGCTCATTGGCTTGTAACGCGACCTCGGTGCCCAGCACATACTCCTCCCCCACGGTCGTCGCAATGTAGACCTTGTCGCCGATATTTTTCATCGGCCAGCAGATGCTCGGGCAAATTGGTGATATCTTTCACCGTAGCGCCCACAATGTCATAGCGGCCCATCTGGCTCTCCAAGCGATACCAATATTGCTCATCCCGGCCAAAGACGTAGGCCAAGGCCCAGAACGGGACACCGAAGCGGCGCAAGAACAACCCCTTTTCTACCGTATCCGTCTCCCCCGTCATGTAGGGCATTACGGCACTCGGCGCGATAGTGAACGCCTGTTGATGTCCCTGAGCGTCCCGCCTTCAGTTTGATTCGGCGCAGCGTCACGTCAGGCATTTTGACCGAGGTCCGCTGATCTTGCAACGTGTAGCCCTCGCCAATGCTCGACGGAAACAATTCCGGGGGGAGCGTGATCTTCATATCCACTCAGGCTCGAAAGGCCTTCGGATCTGCCAAGAGCTTTTGATGCCCAGCTAAGTCGAGGGGTAAGATAATGCGGATGAACTGTTTGCGCTAGTCCAGAAAAAGAAATGCCGGTTGGACAAGCCCTCGGATTCTGGCTCTCTATATTCCTAGCGCAAAAATCTCCCGCTAAAGCTCCGCCTGCACAGCCCTCGTGCGGGCCTACCTAACCTTACCCGGATAGCCCGTGATCTCGCGGATCTCCTCGTAGAGCGGCTGAAGGCGGGGATACATCTCCTTGTACACCCGCTGATAGAGGCCGTCATAAATATCGCGCGTCTCAGGATTCGGCTCGAACACCTCGCCGATGTGCGTCATCTCCCGCACCGCCGTCTCGAAATCGGCATGCAGCCCCAGGCCCACGGCCACATCGATGGCCGCGCCTAAGCCGGAGGTCTCGTACAGATGGGGCCGGATCGTCGGCAGGCCGAAGACGTCGGCGGTGAGTTGCATCGCCGCATCGCTCTGGGAGCCGCCGCCGGAGACGCGCAACTCAGTGATGGGGACGCGCGTCCGTCGCTCGGTGCGCTCCTTCCCCTCGCGCAGCGCGTAGGCCACGCCCTCCAAAATTGCGCGATAGAGATGCGCCCGCGTGTGCACATCCCCAAAGCCGATGATCGCCCCTTTCGCCTCCGGCCCTGGCATCTTGACGCCCGGCGACCAGTAGGGCTGAAGCGTCAGGCCCATCGAGCCGGGCGGCGCCTCCTCAACTAAATTATCGAAGAGATCCTCCGGTTCCACGCCGCGATCGGCCGCCAGCCGCCGCTCACGCAGGCCAAACTCCCGCTTGAACCAACTCACCATCCAATAGCCGCGATAGATCTGCATCTCCAGGCTGTAGTGATCGGGCACGGCGGCGGGATAGGGCGGAATCATAGGGATGATCTCCATGTACTTTCGGTGCGTCGTGTTGATGGTGGCGGTGGTGCCGTAGCTGAGGCAGCCAATGTGCGAATCCAAGCTCCCCGCGCCGATCACCTCGCAGGCTTTGTCGGCGGCCGCCGCAATGATGGGCAAGCCAACGGGCAGGCCGGTCGCAGTGGCCGCCTCGGCGGTGACCTCGCCCAGCACCTGCGCCGGCGGGATCAACGTGGGCAAAATCTCGCGATCCATCGGCACCGCCTGCCACTTCCAATCGCGGGGCTTGGCCCATTGCAGCCGCTTGTAATCGAAGGGGATGTAGCCCACCTGGCAGGCCACTGAATCGACGAAGCGTCCGGTCAATTTGTGGGTTAAATAGCCGGAGAGGAAGAGGAATTTGTGGGTCTGCGCCCAAATCTCCGGCTGATGGACGCGAATCCAGTTGGCCTCCGCTTCCGCCTGGAAGTAGGCGACCGTCTCCGACATCCCGACGATCCAAAACGCTAGCCCCCACAAGCCGCGCACCGGCTCCAGCCCCTCGGTGCGGCGCTGATCCAGCCAGACGATGGCCGGGCGCAGCGGCGTGCCGTCCGCATCGACGTTGACGACCGTCGCCCGCTGGGTGGTCAGCGCCATCCCAACGAACGCCGCCCTCGGCACGTCCGTGATCTCCCACAACTGATGACACGCCTCGCAGAGTGTGCGCCAGTAGAAATCGGCATCCTGTTCCGCCCAGCCGGGGTGTGGCGAGACGTAGGGGTTGATGGGGATCTGCACCTTGTCGATCATCCGGCCCGCCAAATCAAAGATCAGGGCGCGCACGCTCTGCGTTCCCACGTCGATGGCTAAAATGTACTCCTGTGAATGTGTCATAGTTTCCCTGGGATCCGATTGGATTTGACCCCCAGTATAACACATCGTTCAGAGTTAGCTACGAAGGGATACGGAGACGGGTATAGTGCAGATTATTGGAGAAGTTCGGGCCGGCCTTGTCTATCCCCCTAAAGGGGACTGGCCGTGCCCGTGGTGGCTCGGCGGG
>CAYXVS010000460.1:0-2681 GCA_964468735.1 uncultured Anaerolineales bacterium | reverse complement strand
TACGCATTCGGTGATCGGAAAAATTGCAACAACGTCCGAAGGATAATTTTGACATCCAATAATAACGACCAGTTCTCGATGTACCAGAGGTCGTACTTCGTGCGCTCGATGATGGAGGTGTCGCCGCGATAGCCGTTGATCTGCGCCCAGCCGGTCATCCCGGCCTTCTCGCGGTGGCGATCCATATAGCGCGGGATGCTGCGGCGGAATTGCTCCACGTAGACGGGGCGCTCAGGGCGCGGCCCGACTAGGCTCATATAGCCCAGCAACACGTTGATGAATTGGGGCAGCTCATCCAAGTTGGTCTCCCGCAGGAACGCGCCGATTTTCGTCCGCCGAGGATCGTCCTCGGTCGTCCATCCCGGCCCGCTCTTCTCCGCATCCTCGCGCATGGAGCGGAACTTGAGGATGGGAAACGGACGGGCATCCAGCCCCATCCGCTCCTGGATGAAGAAGACCGGCCCCGGCGATTCCAGTTTGATCAGCAGGGCGATCAACATCATCATCGGAGAGAAGATGACCAGGCCCACCGTGGCGCCCGCCATATCCATCGCCCGCTTGGCTAGACGTCGCCATCCCGTCAGCGCAATGTCGCGCACGGTGAGGATGGGGATGCCGCCCATCTCGCCGATGCTGACCGGCCCGGCCATGATCTGGAAGAGGTCGGGGTAGACGCGGATGGTCACGCGCCCACGCTCACACTCAGCGATCAGCCAGAGGATCTCGTTGTGGGAGGTCTCCTCCGGCAGCGCGATGATGACCTCGTCGATTTCGTGCTCGTCGATGATCTGACCCAGCGCATCTGCCGTGCCCACGACCGGCACATTCAGCAGCGATGATTGGGCGACCTCGTGCAACGTCACCACGCCGACGGCGTCGTAGCCCAGCTCTGGGGTCCAGAGAATCTTCTGGAGGATCATCCGCGCCACATCGCCCATCCCGATAATGAGTAGGCGCCGCCGGCCCCAGCCGCGCCGGACCCAGTATTTGCGCAGCCAATCGTTGAACAGGCGGCCCAGTGTCACCAGCAGGATGGAGAGCGCCCACGCATAGAGCACCATCGCCCGCGAATAATCCCGCCCGACGACGAAGTCGCGCAGGGTCAAGGAGGCGAGCGCCACGCCCATCAGCGTGCCGATGGTCGCGGCAGCGATGATGTCGTAGAATTCGTCGATGCGCGAGGCGCGCAAGAGGTTGTAGAGCCGCGCGAAGAAGAAGACGCCCACCAGCGAGAGGATGTGGATGCCCATCATCGGCACGTATTCGCCCCAGGATCCCATCCCCTCGGCCACATCGGGCACGGGGATGGCCTGGCGCAGCAGGTAGGCCGCCGCGAAGGCCAATCCGGCCATCGCCATGTCGGTCAGGATCAGCAGGAAGATGAAGAGGCGGGTCGCGCGTTCAGCTTTCATCGTGTACCTCGTGTCCTTGAATCGAGATCAATTTTAGCGTCTGTAACAGAAAGGATTCCCCCACTGACGCCCCCGAGACGGGGGCGGGGAGCGAACCTAATGGAAGATGTTGTCATCAGCCCCACCCCATCCTCAGAAGCCCGCCTTGACCCGGAGGGCCATCCAGCGGGTCTGCGCCCGCACGGCGCAGAGGATCATATAGTGGAGCCAGCGCGGCGTCTGCGCGGCGTAGTGTTTGCGGTAGAAGATCTCCATCGCGCGCCAGAATTCGATGCGCGATTTGGGGTTCTGGCGGCTGGCCGCGCGCTTGACGTGCAGCACGGTGACCTCCGGGTTGTAGTAGACGTTCCAGCCGGCGGCCTTGATGCGGAAGGCCCAGTCCAGGTCCTCGCCGTACATAAAGAACGAGTCATCTAGCAGACCGACCTCGCGCATCGCCTCGCGGCGCACGAGCATAAATGCGCCGACCACAGCATCGACCTCGGCCATTTGATCGGGATCTAAAAAGGTGAGGTTGTACTGCCCGAAGCGGCGATGGCGCGGGAAGAGTTTGGATAGCCCCGCGATGCGATAGAAGGAGACTTCGGGCGAGGGGAAGGTGCGGCGGCAGGCCAGGTCGAGGTCGCCGGAGGGGCGCACCAGTTTGGGGCCGATGACGCCGGCGCGGGGGTGCGCCTCGGCGAAGGCCAACATCCGCGCGAAGGCGTCCGGCGGGACTTCGGTATCGGGGTTGAGCAGCAGGCCGAAGCGCGGCGCTTCCGACCACGCGCCCGCTGCGAATCCCAGGCGCCGCAATCCCTGGTTGTTGGCCGCCGGATAGCCGACGTTCTGCCGATTGCGGATCAACGTCACCTGGGGGAATGTCTCGGCGACCATCTCCGCGCTGCCATCCTGGGAGTTGTTATCCACCACACAGACACGAAAGGTTGCGCCCCGGTTGGCGAAGACGGTTTCCAAGCAGCGGCGCAGGAGGTCGCGCGTATTATAGTTCACAATGACGATGCCTAAGTCCATTAAGGCCATTCTAACACAGAGGAAGGGTCAAGCAAGTATGTGGACCAGGGAAGGTGACCCGGAGCGGGGGGGGCAGGGAGACCGCCGGAAAACGCCTCGCCGCACACCTCGCCGAGGATTGAAATCCCCGGCTGCTAAGCGTAAGTCAACTAAAGTTGACTCAATTTCGCTTGTGGTTTATCCGCAGGCGCAGACGGCGCACAGCCGTCTTTTCCAACCATCAAGCGTCACACGTTCCGTTTGTTTTACTTAGGA
>CAYXVS010000459.1:0-2682 GCA_964468735.1 uncultured Anaerolineales bacterium | reverse complement strand
CCGTGGATGCTTGCCCGCAATGCGGGTCGCTGATGGATCCCCAGGTCACGGATGAAGTCTACGACATCCGAGAGACGCAGACGAGCTTTGTCATCACCCCGCCCCCGCTTCCAAAGTTGCCAGAACGGGAGCAACCCATCAATCGCTTGCGCGAGGTCGGAGCCTACGGGGTCAGCAACACAGAGTTGTTGGCCCTGGTGCTCCGCCAGTCCGATCTGGAGGCCGCAATGCACATCCGGGGAGAGTTCCCCACGTTGGCCGACCTGGCCCGCGCCACGGAGGAGGAGATCACCCAAATCCAGGGCGTCGGGCCACAGACGGCGGCGGCGTTGCAGGCCGCGCTGGAGTTGGGGCGGCGCTTGTTAAACGAGGCGCTTCCCAACAAAAGACAAATCCGCAGCCCAGAGGATGCCGCTATGATTCTTGTCCCCCTCATCGCCCACCAAGAGCAGGAGCATTTTGTCGTCCTCTATCTCAACACCCGCAACGTCGTCACCGATGAAGAAATCCTCTACAAGGGCAGCCTCAACACATCCGTTGTGCGCATCGCCGAGGTCTTTCGGGGCGCAATCCGTCGCAACTCCGCAGCCATCATCGTCTCGCACAATCACCCATCGGGCGACCCCGAGCCGTCCCCAGAGGATGTAGCGCTCACCCGGCGCTTGGCGGAAGCGGGAAGACTACTGGACATCCAGGTCTTGGATCATCTCGTCATCGGCACGCATCACGGTTTTGTCAGCCTGCACGAGCGGGGCTTAGGTTTTGAAGAGTAGTTCACAGTCATTCACTCACATAGTCACAAGAAAGGAGCTTTCAAGATGAAACTCTCAACCAAGGCGCAGAAGAGTCTCAATCAGGTCATTGATCGTTTTAAGGCGGGCGATCTTTCGCCCCTCGTCGAGGTGGCGCGCATCCGCCGCCATCCCGAAGATCACCGTCCATTCGATAAGTGGAGCTTCAGCAACCAGGTCTTAGCCTTCATTCAGACCGGGAGCTTGGATTGCCGGGGGTATCGCCAGTGGCAGAAGACCGGTCGCCACGTTCGCAAGGGCGAGCTAGCTTCCTACATCCTGGGGCCGCGTCACAAGAAGATCACCGACGAGGAGACCGGGGAGGAGAAACTCATTCTCACCGGCTTCATCTCCATCGCCGTCTTTGCCGCCCACCAAACCGAGGGTGAGCCGCTGCCGGAGTTTGAGTACCAGCCGGAGGCGCTGCCGCCGCTGGTGGAGGTGGCCACGTCCCTGGGCATTCCCGTCGCCTACGAGCCGCTCCCGCCTGACCGCCTGGGGCAATATACCCCCCGCAAGGACGCCATCGCATTGGGTACCCACGACCCAGAGGCCTTCTTCCACGAGCTGGCGCACGCCATCCACTACCGAGTCAACCCCAAGGTCAAGCCGGGGAAAGGCAAGGCCAAGAAGGAAACCGTCGCGGAGTTGACGGCCACGGTGCTGATGCACCTCTACGGCCTGGGAGACCGCACCGGCAACTGTTGGCGCTACATTCAGAGCTACGCATCCGATCCGTTGACGGCCATCACCAAAGCGCTGGCCGACATCGAGCAGGTGTTGGCGTTTATAGAAAAACAAAAGCCCGGCAGCGCAAACGGATGCCCATCCGCAGACGCCACCGGGTCCAATGCAGTTACCCCCTATCTCGCAAAAGGAGCAATGCAATGACCAGTGTACCGGATACCCGCAGATTAGCAAGAGGCCGGGTCATCGCCGCCACGCCGGGGGCGGTGATCCGCTTCGATAACTATCACTACAAGGTGCGGAGTCAGTCGGCGGGCGGGCAGGGCGTGAATATCACGCCTTGTCCGCACTACGATGTCCGCTTGCTCTCCACGTGGCGCTGCACGTGCCCAGATTTCTCCCACCGGCGCAGGACTTGTAAACACATCTACGCGCTCAAGGAGATTCGCCACGCCCAGCAGGAAGCCCAGCACTTCATCACGCCCCGCAATCTCACTGAGGAAGAACTGCTGGAGATGGTTGTACAGCAGCTCCAAGACCCCGATCTACCGGGGGCTGAACGTCAACGCTTGGCAATCTATCGCAACGCGCTCACGCTGCCCCAGGTGCCGTTTGAGTTGCGCTACTGGTGGAAGGGCCGCGATCCAGAGCACCTCTTTGATGTTGTGGCGGGCATCACCTACCACGAGCCAGAGGACGGCATCAAGGTCCGCACGCCCCAGGAAAAAGAGTGGCGCTTCACCAAGCACGCCGTGGAATACATCCGCGAGTACGTCGTGGAGCACGATCTCCACGTTGTACAGAAAGAGATCGAGACCACGCGCCGGAGCGCATACATCAGTTGGCAGGGGCTGTTTATCCTCACCTTCGCCACCAACGGTCACGGGCAATTCACCACGGCCCCCCTCCAGGAGGTAACCAATGGCGCGCCGAACTAGACACACCTATCGCGGATACGTGGCCGGGCAGGAGCCTGAGCCACAACAAAATCGGATGTTCGGCGCGGACTCGCTGCCCTTGTGGAGCCGGACGGCGCCGCCGGGGCGCGTGGGGCGCTTTATCCCTAAACCGTATGTGCATCAGGATAGCTTCACAGCTTGTCGCGTCTGTCACGACACGGGGCACACGTCCGAGGGGTTCTGCACGTGTCCCGCTGGGCAGGCCGCGCGCGCCCGCGAAAGCAAGAAGAAACAGCGTGTGCGCG
>CAYXVS010000458.1:0-2690 GCA_964468735.1 uncultured Anaerolineales bacterium | reverse complement strand
ATATCGGCGGTATCTTTTGGCATCAGGACGTTATCGAAGAGAAGCCACTGCTCCACATGCTCAACGGTCGCGCCCGGCGCCAGTTGGGTCAGCGGGCCGAGCGTCTCGACTTCCAACATGCGCTGATTGGTGAAGGTCTCCACATTGACGCCGCGATCAGGATAGGGCGCGCTGGGATCGCTCTCGAAGATCTTGACGAAGAGATGGCCGGCGCGCGCGTAAGCCACCCAGCCCTGATTCACCCAGAAGCCCGCTTTCTGCGGCGACTTCGCGTTGGGATCTTGCTGTAGCATCGCGAAGCGCGTGCCCCACATCCAGCGGGGGTCGGCCATATCGGTGTAGGCCCACAGCGTGATGTTGCCGTTGGGCAGCAGATTATCGCGATGGGCGCCGCGCGGCGGCATCGGCACGATGGCCTTGCCGCCCTGCGCCATCACGGTGAGCGCCCAGGGCGCCAACTCGACAGCCCAGAGGTTGGTGTTGCACAGGCGATGCGTCACAGTCACGTGCGCCTCTTCTGGATCTAGCGCGATGTCCATCTCCTTCTGAATGCCCGTCGTCGCCTCGACCGGCTGGATGAAGCCCGTGTAGCCCGTCCCTTGTACCACCGTGACGGGGTCATTATCTGGCGCGTAGGTGCGCGGCTGCTCCTCCGGCGCGTGCCAGAGACGATGCCCGCCGTAGTCATGCCACTCGTCATCGCCGGATTTGCCCAGCCATTTCTTGTTCTCGAAAAACTCATTGGGCGCATCTAAAAATCCAAAACGGATGACGCGCGGCCCCACCTCGCCGGTGACGATCAACTCCACCTTATCGTTCGCCAGTCGATAACAGGTTTCCCATCCCTTGTACGGTACGATTTCCATAAGCATAAGCGATTCCTCCCTAATCCTACTGAAAAATTAAGTACGAAGCGCGACGCGATTTTTATTCTCACGCGATTATGGTGCGTTTCCTGACAAAAGTCAAACTATAGAGCCGGCGATCCGATTGGAAAATTTGCCCGTTTGGGCATTGGGCTTATAATCAAAGTAAGGACTCCCCAGGGTAACCGTCATCCATTCCTTTCGTTTGGCAATATTCCCTCCGTAACTTATCCGGCGCGATGGTGTTATCACAAATAGGTTGTCTCATGCTGCATCTGGAATGAGGCGGGGATGTTTAACCAATTTAAGTTAACCGGAAAGGAGTTGCGATGAATACCCTGTTGATTTACCCGGTGTTCCCGGATACGTTTTGGAGTTTTCGCCACGCGCTGAAGTTTGTTCGCAAGAAGGCGACCTCGCCGCCGCTGGGATTGTTGACCATCGCGGCGATGTTGCCCGAGCCATGGCCCAAGCGCCTCGTTGATCTCAACGTCGAGCCACTGACGGATAAGGATCTGGCGTGGGCCGACTGCGCGATGATCAGCGCGATGAACGTGCAGCACGCATCGGCGCGTGAGATCATCGACCGCTGCCAGGCGGCGGGGCTGAAAGTGATGGCTGGCGGGCCGCTCTTCACCATCCAGCCAGAGGATTTTATGGACGTCGATCACCTTGTGCTGAATGAGGCGGAGATCACGCTGCCGCGCTTTTTGGTGGATTTGGAACGCGGCGAGGCGCAGCATGTTTACCAGACCGAAGACTACCCCGATCTGCACGAGACGCCGAATCCGCTGTGGGAGCTGGCGCCGTTGGGTCAGTACGATTCGATGAGCTTGCAGTTCTCCCGGGGCTGTCCCTTCAATTGTGATTTCTGCAATGTGACGGCGCTCCTGGGGCATCGACCGCGCACCAAGAGTGCGGAGCAGATCATCACCGAGTTGGACAGCCTCTACGAGTTGGGATGGCGCGGCAGCGTCTTCTTCGTCGATGACAATTTCATCGGCAACCGGAAGTATCTCAAGGAGCGGCTGCTGCCCGCGCTGATGGAATGGCGTGAGGGCAAGGTAGGCATGCCCTTCAATACGGAGGCGTCCATCGATCTGGCCGATGATGACGAACTGATCGAGTTGATGGTCGCGGCGGGCTTCGATAAGGTCTTCATCGGCATCGAGACGCCGGATGAAGAAAGTTTGGCCGAGTGCCGCAAGAGCCAGAACACTAACCGCGACCTTATCGCCGATGTGAAGCACTTGCAGCGCATGGGATTGCGCGTACAGGGCGGTTTCATCGTCGGCTTCGACCACGACCTGCCGAACATCTTCCAACGGCAGATCGACTTCATCCAGCAGAGCGGGATCGTCACGGCGATGGTGGGGCTATTACAAGCGCCGCCCGGCACGGGCCTCTACGAGCGCCTCAAAGAGGAGGGCCGCTTGCTGAGCAAATTCGCGGGCGATAATACCAGCGGCGCGACCAACATCATCCCCAAGATGGGTTTGGAGACGCTGCACGAGGGCTACAAGCAACTGATGCAGACGATCTACTCGCCCCGGCACTACTATGAGCGCGTCAAGACCTTCCTGCGGGAATATCAACCGCCCAAAATCAAGGCGCCCTTGGATTGGCAGCACCTCTTGGCCTTTCCGCGTTCGGTCTACCGCCTGGGGATTCTGGGCAAGGAGCGCCGCTACTACTGGGATCTGCTGCTGTGGACGCTTTTCCGGCGTCCAGCGCTCTTCCCGATGGCTGTGACCTTTACTATTTACGGTCATCACTTCCAAAAGGTGTGTGAACTCCACATCACATAAGGGGGCTGACTTACAT
>CAYXVS010000457.1:0-2711 GCA_964468735.1 uncultured Anaerolineales bacterium | reverse complement strand
ATTTTCTACATATGACAAATGCAGTGGAGGTAACTAAGAGTGTTTACACCCAATTTAATAGCGATCCGCTCTGAACGTCGTTCTCCTAAACGATCACCAGCGCCAGTACGACCAACAGCGCCAACATCGCTAACGCCAGCCAGCCGATTTTCTTCAGATCCTGGATGACGTACTGGTACTCCTCGGCCAAGACCTCGGCTGACGATGCATCCTCTGGTATTTCCTCCGCCGCGACATCCGTCACGGCGTTTTTCGTGGGACGATAGAGTTGCGCCTCGGAAAGGCGCGGCGCTTCACGTTTCTTCTTTGCCATACAAACCTCCAAAATCAGTTACAAGTTACAAGTTAAACGTTGTCCCGTTGACCAACGCAGGGAGTCATTATACCACACGTCATCAACAACAAGAGCAAGGGGACGACGGGCAGCCGAAAACGGATGTGGCTGATGGGGCCAGGAACGAAGGTGACATAGAAGATCGTCGCGATCAACATCAAGGTCAGCACGCGCGGACGCAAGCGCCACGCGCCTCGGATCATCAAGAGGGCTGCGAGCGTGTACCCCACGGCCCACGCGATCCACAGCGAAAGCGCCAGCGGCGGCAGGGCAGCGATCCGCTCGCGCCAGATGATTCGCACCGCACGCCCCACCTGCCCGCGCGTCGACGCCGCGAGCGCGCGACCCAGCGCATCCCCACGCAGGCCCAGCGTCTCCCAGGACTGGCCGGTCAACCACCAGTACCAGAATTTGTGCTCCTGCGGGATGAACGAGCGCGCCCAACTGAGCGTGTGGCTGGTAAAGAAAGCCATATAGTGGCGGGTCACCACCTCACGGGCCACGGTTGTGATCTGCTGCAAGCGCACATCACGCTCACGACTGGAGAGCGTGGATTCCGGCACATCGTCCCAATCGTAGCGCACGGCGGTCTGGGAGATTAAGGTATCGTAGATCTCCTCCCAACGCGCGGTCCACGGCGCCACCTGCTCGCCATTGACGCGGGCCAGCGTGGCGACCGCGCTCACGTGCGCCACGTTGTCATCGAAGGTGCGGGTGTAGAACCACTGGCCAAAGACGATTCGATTCCGCACCACCCAGGGCGTCAACAGCGCGCCAATCGTCACAAACACGATCAGAGCACCGCGCCACCAGCCCTTGCGCCCCGTGAAAACGCCTTCCACCATGATGATCACCAACATCAGCGGTAAAAATTGCACGTTGGGCTTGCACAAGATCGCAGCGCCGGTCAGCACGCCGCAGGCCAGCGCGTTCCAATTGCTGCCCCTGATAATGTAGCGCGCCAACATCCACACCGCCGCCGTCAGCAGGCAGCCGAAGATGATCTCGGTCAGCAGCTCGTTGCAGAAGCGCCACGATGAGGGGTTGAGCGCGTAGAGCAGCGCCGTCGTCACGCCGATGCGCGTCCCGGCCACCAAGCGCCCCAACCGATAGGCGAGCACCACCGTCAGCGTATCGATGAGCACGTGTGAGAGGACAACGATCATCGGAGAGGGGCCGCCGAGGCTGTACCAGGCCGCCACCCAGAGCGGGTAGAGCGGCGCGCGCACGTTTTCCGCGCGCAAGGGCGGTTCGGTGTTCATCGAATAAACCCCGTGTTCGAGCAGATTGCGCGCCAGCCAATGATAGCCCTGCGCATCGACGTTCTCGAACTGCGCGCCCGGCGGTGTGTGGCGGATATAGCCCAACCGCAATGCCAACGCCAGCAGGAGGATCATCAGCATCACGCCGTATTGCCACCTGCGCTCCCGCATGTCTGGGATCAGATTCAAGAAGCTCAAGAGTCCAGCGCGCCGATCACGACGATGCGATGGGTGTCGATGCCGTAGGGATAGCAGGAGATCAGGGTGAGCACGGGCGTGCTGGTCGGCGCCATCACGCTCACCTCGGTCGGCTCGATGATGCGCGATTGCTCGACCACGTAGCGATAGGATTGCGTCTCTGTGTGGACGAAAATCTCATCGCCCACCTTCAGTTCCGGCAACGCGCGGAAAATCTCGCCGTAGATGTCGTTGTGCGCGGAGATCACGCAGTTGCCGCGCTCGCCAGGGTTGGCGGCGCCGATGCGATGGCCCGCGCCCTGCTTGAGCGTCTCCCAATCATCGCCCTCGACCACGGGCGCATCCACGCCAATCGCCGGGATGACGATCCGGTGCGCCTGCTCCGGGCTGGCGGTAGGCACGGGGAGCGGCGTGATCTCCGCGACCAAGCCCTGGAGATGCGTCGGGATCGGGGCCGGCTCCGATTGGCCGAGGGCGTCCGGCGGCGTATGTCCGCCCGGCAGCAGCGCCGCGCTGATGACGGGCGTCGGCGTGGGCGTGGGCATCGCCTGCTCCGCGCGGCTCTCGGCGTTGATCTCTTGCATCGTGAGGAACATCTGCCCCGCCACCGCGATCACGCCGATCAGGGCCAGGACCTCGAGCAGCAGCAGGAAGCGATCCCATACCCAGCCCCACTGGATGGGCCGCCGCGCCGTGCGCTTCTCGTCGGTCTCGATGACGGCGCTGTACTGCCGCCCTCGAGCGCGAGCGGATGGCGTCGCCGCCGGGGCGCGTTGCAGCATGGGCGCGGCGGCGGACGCAGGACGCAGGGGATCTGCCAATCGGCCCGATTGTCCCTGCTTTTCCTCCAGGCGCTTGAGACGCGCCTCCCGCCGGCGGACGCGCAGCGCCTCCTCCAGCTCCTCGATGGTCAATTC
>CAYXVS010000456.1:0-2717 GCA_964468735.1 uncultured Anaerolineales bacterium | reverse complement strand
TCAATCACTCTCGAATGCCCAACAACCGCCGTCTGTCTCTATCGAGGTAGATGGTAAGACGATCCCTATCGAGTCAGGCAAAAACGTTCACCCCCAAACGTACGATCTCTTGTCTCGTGATCCCGATTTCGCTTCGCGAGAGGATATAAAGTAGATCTTTGTGGATGATATGTGGGTACCCTTAAAGCAAACGGAAGAACTTGCACTTCGGGAAGCGCCAATTCTCGAAAAAACACCTTCTCCTGATCCCAGTCCGGAGTATATTCCTGAGTGTCGAATCACGCTTGATGTACCCGCTTATAGCCAATGTGATTACTCTGGTCACCTGTTCAATGACCCTACACACTGTGGAACAATGTGTCAGTGGGGTTGCGCTATAACCTCGTCCGCCATGGTTTTTCGATATTATGGAGCCAGCACCAATCCTGGCCAACTAAAGGAGTAACTATGAAGAGTTGCATTATCGTTTGTCTTTTAGCGTTGGTATTTGCCCTCATTGGATGCGACGGCAATTATCAGCCCACCTCCCCGCCGTTGACCGCGCCCGTCGTCAGCCCTACAACTTCACGCCCCACCGCCACGCCAACGATAGAGCTTACCCCCTTCCATGAAGATCCGATCGAAGAGAAAGGGGCTATGTTGACCGCTGAGCCTACGCCCACGCTCACCCCCGGCCCCGGCTTTCCCGACTTGCCCGACCTTACGTCTCCTCCTGGCGGATGGATCGCTTTCCAGACGCCGGAGGAGCACCTGAGCCTGATCTCTCCCGACGGCTCGCAGCGTATCACCGTGACCGAGCAAGTAACGGTCGATAGCTTCGGCTGGTCGCCCGATGGGCGAAAGTTGGCCTTCGCCTTCGATGGTCAATTGAGTCTCATCTCCATAGAGGATTCTCGCTTTGTATCCTTGACTGAGCAAGCCGGGCAGATCAGGCATTTTGCCTGGTCACCCGATGGCCGCTGGGTGGCCTTCATCATCAGACAGAAAGGTTCCAGAGGCGGTCAATTGAATCTCGTCTCGATAGAAAACCCTCGTCCTATTCCGCTCACGCCGTTGGATGCTGTCCGATCCATAGATCTGATATGGTCCCGAGATAGCCAGCATCTTGCCTATCTCCACAGCCTGGGGAAACCGGACGCTCTGCGCGTCCTCGATATCACCACCCGTGACGCGATTACGGTCAGCACCTATACCAACGCCCGGCCCAGCGAGATGGCGTTCCTGAGCTCTCAGCCTTTCCCCTTCCCGCTGCTGGGGGTGGCAGAGGCCGGCTTCAACCGCACGGTCCGCATTTGGGACGTGCGCGATCGCCAGGTGCTCACCACAATCCACCCACCCTCGTTCCGCTGCCACTACCTCTGGCTCCCGCATACGCCGGGGCTGGTCTTCGCCCGGGAGGAGACGGAGAAGCCGGGGATCGAATGGACCTGCCTCCAGGCTACGCAGGTTTGTATGAAGGGCGAGACCAAGCTCCGCCATCCAACCAGTGTGGTGCTGTGGCGGATGGCTGAAGACTCGGCCGGCGACGAGGCGCCGACGGTGGTATTGGAGGGCGAGCAGAAGCGGCATTACTACCCGACTCGCTGGCTCCCCGACGGGCGGCTGGAGGTCCAGGTCAGCCATTTTGAGGAGACGGCCTACAAAGGCCCGGCCCAACCAGCGCGCGTGACCTATCGCTACTTGACCGTGACGGAGGATGGAGCGCTCCGGGAAGCCGATGGCGGCGATCTACCTTGGTGGGCGGGTGGGGGATTCAAAGAGCGGTTCGAGACCACGGATCTCTACCAGGAACAGACCAGAGAGAACCCCATGATCCCCAGCTGGAACGTCGGGCCGGACGGCGAGGCGGTGATGTTTGCCTGGACTTGGCGGGTGGAGACGGACGTATGGGCATCGGCGATCTATGGATGGCGAGGTGAGGGCGAGCCAAAGCGTCTTGCCATGGGATCGTATCCCCAATGGCAGCTGGGGGCGCTTTCGCCCCCCTAAAATCACCGAGACGAATTATTCTAAACCCCCTGCCATCGAGTGAAACTTGCTCGATGGCAGGGGGTTTTTGATGGGGTATCCTGGCAATTCTTACAGTAGACAACCTCCCTTGCTTTTGGTAGACTATAATCGTTGTAAAAATAGGGGATGGTTCAAGAGATAGTAGAAATTGGTTTACACTTTTATTTTGCGTAGAAATTCAATGTCTTTAAAAAACAGAGGCCTGGCGAATACCTTGGCCCCAAGGCCCACTGGCCGAGGGAATTCGCGGCTACATTTACGAAACCGGCCTTCGCCGGTTAGAACTCAGTCGCCGAAGGGCGACTTCGTCCAGGCGTAGTACGCCCGGTGGCCCGTGGTTTTTCTTTGACCTAACGGCCCAATGGCCGTGGGAACCGCCGGGCCTGGGACAACGAGAAAAAAGTGTCAACCTGTTTCCGAACCATCCCAAAAATAGATTACGCAAGGGGGGGGGAGAATGACGATTCACGTCGTGATTGCCGACGACCATCCCGTGACACGCGAGGGGATCAGCACAATCCTGGCAGCCGCGCCGGATATCGACGTCATAGGCGCGGCCAAAGATGGCCGAGAAGCGCAGGAGCTGGTGGAAGCGCTCCAGCCAGATATTCTGCTGTTGGACCTGGTGATGCCCGGTCCCAGGCCCGCTGACATCGAGCGCTGGGTGCGTCACAACCACCCGGAGACCATCACGTTGATCCTAACAG
>CAYXVS010000455.1:0-2718 GCA_964468735.1 uncultured Anaerolineales bacterium | reverse complement strand
GAACGGCAATATGGCTGACATGTCAGCTTATGGCGGCAAGGAAATCAGCGGCGTGGCCCGGATCGAAGGCCCGCTCATCGTCGTGGAGGGCGTCAGCGGCGTGGGCTACGACGAGGTGGTCGAGATCATCGACGGCGCGGGGCGTCGTCGACGCGGGCGCGTGTTGGAGGTCGGCGAAGATATGGCCGTGGTGGAGGTCTTCTCCGGCACCACGGGCCTTTCCATTGAGGACACACACGTGCGCTTCGAGGGCCGACCGATGATGCTCCCGGTCTCAGAGGAGATGTTGGGCCGCGTCTTCGATGGCTTGGGCCGGCCCATCGATGGCGGCCCGCCGCCCTTGGCCGCGCATCGCGCGGACATCAACAGCCAACCAATCAACCCCGGCGCGCGCCGCTATCCGCGTGATCTGATCCGCACGGGAATCTCGGCCTTGGATGGGATGAACGTCCTGCTGTTGGGTCAAAAGCTCGCCATCTTCTCCGGCAGCGGCTTGCCTCATAATGACTTGGCGGCTCAGATCGTCCGTCAAGCGACGGCCCCTTCGGCAGAGACGCCGAGGGGGCCGGGCGACAAATCTGCGGAGGGGTGGGGAACGACCTTGGCGGATGAGAGCGCGGCGGCTGGATTTGCCATCGTCTTTGCCGCGATGGGCGTGAAACACGACGTCGCGGAGACCTTCCGCGATACCCTCGCCGCCAGCGAGGCGGTGACGCGCATCGCGATGTTCCTCAACCTGGCCGACGATCCGCCCATCGAGCGCCTCATCACGCCGCGCGCGGCGCTCACCCTGGCCGAATACTTGGCCTTCGAACGCGAGATGCACGTGCTCGTGGTGCTAACCGATATGACCAACTACTGTGAGGCCCTGCGCCAAATCTCCAACATCCGGGGCGAGATGCCCAGCCGCAAGGGCTATCCGGGCTATCTCTACAGCGATCTGGCCTCCCTCTACGAGCGCAGCGGTCGCATCAGCGGCAGCCGTGGCTCGATCACGCAGTTGCCCATGCTCACGATGCCCAACGACGACATCAGCCATCCCGTGCCGGATCTCACCGGCTATATCACCGAGGGCCAAATCGTGCTCAGCCGCGATCTCTTTCAGAAGGGCATCTATCCGCCGATTTCCGTGCTGCCCTCGCACTCGCGCTTGATGAAGGACGGCGTGGGCGAGGGGCGCACCCGTGGCGATCACGCCGATCTCGCCGCCCAACTCTACGCGGCCTACGTCCACGTCCAGGATGTGCGCTCGTTAGCCTCGGTCATCGGCGAGGAGGAGTTGACCCTGGTAGATCAGAATTATCTCGAATTCGGCGCGGCCTTCGAGCGGGCCTTTTTGGATCAGGGGAAGACGGAGAACCGCGCTATCGCAAAGACGCTGGAGATCGGCTGGCGGGTGCTTTCCACCTTGCCGCGCTCCGAATTGACGCGCATTTCTGAAGATGAAATCGCCAGGTATTACGGACGCTAGGGGGCTGCGATGGCTCGCATGAACGTCGCGCCGACGCGCAGCAACCTGCTGGAGATTCGCGAGGCGCGTGATCTGGCGCAAGAGGGCTACGAGATCTTGGATAAGAAGCGCGAGGTCTTGACCACCGAGTTGATGCACATCGCGCACGATGCCGCCGAGATGCAGCGGCGCGTCTGGGCGATGTTGGCGGAGGCCTATCACGCGCTGGAGCTGGCGCGCCTTTCGATGGGCCGGGAGCACTTGGAATGGACCGCGCTCTCCGTGAACAAAACCATCGAGGTGGACATCACGCCGCACAGCGTGATGGGCGTGGTGATTCCCGCCATCGAGGCGCACGGCGCGCCGCCGGAGACGCCCTACGGCTTGGGCGATACCACCGTCGCTTTGGATGAGGCGGTCGCGCTTTTCCGCGAGGTGCTCACCGAGATTCCGGCCCTTGCCGAGACGATGACCGCCGTCTGGCGCCTGGCGCGTGAGCTACAGAAGACCCAGCGCCGGGTCAACGCCTTGCAACACACCTTCATCCCCCGCTACGAAGAGACGATCACCTTTATCGAAAACGCGCTGGAAGAGCGGGAGCGCGAGGAGATCTTCCGTCTCAAGCTGCTCAAATCCAAGCAGCAGAGCAACAAAACAGCAAAATAGCAAAACATCAAAACGGCGAAACAACAAGGCGGTTAGTGTCGCGAGTTTGGAAACTTTTATTGTCTGCTCGAGGTAAATTACGCAATACGTAGTACGAAATACTCGAATCATTCTCAGCATCGGAGGCTCTCAATGACTCTCGAAAACGAAGCGTGCGCGCCTAGTCCATTCACGCATATCTTAGCGCCGGTCGATGGCTCGGAATCCTCGATCAATGCGGGGCGCTTGGCGATTCGGATCGCGGCCAGCCACAATATCCCCATCACCTTTCTCTATGTCGTGGATCAGGGCGCGGCGGAGGAGATCGCCGGCGCGTCCCAGAGGTCGGTCGCTGCGGTGTGTGAGCAGTTAGAGCGCAAGGCTCAGAGCTACTTGGACTATCTTTCGCGGATGGCCAGCAATCGCGGCATCCGCGCCGAGAAGGTGATCCGCCGTGGCGTTCCCTATCGCGAGATCGCCGACCTGGCGCGCGAGGAGCGGGTCGATCTCATTGTCATCGGGCGCGTCGGCGGGCGGGGGACGCAACAATTGGCGCGGATCGGCGCCGTCGCCCAGCAGGTGATCGAATATGCGCCGTGCCCCGTGCTCACCGTGCGCTATCG
>CAYXVS010000454.1:0-2742 GCA_964468735.1 uncultured Anaerolineales bacterium | reverse complement strand
CTGTTGTTGATCTTCTTCGCGCAGGCCGTCACGGCCATCCTGGAGCTTTCCCTTACCGCCGATGAGCCGGTCTACATGGGCACGGGCTACGCCTTCCTGCGCACCCACGACCGGCGGATGTCCCTCGCGGCCCAGCACCCGCCGCTGATGCAGATCTTGGCGTCCGCGCCGCTCCTGCTTGCCCCCGGCCCCGACGTGACGACGCTGCCCGGCTGGTCGACGGCGGAGATGGCCCGCTTCGCGCCCGCGTTCGTCGCCTGGTACGGGGACCGCTTACGCTTAGATGAAGCGACCTTCGCGGCGCGATTGCCCACGGTGTTGTTAGCGATGGTGTGGGCCGCCGTGCTCTTCCGTTGGGCGGGCGATTGGTTCGGCGCGCGCGCGGGCGTGATCGCGCTGGCGTGGTTCGTCTTCGACCCCAACCTCCTGGCGCACGCGCCGCTGGCGACCAACGACGTGGGCTTCGCCGCGTTCAGCTTCATCGCCACGTTCTTCGCCGCGCGCTACGTGCGCCGGCCCACGCGCGCCACTCTCCTGCTGACGGGGCTGGCGCTGGGCGGCAGCGTGAGCGCCAAATCCTCCGGCTTCTTCACCGCGCTCGTGATCGTCGCGCTCCTCTTGCTCTCCGCGCTGTGGGGTGACGCCTCTGCGCGCCGCCAGCGATTCGGTCGCTTCGGCCTGGCCTTGGTCGGGATGCTCCTGATCGGCGGCGGGGTGCTGTGGGCCAGCTACGGCTTCGAGCATCGGCCGGAACTGCTGGCGACCCACCGCGCGATCTGGCGCGAGATGCAGGCGCATCTGGCGGGCGGTCACACCGCCTACCTGATGGGCGAGATCCGCGAGACCGGCTGGCGCCTCTACTATCCCATCGCATTCGGCGTGAAGACGCCGCTGC
The DNA here is from genome assembly GCA_964468735.1 of uncultured Anaerolineales bacterium. Taxonomy (GTDB): domain Bacteria; phylum Chloroflexota; class Anaerolineae; order B4-G1; family SLSP01; genus JAAAOZ01. The sequence continues at coordinate 1,847 of CAYXVS010000454.1, read as the reverse complement.
CCGTGCTGGCGCTGGCGCTCGTGGGCGCGATCCACGCCGTGGGCGCGGGGCCGTGCTACTGGCGCAAGACGCTCCCGATGTGGATCTACGTCGGCGGGTACGGCGCCGCGACGCTGCTGAGCAACGTCAGCACGGGCTACCGCTTCCTCCTGCCGCTCTTGCCCTACCTCTACTTAGAAATCGCGCACGTGGCAAAACAACAAATCGACAAAGCAACAAAGCAGCAAAACGGCACAACAGCAAAATGGCGAAACTCCTACGGCTTACGCACTACGCACTACGCACTACGAATCACGTTTTTCTCTCTATTGCTCTGGCACCTCCTCGCCACGATGACCATCGCCCCCCACTACCTCACCTATTTCAACGCGCTGGTGGGCGGGCCGGACGGCGGTCATCGGTATCTGGTGGATTCGAATTTGGATTGGGGCCAGGCATTCAAGAGCCTGCGGGCGTACCTTGAGGAACAGGGAGAGCAGGGGGCGCCGGAGGTGCGGTTGAGCACCTACACCTACGCCGATCCGCGCCTGTACGGCATCGATTACGAGCCGCTGCCGCCCGACGCCGAGGCGCCGCCCATCCTGCCGGGCCGATTCAATCCCGCGCCGGGCCTCTACGCCATCAGCGCGACGCCCCTGCACGGCGTGATGCTCATCGATCCCGACACCTACAGCTGGTTTCGGCGCCGGCAGCCGATGGCGCGGCCCGGCAACGCGATCTTCGTCTATCGCGTCACGGCGCCCGCGTTGCGCCCGACGTGGGTGGCGCAATGCTCGCAGCCGACGCCGCCGCTCTCGGCGGAGATCATCGCCGAGGGCTTCCGCCGCGCCGATCTGCGCCGCGTCACCTTCGATTGCACGCAGAGCTGGCTCTATCCCGACGGCGGCGCTTCGGCGGGATGGTACGTGCTGCATCGTGAGGTCGCGCCGGAGGGGCAGCCCTTCATCCAGGCGCGCCTGGCCGCCGCGCGGCGCAGCTACGTCCAGCGCAGCGACCGCGAGGCGCCGGCCTTCTCGATCTACGCGCAGCCTGCCGGGTTGGACGCTTCCCGCCCCACGCTCGCCATCACGCGCCCACTGGATGGCCCGCTGACCTTCTTGGGCGCGAGCTTGCCGCCCGCTGGCGTGCTGATCCGACCGGGCGAGACTGTCGAGATTACGACATTCTGGGAGGTCACGCGCGTGCCGACCCGCCCGCTTTCCCTGATGCTCCATCTGGTCGGGCCGGCGGAGACCAACCTCGTGGGGGATGGCCTGGGCGTGCCGCCGACCGAGTGGCGCGTCGGGGATGTCATCGCCCAGCGGCATACCTTCGCGCTGCCCGGCGACGCGCCAAGTGGCGCCTACACGCCGATCTCCGGCGCCTACTGGCTGGATACGATGACGCGCTGGCCCGTCACCAGCGCGCGGGCCGAGGCCGACGACCACATTCCGTTGCCCGCGTTGCAAGTCGGCGCTGAGTGAGATTCTTGCACATCATACAAAAACCCCCGCCGGTTAAACCGACGGGGGTTGTGCTATTTTAGGCTGTTGTCGTGGATTTCAGGGCTGGGTGGTGAAGGTTTTCTTTTCGGAGACCCATGTCTCGCAGGCCGCGCCCGATAGACCCCGGGACGCCACGAAATATTCATACGTGGTATCAGGTCGGAGGCCGGTGAGCGGCATGCTGTGATCGAAGGACATCGTCGTGTCCAACGCTGTGGATTGCCAGTCTTCTTGTTGTTGAGAGGACTGCACCAACGGCAGATAGACTGTGTGGGATAGGAGTAGCGTTGACGTGGGTGGCTCCGGCGATGTCGGTTTGGCCTGGTAGAAGACCTGGCCCATTGCCTCGACGGCGGTGGTCCA
>CAYXVS010000453.1:0-2744 GCA_964468735.1 uncultured Anaerolineales bacterium | reverse complement strand
TTAGATGAAACTATAGAAAGCCGTGCCAGAGCCTTCAACGCCCTCGGCATCAAGCCATTGGATGCGCTCCATTTAGCATCGGCTGAAGCTGGACAAGCAGATTATTTTTGCACCTGCGATGATCGACTACTCAATCGGGCAAGACAGATCGAGGACTTGAATGTCCAGGTGGTTTCACCCTTGGACTTGATAAAGGAGATCGAGATATGAATACCGCCCCTGTAGAAACAAAGCCATTAGCGGAGATCACTCAAGAAGCCATTCGGATCTTGTGTAAAGAAATTGGCATTGTGAATACCATCCGCTTCGTGAATCAGTTCACCGTTGGCTATGGGAACTACACAGAAGAACGCGACGCCTTGTTTGCAGATTTAACGATGGATGATATTGTCGCCTCGATCAAGCACAAACAAGTTCAATCCACGGACGAGTAAAATCGGGCGTCCAAAACATCCCATCTCCCAGTGAAATAACGACGCGGGACCGAAAATCGGCCCCGCGTTTGTGCGTTTTATCGATGGTGATTGATGGTTCTCTTAGCAACGCTCCACCGCTAACACCAGGTCATGACCATCGATGGTATCCTCCAGCGCCTCATCCCCCGTGGGTTCTGCCGCCGCTTCGACGCGCTCTGCCAACACCTCGCTGGCGATCTCGTCCTCGAAGTCCGCGATGGCCTCCGCGAGCGCGCCCTCGGCGCAATAGCGCACCACGATGTGATCGGTCAGGTCGTAGTCGGCGCGCTTGCGCATCTCCTGCACGCGGCGCACGATCTCGCGGGCCAGGCCCTCGCGCGCCAGTTCCGGCGTGATCTCCGTATCCAACGCGATAACCATCCCGCCCTGCCCGGCGACGCCGAAGCCCTCGCGGGGCTGCGTGCGCACCAAGACCTCATCGGGCGCCAATTCGACCTCCGAGCCGTCCTTCAAGGTCAATGCGAGCGGTTCCCCGGCGTTGAGGCGAGCCACCGCCTCCGGCGCATCGATGTCCGCCAGCGCCGAGCGCACCATCGGAAAGCGCGGCCCGTACTTCGGCCCCAGCACGCGATTCACCGGCAGGAGTTGATAGGCGACCAACTCCCCCTCGCCCGCGACGAACTCGATCTCCTTGACGTTCAGCTCATCGGCCAGCAGATCTAAAAGCTGGCGCAACTCCGCCTGGCGGCGCGGATCGGTGGCGATGAGGGCGCGGGCCAGCGGCTGCCGCACCTTGAGCTGGTTCGATGCGCGCACGGAGTGGCCCAGCGTCGCGGCTTGGCGGACGGCGGCCATCGCGTCGCACAACGTCGCTTCCTGGTCGGTCAGCGGCTTGGCCGTGGGCCACAGGCTGTGATGCACGCTCAGCAGCGCCTCTCCGTTGTCGGAGACAGCACGCACCAGATTCTGGTGCATCAACTCCGGGATGAAGGGCATGACGGGCGCCAGCAGCTTGATGAAGGTGACCATCACGGTGTAGAGCGTCTCGTAGGCCGCGATCTTGTTCGCGTCGCCGCCGGCGTCCGCGCCGCGCGCGGCCCAGAAACGGCGACGGCTGCGCCGGATGTACCAGTTGCTCAGATCATCCAAGAACGCCTCCGCCGGCTGCGCGATCTTGACCGGGACGTAGGATTCGTAGCCGGCCTGCATCGCGTCGATGGTCTCGCGCAACCGCGCGATGATCCACTCATCGAGCACGGTCGGCTCCGCGGCCGCCGTCCACGGCGCGTCTAAGTGCGCGGGCTGCTCCGCAGACGCCAACTTCGCCAGCAGTTGATCATCCGGCGTCCACTCATCGATGCGGGCGTAGGTGACCAAGAAGGCGTAGACGTTCCAGAGCGGGATAATAAAGCGGCGGCGCGTCTCGTCGGCCTTGTTGTAGCCGAAGAGCATGTCCTGATCCAACTTCTGATTGAGGTACATCCACCGCATCGTATCGACGCCCATCTTCTCGGCGGCGTCATCGAACCAAATCGCGTTGCCCCACGATTTGTGCATCTCGCGGCCCGATTCATCTAATAGCGTGGAATAGCCGTGCACGCGCCGGGTGGGCGGACGATTCTCGAAGACGGTGCTCATCGTGATCAGGCTGTAGAACCAGTTGCGGAATTGGCCGGGGAACGATTCGCTGATCCAATCCGCCGGGAACCAGGTCGCCCAGTAGTCGCGATCGGTGCGGTAGCGCAGCGTGGAATAGGCGACGCTGCCCGCATCCAACCAGGGATTGCCCACATCCTCGACGCGCGTCATCTCGCCGCCGCACGCCGGGCAGGCGATTTTGACCGCATCCACATAGGGACGATGGGGCGTGTGCCCCTCCAGCGTCTCCCAGCCCGCGATGGCGCGCTCTTGCAGCTCCTCGCCGCCGCCGATGACCTCGTAGTGGTCGCAGTCGGGATCATCGCAGACCCAGATGGGCAGCGCCAGCCCCCAGAAGCGCTTCTTGGAGATCATCCAATCGCGCATGTTGCGAAGCCAATCCATCTCGCGATCATAGCCGAACTCCGGGATCCAGGTGATCTCATCGACGACGTCCATGATCTGGTAGCGGAGGCTGTTGGCCTTCTCCTCCTCCGTGACCTCGGCGCGCGGCTTGTCATAGAGTTCGCCCATATTGATGAACCACTCATCCACCAGGCGGAAGACCAGGGGCGTCGCGCAGCGCCAGCAGACGGGGTAGCGGTGGGTGAAGGGATCGACGCGATAGAGCAGGCCCTTCTCCTCCAGATTCTCGAAGATGTCCGGCGCGACCTCGTGGACGTGGCGGTC
>CAYXVS010000452.1:0-2745 GCA_964468735.1 uncultured Anaerolineales bacterium | reverse complement strand
CCTTATGAATATCCTTTACATCTCAGGTAGTCCGAGGAAGAACAGTAACACCGATTATCTGTTGGCGTCTATGCGCCAACAGACGAATGGCGAATTCATCAAACTGGTAGAGTACACGGTACTGCCTTGTAGTTCGTGTTGGGCTTGCCTAAAAACCGGCGCGTGTGTACTCGAGGATGATATGACCACCATCCTGACCCCTAAACTTCTGGCCGCCGACGCGGTGGTTCTGGGCAGTCCGGTCTATTTCAACAACGTCACCGCGCAACTGAAAGCCTTTATGGACCGCACCTGGGCGATCAAGGGGGCGTTGACCAATAAAATCGGGGCAGCGGTGGTTGTCGGGCGCAGATACGGCGCCGAGAGCGCGATCACGGCCATGAACGCATTCTTTCTGAAACACGAAATGCTCATTGCCAACCGGGGTGTTTCGGGCATCGCCTTCCAGTCAGAGGAGATTCAGGAGGATGACGAAGCCTTGGAATCGGCCACAAAGTTGGCGTCCCGGCTTTTAGCCCTGGGGGACAGGCTCGGCATGGCGGTGAAAGCCCCCCGTCGTGCTGATCGCAACGCGGGAAACCACGAAGAGGGCGCCCCGCATGAATGAGAAACTACGCCTTGAGATCTTCATCGCCCGGCCGCCGACGCGCAAGTGCCGAAAATTGATCGCCGTGATGGAAGAGGTCGTGCGACGCCACCCCGATGAGGCGCGCCTGCTCATCTTCGAGCGCGGCGTCCCCTGGCAAGAAGAGCCGTGCGCGGCGCTCAAGACCAATGTCAACAAAGGCGGCGGCGGGGTGCCACTGAGCTTCGTCGGCGGTCAATTCTTAGTTGGGGGAAAAGTCCCCACCGTAGAAGAGGTGGAGGGCAAAATCGCAGAGGTGTTGCGCGAACGCGCGCGCTGGGGGAAAGCCACAAAGTAGCCGAACGGTTTGGGTATCCGTTTAGTTCCGTCCGTTCGTTTTTGGACTCTGAAACCTCGCAAACCCCGGAAAATTTTTGTGGTATAATGGGCAGCGGGTCAAAGAAGTAACAAAAGGGAGGCGCGATGTTCCGGTACTGGAAAGCAATCATTGTCATATTATTATTCGCACTCTTGGCGAGTCCAACGGCGGCCTGGGCGGCGTCATCACTTAATCCTGGGCCGGATCTCTTCCTCACCTCAGCGAAGATAAATTACATCTGCCCGCAAAATATCACCCAGCGCTATCCCAATCTCTGCCCGGATTACAGCCCCGGCGCGCGCGCGACGCATATCGAATATCTGCGCGCTCGCCTGCCCCATCCCCTGCCGGCGTTGGATATCGAAGAGATGGAGACGCCCGACGACGCGATCACGCCCTACACCTTCGCCTACATCCGCCCGCTGCCCGCCTCTTCCTACAAGCATCCCGAAGAGGCCGCCGCCGGCCTGCCGCCGGTGCGCGATTTTCTGGCCGGCGATAATTGGGTCAGCGTGATGGGCACGGTCGAATACGAGGGCGAGACGTGGTACGAGATCAACCCCAACGAGTTCGTCCACGCCGATCACATCGCCATCACCCGGCCCTCGCGCTTTCGCGGCGTGCGGCTCAATCAGCAGCCGGCGTATCCTTTCGCGTGGATCAATCGCCACGTCAACCCCTCGGCGCTGCCCGGTGAAGCGCCCGGCGCCGAGGTCACGCTGCCCCGCTACGACCGGGTGACGATCTTCGGGCAGCAGATGATGGGCGATCAGCTCTGGTATATGATCGGCCCCGATCAGTGGATCGAGCAGCAGTACGTCTCGCGCATAGATGTAGATCCGCGCCCCGAAGGGGTAGAGCCGGACGAGAAGTGGATCGAGGTCGATACCTTCGAGGAGACGCTGACGGCCTACGAGGGCGACCGGATGGTCTTCGCGACGCTGATCTCCTCGGGGCGCGGGGCGGGCAACTGGACGCCGGAGGGATTGTCGCGCATCTGGGGCAAGCTGCCCTCCACGCCGATGTCCAACAAAGAGGTCACGCCCGATAGTCCGGCCTGGTACTATCTGGAAAACGTCGAATGGACGCAGTACTTCAACGGCGCCTATGCGATCCACGCGGCCTACTGGCACGATTCCTTTGGCTTCCCCCGGAGCCACGGCTGCGTCAATCTGACCATCTCCGACGCGAAGTGGCTCTTCCAATGGACGACGCCCTACACCCCGGAAGATGCGCGCATCGTCTACAGCGATGACGCCGATCCCGGCACGTGGGTCTGGGTGCACCATGCAAACCCGTTCCCCGAAGCGCCCGCCGAAGAAGAAGATTAATCCCTCGCTGTTTCTGAGATGCTCCTGACCGCCGATCAGCGCGCCTTCCTCCGCGCGCGCCGCGCCAAGGCGCAGGCCGCGTTGCTGGCCTGGTTTGCCGAAAACGCGCGCGATCTGCCGTGGCGCACGGCGCGCACACCCTACCGCATCTGGGTCGCCGAGGTCATGCTCCAACAGACCCAGGTCGCGACGGCGGCGGATTACTATCCCCGCTTTTTGGAACGCTTCCCCACTATCGAAGCGTTGGCCGGTGCGACGCAGGGCGAGGTGCTCAAGCTCTGGGAGGGGCTGGGGTACTATCGCCGGGCGCGGGCGCTGCATCGGGCAGCGCAGTTAGTCATCGCGGAGCACGGGGGCGAATTGCCCGCCGACATCGATGCGCTGGAGGCGCTACCGGGTATCGGGCCATACACAGCGGGCGCGATTGCCAGCTTGGCCTTCGGCCTGCCGACCCCCGCCGTCGATGGCAA
>CAYXVS010000451.1:1693-2750 GCA_964468735.1 uncultured Anaerolineales bacterium | reverse complement strand
CCAATGCCGCGATCAGCGCCGTGTTCTGTTCCGGCGTGCCCACCGTGATGCGCACCAGCCCCGCCATCGATGGCTTGGCGTACCAGCGCAACAACATCCCCTGCGCCTCCAACGCCGCCCGCAGCGCGGTGGGATCGCGCCCAACCACGCGGCAGAGCACGAAGTTCGCCTGCGAGGGGGTGGGATCGAGCCAGGGTAGCTCCCCCAAGGCCGCCGTCAGGCGCGCCCGCTCCGCGACCAACGTATCCCGCCGGGCGTTGAGCGTCGCCACGTCCTCCAACGCGGCGCGCGCGGCCGCCTCCGCCGCTGCGCTGACCGCGTACGGCTCCTTGATCTTCCACAAGTGCGGCATCAGCGCCGCTGGGAAGGCGCCGTAGCCCGCGCGCAGCCCGGCCAATCCCCCCCACTTGCTGAACGTCCGCAGCACGATGAGGTTCTCGTGGGCCGGCGCCCAATCGATGCGACTGGCGTGCGCCGCGAACTCGATGTAGGCCTCATCGAGTAGGAGGATGCACGGCAGCGCCAGCAGGCGCGCCAACGCCGCCGCCGTGATCGTATCGCCGGTGGGATTGTTCGGCGCGCAGATAAAGCACAGCTTGGGCCGATGTTCGATCACCGCCGCCGCGACCGCCGCGAGATCCAACGTGAGATCCGCCTTGCGCGGCGCCTCGATCACGCGCGCGCCGGCCATCCGCGCGAAGAACCCGTACATCTCGAAGGTCGGCGGGCAGGTGATCACCGCGTCGCCGGGTTCAAGCAGCAGATGCGTCGTGAGCGCCAGCAACTCATCGGAGCCGGCCCCGGCCAAGATCTGCTCGACGGGCGCGCCCGTGAAATCGGCCAGCGCGCCCCGCAGCTCGCGATACGCCGGATCGGGATAGCGATGGGGCGTGGTCAGCTCGGCCAGCGCCCTCAACGCGGCGGGCGGCGGCCCGTAGGGATTCTCGTTCGCGTCCAATTTGATGATCTTCTCGGGCGCGCGGCCCAATCGCGCCGCCAATTCCGTGTAGTAAATCCCCGGCGTGTAGGGATCGAGCGCTGCGATATCTTGCCTGAT
>CAYXVS010000451.1:0-1593 GCA_964468735.1 uncultured Anaerolineales bacterium | reverse complement strand
CTCCGTTGGGGCGATTGGGCGTTGGGTCGAGGCAATCCTCCCCATACGTTACGTAACAGAAAATAATCAGGATTCAAAATTCTCTTTGCATTGATAGACGGAACTGGGATTGCCTCGACCTTACTCATCGCCCTTACTCGCCCGTACAAGATTATCCATTCGATTCGTCATCTGGGATGCGATAATCAGCGGCGGCGGCGTGCGCGGTGAGCGATTCGGCGCGGGCGATGCGCGCGGCCACGGGCGCGATCTGCTGCGCGGTGGCGTCATCTAAAGCGATGATGCTGCTGAGCTTGACGAAATCCAGCACATTGACCGGCGCGGCGAAGCGCGCGGTGCCGCCCGTCGGCATGATGTGGCTCGGCCCGGCGACGTAATCGCCCAGCACCTCGCAGGAGTGCTCGCCCAAGAAAAAGCCCCCGGCGTTGCGGATCTGCGCCATCAGCGCCTGGGGATCGCGCACGGCGAGGCAGAGGTGCTCGGCCGCGAATGTATCGGCCACGCGGGCGGCCGTCGCCAAGTCCGGCGTGAGCACGATGCCACCCTGGCCCGCCAGTGACGTCGCCAGCACCTCGCTGCGCGAGAGCGAGGCGATTTGTCGTTCCACTTCGGCCTGCACCGCCTCGGCCAGCGCGCGCGAGGGCGTGAGCAGGATGGCGGTTGCCAACACGTCGTGCTCGGCCTGCGCCAGCAGATCGGCGGCCACCCAGGCGGGATTCGCCTCCGCGTCGGCGATGACCATCGTCTCCGTGGGGCCGGCCAGCCCATCGAGGCCCACGATCCCGTAGACCTGGCGTTTGGCGATGGTGGTGAACAGCCCGCCCGCGCCCACGATCTTGTCGACGCGCGGGATGCTGCCCGTGCCGAAGGCCAGCGCCGCAACAGCGAGCGCTCCGCCCACGCGGAAGAGCCGATCCACGCCGACGATATGGGCCGCTGCCAAAATGGTGGGATCGACCGCGCCATCGGGCCGGCCCGGCGGCGTGCAGATGATGATTTCATCGACGCCGGCGACCTGCGCGGGGATGGCCGTCATCAGCAGGGAGGAGGGCAGCGGCGCGGCGCCGCCCGGCACGTAGACGCCCGCCCGCTCGATGGGCGTGAAGCGCTGGCCGACCTCGCCGCCCATCTCGGTCGTCGTCCAATCGGGGATGGGCTGCCGGGCGTGGAAATCGCGGATGCGCTCGGCGGCAAACTCCAGCGCGTCGCGTAACGCAGGTTCGAGCGCGTCGTAGGCGTCTTTCCATTCGGTCGGCGGAACTTCCAAGGCGTCCACCGTCAGCCCATCGATGCGGGCCGTCCAATCGCGCAGGGCCGCATCCCCGCGCTCGCGCACCTCGGCCAACAACCGCGCCACCGCCGCCTCCGGCGTCAGCGGCTCGCCAAAAACCCGCTCGATCCCCGCCAACACCACGTCCGGCACATCCGCCACCGTCAACATCTGGCGGCGCTGTAAAATCTCCTGCGCTTCTTCGACTGTCTCGTAAACTTTAAACATTTTCGTCTCCTTGTATAAATTGCGAATTTGGAATGATGAATTGCGAATGATAAATTTCCAGCCGCATCCTCATCCATTTGTGGAAAGCTCTGAGG
>CAYXVS010000450.1:0-2750 GCA_964468735.1 uncultured Anaerolineales bacterium | reverse complement strand
GCCTAATCCCCTGAACCGGAAGCCCCAAGACGCTTGAGCCATGGATTCCGTCGCCGCTCGCGGGCCAACGTGGTAGTGGGGCCATGACCGGGGTAGATTTTAGTCTCCGGCGGATAATCCAACGCCAGCAGCTTTTTCAGGCTCTCGGTCAGGGCGCGGGGATTGCCCTGCGGTAGATCTGTGCGCCCGACGCTGCCCGCGAAGAGTGTGTCCCCGGTGATGAGCGCCGCATCCTCCGGGATGTAAAGGCAGATGCTGCCCGGCGTGTGCCCCGGCGTATGGACGACGTGCAGGTGCAGCTCCCCCACCGTCAAGACCTGCCCATCGCGCAGATCGATGTCTGGGGGTGGAGAGGGGACATACGCGACATCGAACCACGACGCGCCGCCGCCTTCCGCCAGCAGATCACGATCGGCGGGATGGAGGGCCAGCGGCGCGTCGAGTGATTGAAGCGCCCCGTTGGCCGCGATGTGATCGAAGTGCCCGTGGGTGTTGATGATATAGCGCACCTCAATCTCGCGCTCCTCAATTTCCTTCATCAACGGCGCCGTATCCCCGCCCGGATCGACAATAGCGCCATCGCGCGTCGTTTTATCATAGACAAGACAACAATTCGATTGTAGAATGCCAATCGGCAGCGTGATGATCATATAGACGTTGCTCCTCCTTTTACTTGTTTGCGTGTTGGCCTTATTTTACCACATCCGAGATAGTTAATGGAAAGGTAAAGGAAAAATGACAGAAACAACAGGATTAACATTGAATATCCCGTCTGTTGTCCTGGAAGGTACCAAATTACCAGCTCAGGAGATGGAAACTGAATTCCGTAAAGAACTGGCTATAGCCTTGTATCAAAGAGGTGTTCTGCCATTAGGAAAAGCTCGGCTCTTGGCACAAATGACCCGCTGGGAATTCGAGGAACTACTAGGACAACGCAAGATTCCACGTCATTATACTGAAGCGAATCTGGAAGAAGACCTTCAATATGGCCTTGATCATCAGTGATACCTCAACATTAATCCATTTAGCATCAATCAATCGACTCGACCTATTGATAGAGTTCTTTGATCAAGTTACTATACCTCCCGCTGTCTGGAGAGAAGTAGTCGAAGAGGGGCAAGGCAGAGCGGGTGCATTAGAGGTTGAGCAAGCCCATCGAGCCGGATGGATTGACATAGCAGAGGCCACCGATGTAGCATTATTACGATTGCTGAAGCGGGATTTAGATGACGGCGAAGCCGAGGTGATCGCGATAGCTATTGAGCAAGAGGCGGATTTGGTGCTATTAGATGAGACAGATGCGCGAGCGATAGCGGACTTGTACAAACTGTCGAAAACGGGCGTCATCGGGCTTCTTATTCGAGCCAAACAAGAAGGCTACATTGAATTACTTAAGCCCGAATTAGATAAACTCTTGCATCACGGTGGCTTTTGGATTGAGAAGGGCTTGTACCACAAGGTGTTAGAAGGCGTCGGAGAGCAAACACAATCATTCCCACAATGAAACAGGAGACCCTATGAGAACCAAGCGTATCGAGGCGGTGCTAACACAGGTCAAGGCCCAAGGCGGCGACGCCCTGGCGCTGATGCCGGGGCCGAATCTCGGGTATTTGACCGGCCTATCGTTCTACTTTGGCGAGCGACCCATTATGGCGCTCTTCCCCGTGGATGAGGCGGCGGGCGAGCCGGCGTTCGTGCTGCCCGCGCTGGAGGCCGAGAAGGCGGAACGGGCCGGCTACCGCGTCTTCGCCTATGACGACGAGATGGGCCATCATCCTGCATACAAAGCGGCCTGCGATGCGCTCTCACTGAGCGGGAAGCGCGTGGGCGTCGAGGCGTTGCGGATGCGCGTGCTGGAGGCGCGCCTGCTGGAGCAGCACGCCACCAACGTGATGCTCACCCCCGTCGATGAGATCATAGCCGGCCTGCGGATGATCAAATCGGCGGATGAACTCGCCAGGATGCGCAAGGCCGTCGCCAGGGCCGAGGAGGCGTTCATGGCGTGGCTGCCCCAACTCCGCGTGGGCATGACCGAGCACGAGGCGGCGGCGCGGCTGGTGGCCTCGATTCTCACCCACGGCGGCGAGTCCTTGGCCTTCGAGCCGATTGTCGCGGGCGGGCCGAATGGCGGCCTCCCCCACGCCGTGCCGGGGGAGCGGCCCTTCGAGGCCGGGGATTGGATCGTGGTGGATTGGGGCGCCTACGCCGATGGCTATGCCTCCGACATCACGCGGATGGTCGTGCTGGGCGAGCCGCGCGGCCAGATGCGCGAGATCCACGAGATTGTACTGCGCGCCAACGAGGCGGGACGCGCAGCCGTCGAGCCGGGCGTCGCGGCTCAGGACATCGACGCGGCGGCCCGCGCCGTGATCCAAGAGGCCGGCTATGGCCCGCACTTTATGCACCGCACCGGCCACGGGATCGGACTGGAGGCGCACGAATCGCCGTACATCGTGGCCGGCAACGACCGAGCGCTCGCGCCGGGGATGACCTTCACGGTCGAGCCGGGCATCTATCTGCCGGAACTGGGCGGCGTGCGCATCGAGGATGACGTCGTCGTCACCCTGGAGGGCGCGGAGACGTTGACGACGTTGCCGCGCGCGCCCTTTATCGTAAGGGAAGTGGAGAAAAGGACGCCGTAATCGCAACGGCGGATTTGTGGCCCCCTGGTCTCAAATCTCAACCAGGGGGCTTTTTGATTTTTATAGCAATCAGGTGCAACGCACTTCTTCAGAATTTCAAAATACAAA
>CAYXVS010000449.1:0-2755 GCA_964468735.1 uncultured Anaerolineales bacterium | reverse complement strand
GCCGCTCACCAACAGATCAACCTCCGTCTTGCGCGTGAAGCCGCCGCCGGCGCCGGTGATGGGAAGCGTGTGCCATGTCCCCACGCCTGTCGAGGTGCCATCGTGGGTGATGGTGAGCGTGACGACGTCGCCGGCCGCGATGACGTCGGAGCTGAGGCTGGTGGAGAGACCGGCGGGCGGGCTGGCCAGGGTCAACGTGACGGTGTGCGGTACATCGGAGGGAGAGATGTGCAGGGCGTAGGGAGCTGTGCCGCCGGCATCTATGGTCTGGGATACGGGCGTGGCGACCACGGTAAATCCGGCCTCGTAGCGCCCGATGTCCAGCGCCGGCCCCCACGTGGCGTCATCCACATCAAAAGCGTCCAGCAGCGTCGCGATCGCGGCGGGCGCCTGGGCCGTGCCCCGATCTATGGCGTTCGTGCTCCCAGAGGTGAGGTGAAAATCGGGCCAGGAGCCATCATGCATATCGCGATCGGCGAGGTCATACGCCCTAAACGTCGGATCGCCGGCCACGCCGTGATTCTCCCACGGGGTGTTCGCCTGCACCTCGGCCAGCGTCTGCTGCGGCTCCCACGAGAAGTTGCCCTCGGTGTCGCCCTGGCGGACGATCATCGGGCCGGCCTCCCAGAATCCACCCCAGCCGTTGAGATGATACAGGTTGTGATCGATGGTCATATTCTGGGTTCGGCCCTCGGCGTAGCCGACTGTCAGGCCGGCCGCCTCATTGTTGATGGCGATGTTATTGAGCACGCGCGTATCGACGCTGCCGTGGGTATCGTAGCGGGAGCCGAGGATGAAGCCGTAGAATGAATTGGCCGCCACGTTGTTGGCGTAGATCATCGCCCCATCGCGCCATCTGCCGGAGAACATGTATCCTGTGTAGGCGTTGTTGTAGGCCACGTTGCGGTAGGCGTGGATGCCGCTGGCGTGATCGACGTACAGGCCAAAGCCGCCCATCCCGCGCACCGGGCTGCCCGTGCCGCCGGGCCAAAGCCCGCGCTTCTCGGAGACGTAGGTCCAGCCATAGGTATTGCGAAAGACGTTGCCCGTGACCAGCACGTCGCGGAAGACGTGGCTATCCGGCGCCGATCCCCAGAACTTCAGCCCGGCGCAGTCGGTGGTGAGCTGGCACGCCTTTTCGAAGATGTTGTCCTGGATCAAAATCTCACCCGTTTTGATCTCATCGGGTGAGAAATCATAGCTCTCAGGCGATTGGATGACGGACTTGGAGATCTGCACGCCGTTGTGGGCCACGTGATGCACGTGGTTGCCCTCGAAGCGCAGTTGGTGGGCGTGGGTGAACGACATGCCGACGGCGTTATCGCCATCGGTGCGGAAGCCCAGGTGGTGCATCTCGTTGTTGCGGATGATGGTGTTGCGCACGCCGGGGCGGGTGAAGGCATCGGCCGCCGCGCCGTCCTCCCACCAATCGATCAGGCGGATGGCGACGGTATCCATGTGCGCGATCTCCGAACTCTCCAATGTGAAGCTGTCGATCACGTTGGCGGGCGGTGTATTGGTGCGCACCGCTTGCTCGATGTGAACGCCGCGATTGGCGTAGCGCAGGGTGACGTTGCGCACTGTGTTACTGTAGGCCTTGTGGGTGGTCCAGTTGTTCAAATAGATTCCGCTGTCGTTGAGGATCTCGATGATCAGCCCTTCGACCGTGATGTAGGAGCGGTTCTGTAACCTGAACCCGTGATCGCGCCGCGAAATTTCAATATGTTGCTCGCCTGGATCGCCTGGCGTGGGCGGCCAGAGGTAGAGACGCCCGCTATCCTCGTCGTACCACCACTCGCCGGCGGTATCTATCAGCGAGGGCCGGTTCTCGATGTAGTATTTGCTGCCCCATCCCAGGCCGGGGGCGCCGGAGCCGCTGTCGTGCTCACAGGCGCGATCAACGGTGATGCGGCCATTGGCGGCATCGTGGGCCGTGATGGTGCGCCGATAGACGTAGTGGCCCTGATAGGTGTCGATGGCTATCAGCGTGCCGCCGCTCAGGTCGTCCAGCGTGGTCAGATTGCCCGGCTCGACGTCCGCCGGCTCGGCGTCGTTCGTCTGGTCCGTGAGCTGAGTTGCGGAGCGTGCGTCGCGGTCGCAGTTGGGATCGCTGGGCGTGGGCGTGCATCCGGCCACGTCCGATCCCCCATCGGCGGCCCACCAGAATGCGTGCGTCTTCCATTCGGTGGTCACCTGCCAATCAGGCTCGCGCGCCAGGGGGAGACGCGCCAGGATCTGCAAGGTCTGGGAAGGATCGGCGGCCTCAACGATAAAGCGCGGCGGGCCGTCCAGATCCCAATCTGTAAGGTCGGCGTAGTAGACGTTCGTCGGATCGACGCCCGGCGGCAGGCCGATGGTGTTCGTCGTCAGCTGCGTCCAGGTGAGAGAGGCGGCGGGGTCCGAGCCACGAATGACCGCCGTTCCCGGGCCGTTTTCGGCCACGTAATGCGCCGATGCGGCCGCACTGCCGCTCATCGCCGGATAGACCGTCTCGCGGTAGATGCCGGGCAGAATATGGACGGTGGCGCCCGGGCCGGCCAGGTTGGCCGCCCGCTGGATGGTGGCCAAGGCCGTGCCGGGCGTCAGGCCATCGTTGTCATCGCTGCCATTTTCGGCATCCACCCACAGATCGTCCACGCTGGGAACCTGGAAGGCCACATCGTCGAACAACATCATACCCTCGGGAGTCGTCTCGGTATTCTCATTCGTCTTGCCCAGGTCAATCATGTCACCGTAGGAGCCTTGATGCGCGACG
>CAYXVS010000448.1:0-2755 GCA_964468735.1 uncultured Anaerolineales bacterium | reverse complement strand
CTCCAGTGTAACAGAGCTTGAACAAGGGTCAAATGCAAAAGACCCAACAGGTTTCGAGAACCTGTCGGGTCTATGACGTGGAGAATCTGGGGAATCAACGGCTCACATAGTTTCCCCGCTTCAACGCAGCGCGATCCGCATCTAATCGACGTTGGGCGCGCTGCAATTGCCAGAGAATGAAGCGCACGCGGTGGGTCATCGCGGTGCTGATGTTCCAGAGCAGTTGGGTGCCCAAGACCGCGTCATCCTCGCAGAGGGCGAGAATGCGCTCGCGCGGGAAGGCCAACACCGTCGCGCCATCCTCCCCCGCGATGAGATCGGCGCTGCGCAACCCCTCGTCAAACATCGCGATTTCGCCGGTGATGGTGCCGGGTTTGAGGTCGGTGACGTGCCGGGATTCGTGATGATCCTTAGCGCCGGGCTGATCCGGGTCGCTCCACACTTCGACGATGCCGCTGTGAACAATGTAGAACTCGCTGCCCACATCATCCTCGCAGACGATGACCTCCCCCGGCGCGAAGGTGCGCGGCTCGCCCTGCGCCGCCAATCGGCTGCGCTGGGCCATATTGAGGTCGTTGCCGATGTCGGAGTGGGCCAGGAATTGTGCGATCTCGCGAATCTGCATCAGCTCCTCATCGCCGACGGCCGCGTGGATCTTCTCGCTGGAGAGGGGCAGGCCTAAATAGGCGGCAACCAAGCGGCGCGTCGTCTCCGTCGCCTCGAACTGGGGCCAGTGCCCCGCCTTGGGCAGGATGCGGAGATCGGCCTCCGGCCACTCATCCGCCACCACGCCTGCGTCGCGCAGGGGGACGGTGTTATCCTCCGCGCCCCAGATCACCAGCGCCGGCTGCTCGACGTTGTGCAGTTGGCCGCTGAGGTCGTTATCCCGCATCGCGATAAAGCACTCCGCCCGCACGCGCCCCTGGCCGGGACGTCGAGCGTCATCGCGGATGCGCTTGTAATCGGCTTGAGTGATGCCCGTCCGCTCCGCGAAGGAGGCCGGGCGCATAAAGCGGTCGCTGATCCCAACGAAGGCCCGCTCGACCGCCGAGACGATGAAATCGCCCAACCCAAAGCGCTCCATCACGGTGATGGGCGAGACGACCATATTAATGTAGGTGGAGAGCTTGCCCGTGATCGTCGGCCCGAGGAGCACCATCCGCTCCACCAGGATCGGGTGGCGCAGCGCCAACGTCACGCTTGTCATCCCGCCCATCGAGTGGCCGATCAGCACGACCGGCCCATCGCTCACCTGGGCGATGAACTCCGCCAGCAGATCGGCGTACTGGGGGATGGTCGTCCGCTGCTTGAGGCGCGGCGATTCGCCGTAGCCGGGCAGATCCACGGCGATGGCGCGAAATCGCTGGCCCAGCAGGCCGAGGAGCGGCGACATCGCGTACCACGAGCTGGACCAGCCGTGGATGAGCAGCGCGACCTGGCGGTTGGGTTGTCCCTCTTCGATCACGTGAAGTTGCTGTCCGTTAACGTTGTAGATTGCCACCTTGCCCTCCATCTTCCAACCTCCAACTTCCAAGAGATTTTTAACATTTTACTTGTTTCTAACATGAACACAAGTTTTCATTCTTCTTTCATCATAAGCGAAGTGAGATACAAGGGACATTACGAGTCGGTTACAGTTAGAAGCAGCCACGAGGACGCCACATTGGGCAAACGAAGCCGTACCAAGGGCTGGAGATGCACGAGATTTCACGCCAAGTGATTTAGGCCGTTCCAAGAAAATAAGTCTCCCATCGAGCTGCTTCGAATTCCCTACAGTACCCCTCATAATATTTTATGTTACAATCACGGTGCAAATAGAAACTTGGCTTTCACATCCAAACTGAAGTACCAATCTCGAATCTCGAACCTCTTCACCAATATCCAACATCAAAAGCATGTTTTGAAAATGAGACCCATGGGAGGGGAAACTTATGGAAAGCGTCACATCACCGATCACAGTCATCATTGCTGACGATCACGATGTTACCCGTGTGGGCCTGCGAACATTATTGCAAGCCGCACCGGACATCGATTTGGTAGGAGAAGCTACAGATGGTTGTGAGGCGCGACGGTTGATCGCACAATTGCAACCCCATGTCGCGGTGTTGGATTTGATTATGCCGGGCGTTTCACCGGCTGACATCACACTATGGGCTTATCGCCACCATCCAGAGACCGCGGTATTGATTCTGACCGCGCACGACCGCGACTATTACCTGGCACGACTGTTGGACGCAGGCGCCGCCGGATACATAGACAAGAACGAACGGTCACAGGCATTAGTAACTGCCATCCGCCGGGCCGCGCGGGGGGAGACGTTATTTACCCAAACGCAATACCGGCGCGCGCGTAACTGGCGCGAAAATGTACAGACGGTATGGGAGACTTTGACGCCTCGCGAGCAAGAGGTGTTGCGATTGCTCCCCCGAGGCCTGAGCAACCGTGAAATCGGGGAGCGCCTAGGCATTGCCGAAAAGACGGTCAGCAAATATGTGAGCGGCATATTGACCACACTGGGGGCGACCTCACGGACAGAAGCGGCCTTATGGTGGCGCAACTCCGGGTTAGATGAGGGTTAAATCAAGGGAGGGAATTCCCCATATCGAATTGGGGAATTTTCGGATGGACAAAGCTCTGACGCCAAGTTATCCTTGTTTACAGTGCATCGCTAAGAGATGGCCCATAGCCATCTAATTACATACATCTCATCACACAAATGGAGGGAAACTATGAAACGCTGGTTGATGTCTCTAAC
>CAYXVS010000447.1:0-2757 GCA_964468735.1 uncultured Anaerolineales bacterium | reverse complement strand
CAATAAGCCCATCTAATTCAGCTCTAAGTGTCTCCACATTCACCTCCTAAAAAGCGTAGGTTGACTGATTCGTTCCTGGGTCTCTTTCACTTTCTTCTCCAACTTCTCTGGAGATGGCCATCCTAGCTCTTTTTCAAAAGGATTTCCATTTTGCCAACCCAGTTCCCCCCACTTCCTAAAACGTTCTAGCCTTCGTATAGTAATCTCACAATAAACAGGATCAATGTCAACTGTAAAACACCGCCGATTAAGTAATTCACTAGCGATCAAGGAAGTACCCGAATGACTGAAAAAATCGACGACCAAATCGTCAATATTTGAGCTAGCCTCAATGATGCGTTGAATACTTTTTAACGGTTTTTGAGCATAGCAACCGGATACATTCTCTCCCATTCGATAAAAAACCTGTTGAACATCGACCCAAACATTCCCCGGGCGAATATTTTTAGACTTGCTACGTTCTATATTTTCCGTCATCCGATCACCAACTTTCTTGTAGTATCCCCGCAATATCTTTGGGATATCAGTGTACTGTACTTCAAATGACGGTTCACCCTTAATATAATATAATAACTCTTGACGAACTGCCATCCAATTTTTTTGTGTACCATATCCACGTTGGTTCCGCATAGTTAAAAAACTTCTCGCCTCAAAATCAGTATCCCGCATCATGATCATAAAATCAGGGAGAGGCTGAAATTGATTCTTTTGGTCTGCTCCTAACCAAACATAGAATGCGCTATCATTACCCAAGATATCCCAAGTATTAGCAACCCATTTTTTACACCAATCGATATATTCTTTCAGATCTCTTTCTTTAAAAGCCACAAGATTATAAGGAGGGTCTTGAATTGCAAGACTAGCCAACTCTCCATCCATAAGTTTACTTATCTCTGATGCATTAGCGGCATCAAGACAGCCAACTTTATGTTGATTGACTGGATCAATCCATATATCACCAGGGGCAATACGGCAAAATTTTAGCAACTTTTGCCTAAGAGCTTCATCTTTATCAAGTCTCGGCAAAGAGTTATTTTTCATAGGTACATACTCCTTCTGTATACACACCTGCCATCATAAACAAAGGGAGGCCAATATCGACGTTAATTGAATCTGATTCTATCCCCACAAACTCGCGAAGGTCCAAGCGATGATGCCAGCCCAGATGATGCTATCGATGCGGTCGAGGACGCCGCCATGGCCAGGGATGAGGTCGCTGGTGTCTTTCACACCGACCTGACGCTTGATCAACGAGATGAAGAAATCGCCGGCGGGGGTGAGGAGAGCGAGCAGAGCGCCCAAGAGTGCCCCCTGCCACATGGTAGGTGTGGTCGGACGGGCGGCGATCGACGGCCATAAGGCGGCCAATCCGATACCAGCAAGGGGGCCGCTCACAACACCCGCCGCGATCCCCTCCCAACTCTTGCCGGGACTCAAGGAGGGAGCGACTTTGTGCTTGCCCCAGGCGCGCCCGATGTAAAAAGCGGCGGTGTCGGCAATCCAGACAGTGAACAGCGTGGTCAATGTCCACCACAGACCATCGGGGAGCGCGCGCAGTTGCAGTAGATGCGCGCCGCCGATCCCCAAATAGAGGCTGCCGGCCACGGTCAAGGCCCACTGCTCGATGGGATTAGATAAGTCCGGGGTCGTTTCATGCTTGTAGAGGATCCACAAAATAGATAATAGAAGTAGCCAGGTCAATCCGGGCACCAGCCATCGCTCATCCAGCCATCGGGCGCTCGCCACCCACGGTAATAGGATGGCCCACATCAATAAGAAGGAAAGATCATATCCATTGCGCTTCAACATCTGTCCGTATTCACGGCTAGCTTGAAAAAGCACGAGGATAATCAATAGGGAGAATGCCATCTCGCCAACGATGACAGCCCCGATGACGATCGGGACCAGGGCGAGGGCACTGACAATCCGCCATTGGGTTGACGAGAATTTCATAACTTAGGGCCTAACCCGTCAAATTCGTATACAATGAGCAAGAATTTGGCGAATAGGAATCTTTTCGGTGATGGCTTGTTCACGTTAGGTATAAGATGATTCTTTTTCATGATGCGATGCGCTTCTTGTGGGTTTGAGGGAAAGGGCAAACAAAGCAGTTCTAAGGGAGGCTGAGGTGTATGAGGTTGTGCGCTAAATAGTTTAACCCGCACATCAACTCCACCTCGTTTGCCTTGAGCTTGGTGGCTCTTCAGGAATTCGCCGGGGGCAATCGTACTAGCCCCATCCTCAACCCAGTAACGAAGCAAAAAAGGTCTGTGATCCCCACAAACGTGCAAATCTTCGCTGCTTCTAAGGCTATCTAGGGAGTTGTCCGGCGAAATCCAAAAGACCCAGCTTGGTTAAGCACGCTCTGGGGCACCAAGAGCGATTTTTTCTGCTCGATTTGCTTTCGGACTCCGGAAGTTCAACGATGATGATGCATAAACAGCGCTGTTCAACGACGACTAGATGATCAATGCGGTAATGTGCGAAACGTGATCAGGTAAAACATCAAACTATCGAGGCAAGCAACTCAAATGAACGCCTGATGCAATTCCAAAGGATAAAGATCTGATGGTGGTGAATTTTGACTGATGACCCCAATGAAGCTCAACATCACCCAAGTTCGCGGTCGGGCCAAAAACCCACACAAGGCTCAAAAAATGGGTGTGAAGTGGGATTACTTCCCTAGATTCACGATTTTTAACCCCAAAAGTGGGAAGATATGCCTTATTGAGATTCTGTGTGATCTGAGCCGCGTGA
>CAYXVS010000446.1:0-2761 GCA_964468735.1 uncultured Anaerolineales bacterium | reverse complement strand
CATCGAATTTGGTGAAGCACGTTCTGAGGCCGCGAGAGCAATTTATCCCGCTGATCAGCTTCGAAATCCCACACTATGTCCAGGAAAAGGTCCAAGAGCCAGATCTGATATCACAGATCACCAATATTTAGATCCAGAAGGTTAAGCACACCTGTGAAGCCTATTTGATGTGTGCCAAGGCTGAAACCGTTTACAAGTTACCTATTGAAATACTCAATAAGATATTTGTCACTTGAGGTTAAAGTTCCTGCGGAGCTTTCAGAATTATACACCGATCCTAAAACTTATGCAAACAGCCATTTTTATGGGCAAACGAAGCAGTTCCAACTGCACCTCAAAACCGGTCGATGACGCTGACGCCGATTTGGGCGAACTGGCCCATCCCCACCAACTCGTCGATGGACGCCTCCAGCGAGACGGTCTTGCGGATGAGTGCCTTGGGATCTAACCGCCCGCTGAGGATCATCTCCAACATCGGCGGATAGGCATGGGCCGGCATCCCATGGCTGCCTAAGATCTCCAGCTCCTTGGCGATGACGAGGTTCATCGGGAGGGACGCGTCTTTGTAATCCGCCACCATGAGGCCCACTTGGATGTGTCGCCCGCGCTTGCGCAGGCTCAACACCGAGTTACGACAGGTCTCCGTGCTGCCCAGCGCATCTAATGAGACGTGCGCGCCCCCGCCGGTGAGGTCGTGGATGCGCCCGACCAGATGCGCTTCTTCGCGCGCGTTGATGACGTGATCCGCCCCGATGCGCTGCGCGAAGGCCAGCGTCTCGTCTTTGATGTCCACGCCGATGACGTGGGCGCCCATCGCGCGGGCGATCATCACGGCGGAGAGGCCCACCCCACCGCAGCCGTGGACGACGACCCACTCTCCCGGCGCGGCGCGCCCCTGCACCGCCACCGCCCGGAACGAGGTGATGAAGCGGCAGCCCAGGCTAGCCGCCGCGACGAAATCTAAGGCCTCGGGCAGGCGCACGAGGTTCACATCCGCGTGCGGGATAGCGACGTACTCCGCGAACGACCCCCAGGCGGTGAATCCCGGCTGGAAGTAATCGTCGCAGATGTGCTGGTGGCCAGAAAGGCACTGCGGGCATCGCCCGCAGCCGACGGCAAACGGCGCCGTCACCCGGTCGCCCGGCTGCCAGCAGGTCACCTCTTTGCCCACCGCCTCGACCACGCCCGCCAGTTCGTGGCCGGGGACGTGGGGCAGTTGTATATCGGGATCATGGCCCATCCAGCCGTGCCAATCGCTGCGGCAAATGCCATTAGCCCGAACGCTGATGACGACGCCATGGGGCGCAGGCGTGGGATCAGGAACGGTTCGAATGGACGGGCGCTGTTGGAATGCTTCGTAAAAGACGGCTTTCATCATGTCACCTCATTTGTATCTGATCTCCAGGAAAGCGGAAGATACCCAAACAGGATAGGTCAATTTGGGGGAAAAGTCAAAACCACTTCGTTTGCCCAAGAAGCCACAGTCAAAAATAGCGCATCTCCCATGTAAAATGAGAAATGCGCTATTTTTTATCGAACGTTATCAGCTTGTGAGGTGCAACGCACTTTTGAATTTATCGCCAGGTATATATTGCACAAGGCGACACCTTTCCTTCAGTTCAAGTGCGTTGCACCTTGATCTGTTCGTAAAACTAAACAGATACCCAGCGCCAATCAGGCTGACCTCCACTCGGATCGTCTATCCGATCTCAGCCCGGGCAAACGAAGCAGGTCCAAGGACTGGAGAGGCACGAGATTTCACGCCAAGCGATTTAGCGCACGCATCAACCCCAACTTCGTTTGCCTTGAACTTGGCTAACGGGGTCTCTGGGGGTGCGAGGGTGATTTTCCCCTCTGTTCTGCCTTGAAAACCTATCCCTCCCGCACGAACGCGAGCAGCGCGTCGAAGTCGGCGGTCGCCAGGCCAATCAGTCGGTCCGCCCCGCCGTAGTAGATGTAGACCCTGCCCTCCACCACAGGATTCGCCGATGAGAAGATGACGTTGGGAACATCGCCCTTAAGCTCCCACATCTCCTCCGGCTCGATGAGGAAAGGCTCGGGCCGCGCAAGCACCCGCGTGGGATCCTCTAGATCGAGCAGACAGGCGCCGAGACGATAAACGTGATCAAAGTCGTAGGCGTGGTAGATGACGAGCCAGCCGTGCTCCGTCTCGATGGGCACGCCGCCGGAGCCGACGCGGTTGGCGTCCCAGTTCTCGGGTCGCGGGGCCATCACCTCTGCGAAGTCGCCCCAGTGCTCCAGATCATCGCTGTAGGCGATCCAAATGGAAGGGGGGCGCCGGTGAAATGAGACATAGCGCCCGTTGATCTTGCGCGGGAAGAGAACGTGATCTTTGTTATCCTCTCCCTTTACCAGCGCGCCGAGCCGACGCCAGGTGAGAAGATTGGTGCTTTCGGCGAACATGGGCGTGATGCCCCGGGGCGAGTAAGCGGTGTACGCCATAATAAAACGCTCCTCATCCTCCAGATAGGTCACGCGGGGATCCTCGACGCCCCAGCTCTCCCACGCATCACCGGGCGTGAGGATCGGATTCTGAAGCCGATTAAAGTGAACGCCGTCTTCACTCACAGCATAGCCGATGCGGCTGATGTAGTCCAAGCCCTGCGCTCGATAAAAGAGATGAAAGAGGCCCTGGTGGTAGACGGCCCCGCAGTTAAAGACATTCAGTGCTTCCCAAGCGTTGAGAGAATTGGGGATAAGAATAGGATTTTCGGGATGACGCTGAAATTTCATTGTGCTC
>CAYXVS010000445.1:0-2763 GCA_964468735.1 uncultured Anaerolineales bacterium | reverse complement strand
GAGGAGGGGTTGGGGGTGGTGGTGAGGCTTACTCGCTCAACCGCTCGATCTGCTCGCGGACTTGCGCGGCCTCGCTCTGCATCTCGGCGAGGCGGTCGCGCTCGCGCTCGACGATGTGGGGCGGCGCTTTCTCGGCGAAGGGGCCGGCCAGGCGCTCCTCGCTGGTGGCGATGCGTTCCTGTAGCTCGGTCAGCGACTTTTGCAGGCGCTCGCGCTCCGCCGCCAGATCGACCATGCCGGCCAGCGGCAGGTAGGTGACGATGTCGCCGGTCACTGTGGAGGCGGATTTGTCCAGCGGCTCCGTCGCGGGCACAATATCAAGCTGGTCGTCATCTAATCGGGCCAGCGAGCACAACAGCGCCCGCCGCGCCCCGAAGATCGGGGCCAGGTCGCCCGCCGCGATGGTCGCCGCGATGCGTCGCCCGGCCTGGACGTTGTACTCGGCGCGCACGTTGCGGATGTCTCGGATCACGTCCATCAGTGTGGTCATAATCGCCTCCGCCGTCTCGTCTACACGGGCGGGATTTTGCAGCGGCCACGGCGCGACGATGAGCGCCGCGCCCTGCTTGGTCGAACCCGGCAGCGCTTGCCAGATCGCCTCGGTGACGAAGGGCATAAAGGGATGGAGCAGGCGCAGCGACGCCTCCAACACGGTGAGCAACACCGTGCGCGGCACTGCTTTGTCCGCCGCATCGTCATAGAGGCGCACCTTCGTGGCCTCGATGTACCAATCGCAGAACTCATCCCACAGGAAGTTGCGGATCTGGCGCCCGGCCTCGCCGTATTGGCAGCGCTCCATCAGATCGAAGACCGCGCCGGCCAGGTGATGGAAGCGGCTGAGAATCCAGCGATCCTCCAAGAAGAGGCGCTCCGAGGCGAGTTCGTCCAAGTCCAGCGGCTCGAACGTCGCTTCATCCTCGAGGTTCATCAGAATAAAGCGCGTGGCCTGCCAGATTTTGTTGGCGAAGTTGCGCGCTCCCTCGATCCGCCGGGGGTCTAGGTTCATGTCGTTGCCGGGCGAGGAGGAGGTGACCAGCGTGTAGCGCAGCGCGTCGGTGCCGTACTCGTCGATGATGTAGAGCGGGTCGTACTTGTAGGCGTTGGGCATCGATTTGCTGATCTTCTTGCCGTGCTCGTTGCGGATCAGGCCGTGAAGATAGACGGTCTCGTAAGGCACGTGCTCCATCAGCTCCAGCGAGAGCATCGTCTCGCGCGCCACCCAGAAGAAGAGGATGTCGTAGCCGGTCTCACGCATATCGGTGGGGAAGAAGCGCTGGAGATCGCGCGCGCTCTCGTCGGGCCAGCCCAGCGTCGAGAAGGGCCACAGCCCGGAGGAGAACCAGGTGTCCAACACGTCGGGGTCCTGGTGGATGTGACTGCTGCCGCAGGCGGGGCAGGTCGCCGGGTCCGCGATGGGACTCCACTTGTGGCCGCACTCATCGCAGTACCAGACGGGGATGCGGTGGCCCCACCAGAGCTGGCGGCTGATGCACCAATCGCGGATGTTCTCCATCCAGTGGAAGAAGGTCTTCTCGAAGCGCTCCGGGATAATCTGCATATCGCCGGATCGGACGGCCTCCATTGCTTTGGCGGCCAGCGGCTTGGTCTTCACGAACCATTGAGTGCTGATGCGCGGCTCGATGATCGTATCGCAGCGCTCGCAGTGCCCCACGGTGTGATGATACTCCTCGATGCGCAGGAGCAGCCCTTCCTTCTTGAAATCCGCGACGATGGCCTTGCGGCAGGCGTAGCGATCCATGCCCGCGTAGGGGCCGGCCTTCTCGTTCATCTGGGCCGTGTCGGTCATCACATCGACCCGGCCTAGGTTATGGCGCTCACCGATCTCGTAGTCGGTCGGATCGTGGGCCGGCGTCACCTTCACCGCGCCGGTGCCGAACTCCGGTTCCACCGCCGCGTCGGCCACGATGGGAATCTCCCGCTCGATGGCCGGGAGCACGGCGGTCTTACCGATCAACTCTTGCCAGCGCTCATCGTCGGGATTGACGGCCACGCCCGTATCGCCCAGGATCGTCTCCGGCCGCGTCGTCGCCATCTCGATGAACTCGGTGGCGCCCTCGGCCCACTGGCGGCTGCCCCATTCGCCCTGCGGGCCATCCCAATCCTCGTTGCGGATGGGGTAGCGGATCACCCAGAGATGGCTGTCGTGCTCGTGGGGGATCACCTCCAGATCGGAGATGGCGGATTCGCAGCGCGGGCACCAATTCACCATGTAGGGGCCGCGATAGATGAGGCCGCGCTCGTGGAGCGTGTGGAAGGCGACGCGCACCGCGTGGCTCAGGCCCTCGTCCAACGTGAAGCGCTCGCGTTCCCAATCGCACGAGATGCCCAATTTGCGGTGCTGATCGGTGATGCGCGCGTGCGTCGTCTCCTTCCATTCCCAGCAGCGCTCGATGAACGCCTCGCGCCCGATGTCGTGGCGGGTGAGGCCCTCCTTCGCCAACTCGCGCTCCACCACGTTCTGCGTCGCGATGCCCGCGTGATCGGAGCCGGGCAGGAAGAGCGTCTCGAAGCCGCGCATGCGATGATAGCGCGTCATCAGATCCTCCAGCGCGGCGGTGATCGCGTGGCCCAAATGGAGGATGCCCGTCACGTTGGGCGGCGGCATCGTGATGCAAAAGCGCTCGCCCTCCGGATCGGCCAGCCCCTTCTCGATCATCGTCTCCGGCTTGAAGTAGCCCTGGGATTCCCACCATTCGTACAATTCCTCTTCGTGTTCTTGCGGCTGATACGTCTTGGATAACT
>CAYXVS010000444.1:0-2766 GCA_964468735.1 uncultured Anaerolineales bacterium | reverse complement strand
GAAGTTACACGTTAAAAGTTGAAAGTCAAAATGTCTCCGGCAGCAGGGCAAACGAAGCGATTCCAAGGTGTCTGAGATGCATGAGGTTGCGTGCTAAATGACTTGTCGATTTGCTTCGAATTCCCGCAGCAACCAGAGGATCTGATACGGCGCCAGCGTCACGCTCTCCCGATCGTAAACCCCACCACGGATAATGTCTCGCAGCGGCGTGGATATGACGTCGGAAGGAAGCGCAATCTCCTGCACCTGCTCGGTGACGTTATGCACGCAGAGCAGCATCTCGCTGCCGTCGGGCGCCGAACGCGCCAGGGCGAAGACCGCCGGCCCGAAGTCCAGCACGCGCTGCGCGCCCCCGGGATGGAAGGCGGGATGGTCGCGTCGCACCGCGAGCAACCGGCGATACGCCGTGTAGACGCGCGCCCGCACGTCGTCCGGATCCGCCAGTTCGGCCTCCAACTCAGCGCGGCGGAATTTCTCCCGGTTGATGGAACGATAGCGCCCCGTCGCCTCGACGCCCGCCGGGTAATTGCGCGAGCCGAATAGACTGTGGACGTAGATCGCGGGGACGCCCCGCAGCGCCAGCATGATGGCCTGCGAGACCATGAAGCGGCGCACCTGAACCTCCAGCGGTTCCGCGCTCTGCGGATCGGAGAGGGCGTCGAAATAGGAGATGTTCAGCTCATAGGGGCTTTTCGAGCCGTCGGCGTTCGTCTTATAGGAGACGTGACCGCCGTGGGCCTGGGTCCGTTCGGCCAACCACTTCACCTCCTGGGGCGGCAGAATCCCCTCCACGGGACGCACCCCCACCCCATCGTGCGACGCCAGGAAGTTGTAGAAGGTCGTCTGCTGCGAGAGGAGGTCGCCCGTCAGCCCGGCGGCCCACGCGGTGAGATACGCGGCGTCGCCGCGCGCGAGAGCGTGCAGCACCAACGGCGGCAGCGAGAATTGATAGACCATCTGGGCCTCGTTGGTCCCATCGCCGAAGTAGGAGATATTCTCCGCGTGCGGCACATTGGTCTCGGTGATGATCATCACGTTGGGCGCGACGAGGTCGAAGAGCGCGCGGAAGAGCTGCACCACGCGATGCGTCTGCTCCAGATGGATGCAGCTTGTGCCGATCTCCTTCCAGAGATAGGCGATAGCGTCCAGGCGGATGATCTCCGCGCCGTGATCCACGTAGCACAACAGCACGTCGATGATGCGCAGCAACACCTCTGGATTAGCGAAGTTCAGGTCGATCTGATCGGGGCTGAAGGTCGTCCAGACCAACTTCTCGCCCTCCGCCGTCTCCACCGGCGTGAGCAGCGGCTTGGCGCGCGGGCGCACCACGTCTGAGAGATCAGCGCCCGGTTCCACGGTGATGAAGAAATCATCGTAGTGCGGATCACCCGCTAAGAAGCCTTGGAACCAGTCGCTCTGGCGCGAGATGTGGTTGACGACAAGGTCGAACATCAGCCGGAAATGCGCGCCGATGCGTTCCACATCGTCCCAAGCGCCCCAGTCGGGATGGACCGTGGTGTAATCGACGACGGAAAAGCCATCATCCGACGAATAGGGAAAGAAGGGCAGGATGTGCACGCCGGAGATGAGGCCCTCGGCGTACCTCAGCAACACCTCGGCCAACGTTCTCAACGGCGGCCTCCCCGGCTCGGTGATCTGATCCCCGTAGGTAATGAGAATCGCATCGCGCTCGGTCAGCCGTTCCTCGGGCGGTATCATCGCCCGAAGCTCTGGATGCGCCGCCCGAAAAGCATCGAGTCGCGCCTGCAAGCGTTCCCAAAGAGCTTCCGCATCGTCAGGGTACAAAGAGTGCAGGTGATCTAAGATTCGATCTTCAGGCGTCATAATCATTCGCTCCTGTGGTTGATATGCTACGAGAGCAAGTATACCACATGCCGGCAACCTTAACATCGTCCCAAACCGCCCCCCTCCTCTTGGCAGGTAAGCCGAAACTGATATAATAGGGAAAGTGTACCCAGCCCATGGCATGGACGGAGGGAGGCAAAGCTATGACCCCAGCTCAACCAAGTGCAGCAAATCGTAAAAAAGCAACGGCCCTACATCAAAAAGGGATGGCGGCGTACAATCGCTGGGAAGTGGATACCGCCGTTGAGAAGTTCGAAGCGGCGTTGAAATTCGATCCCGCCAACACGCACTACCACTTGAACCTGGCGCAGGCCCTCTCGCGGGCCGGGGATTTCGACCGCGCCCTGCGGGCGTTGGCCAACTATCTTCGCCTGGCGCCCGATTCCCCCGTCGCCGAGCGGATCGAGCAGTTCTTCGGCAGCGGTATGGACCCCGTCGAGAACGCATTGACCGAGAAGATGACGGCCAAGAGTATGCCGCTGGAGATTATTGGCGCGGCGATCCAGATGTGGATGGAATTCCGCATCGCGCTGGGCGAAGAACCGCTCCATATTCCTAAGCCAGAAGCTTGGGCCGCCGCCCTGGATTACACCGTTATGAAAGTTAATTTGCGGGAAGAGAACCTCGATGATCTGGCAGCGTTCTACGATGTCTCTCCTGCTACCGTGCGCAAGCATCATTTAACGCTCGTGGATGATTTAGATATTATGCCGTGCGATTATCGTTATTTCACCGGAAAAGAGAATCCATTGGATAAGCTAGTCGAAGCCGCTGAACTGCTGGAGCGACTGGAGGAGCGTTTCAAAGAGAAATGATCCGGCGTCATCGTGCCGTCACACCATGATGCTATCACACATCACATCACGGCGGGGGCTAGGTCAGCCCCCGCCTTTGATTTTC
>CAYXVS010000443.1:0-2769 GCA_964468735.1 uncultured Anaerolineales bacterium | reverse complement strand
CATGCCACAGAACGAAATTCCACGAGTTGCCTTGTATCTGCAAGATGCCCACCCCATCCGTGATGGGATGGACTATGCGCAGTACGCCGAGGAGCGCGGCTTCGAGGCGGTCTGGCAGGCCGAAAGCCGACTGGTACGCGATGCCATCGTCCCAATGGCCGCCTACGCCGCCGTGACCAAGAAGATCAAGGTCGGCTCCGGCGTCATCAACAACTGGACGCGCAATATCGGCCTGCTGGCCGCGACCTTCCTCACGCTGGACGATCTGGCGCCCGACCGCATCATCTGCGGCATCGGCGCGTGGTGGGACCCGCTGGCGAAGAACGTCGGCATCGACCGTCGCAAGCCGCTCACCGCGATGCGCGAGACCGTCGAGGTGCTGCGCCGGCTGCTCAATATGGAGAACGTCACCTTCCATGGCGAATTCCACCACGTCGACGGCGTCGAGTTGGACGTGGTTCACGGGCGCAAAGAGCCGCGCAACGTCGAGATTATGATCGGCGCGACCGGCCCTATGATGATGGCGCTAACGGGCGAGATCGCCGACGGCGCGGTGCTCAACTACTGCGTCCCGCCGGAGTACAATGACATGGCGATGGAACAACTGGAGAAGGGCGCGCGCAAGGCCGGGCGCACCATCGATGACATCGACCGCCCGCAGCTCATTGTCTGCTCCGTGCATGAGGATCACGACGAGGCCATCCGAGGCGCGAAGATGCTGCTCACCCAATACCTGGCGCAGCAGCCGCACATCGCCAAGGCCAGCGGCGTCGAACAAGCCACCGTGAAGAAGATCCAATCCACCCTGGGCTGGCC
The DNA here is from genome assembly GCA_964468735.1 of uncultured Anaerolineales bacterium. GTDB lineage: Bacteria > Chloroflexota > Anaerolineae > B4-G1 > SLSP01 > JAAAOZ01. The sequence goes on along the minus strand of CAYXVS010000443.1, from coordinate 1,953 downwards.
CGCCACCAAGGAGCAGATCGAAAAGGCGATGATCCACGTACCCGATGATCTGGTGCTCCGCATCACGGCCACCGGCACACCCGACGAGGCCGTCGCTAAGGTAAAAGAATACACCAAGCGCGGCGCCACCTGCCCCATCCTCTACCCCTTAGGCGACCCCAAACTGATGATCGACACCTTTGCGACGCAATAAGGCCGTTCCAAGAAAATAAACCTCCCAAATACAAGCGATTTTTTGAGGAAAAAGCACCTGGTTTGGGAAGTTTTAATTCCTGGAACTACATAAACCGGAGGAAACTATGGCCGATCTCACCACCAAGTTATTCCATCTAGAACTTGCGCATCCCATTATGCCGGGCGCCGGGCCGCCGGTGCGGGATGGCGCGGCGCTGCTGGCCTGCGCCGAGGGCGGCGCTTCGGCCCTGGTCACCAAAACGATCTCGGTGCAGGCCGCCGATGTACCTACGCCCAATATGGCCGATTTCAAGACCTACTTCCTCAACACGGAGCTGTGGTCGGAGCTGCCGCCGGAGCAGTGGCTGGATCGCGAGTATGCCATCGCGCAGGAGGCCGGCCTGCCGATGATTATCGGGCTGGGCTACACCGCCGACGAAATCGCGGAGTTGGCGCCCCAGGTCGCGCCGTTCGCCGACGCCATCGAACTCAGCACGCACTACATCGCCGACGATCCCAAGCCGATGCAGGACGCCGTGCGCGCGGCCAAAGCGGGCGCCAACGTGCCCGTGATGGTCAAGATGAGTCCCTTCCGCGATCCGCAACAAGCTGCGATGGCAGCGCAGGAGGCCGGCGCGGACGCCATCGTCGCGACCAACTCCTTCGGCCCGGCCTTCGGCGTCGATATCGAGCACGGCGGGCGCCCATGGATGGGCGGCAAGGGCTACGGCTGGATGTCCGGCCCGGCGATCAAGCCGATTGCGCTGCGCATGGTCTACGACATCGCGCGCGTGGTGGAGATTCCCGTCATCGGCGTGGGCGGCATCACCAGCGGCGCCGATGTGGTGGAGTACCTGATGGCCGGCGCGACCGCCGTCCAGGTCTGCACCGCCGCCATCACCCACGGCCCTGCGGTTTACGGGAAGATTGCGCGCCAGTTGGAAAAGTGGTTAGATAAGCACGACTACGCTGGCATCGCCGAGATTCAAGGGCTGACGCTCAAGCACGCCATCCCCCAGATGACCGCGCCCCCCACCCTGATCGTCGAGCGGTGCATCGGCTGCGGTAAGTGCGTGACCAGTTGCGTCTACGATGCGCTCTATCTGGAGGACAAGAAAATCCACCTCCGCGCCGAAAAGTGCGCGCGATGTGGCCTCTGCATCAGCCGCTGCCCGGTCGATGCGTTGCAGCCACCGGAATAGAGAAACAACATCAAAGTGCAACGCACTTAATCTTCTATAGATAACGCAAGTGCGTTGCACCTATAGCCTACAAAACAACAGCCCCGGCATTCACCGGGGCTGTTGTTTTTGCACTAATGACAAGCGCGCTTCACATCCAGTGATCGAAGTATCCTTGCTCGATTTGTACGACTACTTCGCCGGAGACTGGATCATAATGATGCCAGATAGGCTGGAGGTGAACCGCTAATTTGAAATCGGCGGCCCATTTGAGTAATTTCAGCAGTTCCGCCAGGCCCTTCTCTATCGCAAGGCCGTCCTCGAAGCCCAGGCGATAGGTCAGGAAGTGCGGGTTCACCTCCCGCAGGTAGTGCAAAATCGAGCGCACGGCCTCCGCCATCGCCGCCGGATCGCGCGCCTCGTGTAATCGCTCCAACGGCTCGACGGGGAAGTGGAGATTACGCCGAAAGATTTTGAGGATACGCGGGCTGTGTAGAAATTTAGCCACCGCCGGCCCGTGATGCAGGTTTCGCGTCTCCGAGAAGTATTTCTTGTCCCGCTTGTCGTACACCTCGATGTGCAATTCAAAGCTCTCGTT
>CAYXVS010000442.1:0-2769 GCA_964468735.1 uncultured Anaerolineales bacterium | reverse complement strand
GATGGATCGCGGGCGCGAGGTGTTGCTCCCCGTGTTGGATGAGGTCATCGCGGCGGCGGCAGGCGCTCGCGCCACGCCTACGCCATCGCCTTGGATCTGGGGATGATGATGTAGTCGTCCACGCTATCGAACTGCGCCCCCTTGCCAAAGTAGCCCGCCACATTGGAATCGGGACAGGACGGCGCCACACAGGCGCCATGGTTGCCCTCCAGCGTCGTATCCTCAAAGCGGGTCGCTCCGGCGCCCTCGTTCAGCGGGAGCCACATCACCCGGTCGCCGGCCTCGCCCCGCAGATCGGTCAACTCGGCTCCGGCGCGCTGGGTTAGGCTGATCTGGCCCGAGACGCTGATGTTGGCATCCACGACGGTCTGGTTGCTCACCGTCATCGCCTGGCGCGGCGCCAGTTCGTAGACCTGCGGTTCGGGATAGGGATCCTGGGAGGCGGGGAACTCAAGCTCCAGCAGGCCCAGGGCGTAGATGTCGCGCAGTTGGTTCTCAACCGTCGCGGTGTAGACGATGGCCTGGCCGGGCGCCACGATGCCATCCGCGTCATCGATGACCGAGTCCAGCGTCAGCACATCCGGGCGCGACGTGACGCGCGGGTTAAAGTGGTAGACTTGCTCCTGCTTATCGGTCAGGCCGTCGCCGTCGGTGTCGGGATCATTGGGGTCGGAGGTGACATGGGTGTACAGGGGATTATCATCGGCGTCAAAGGCGTAGACAAAGTCCCAGCCCGCGATTTCCTCCCCGTCGCTCAGGCCGTCGCCGTCGCTATCTGAGAGGCGCGGGTTGGTCTCGTACCGCACCTCCTCATAGTCGCTCAGGCCGTCGTTATCCTCGTCGCTGGCCTGCACCGGCAGACCGTGGCGCAGCTCGTAGTAGTCCGAGAGGCCATCGCCATCGGTGTCGGCGTAGGCGTCGTCGGGATCGTTGCCGCCGCTATCCTGACTGCGCAGGCCGTCGCTGTCGGCGTCCACCAACGTGGGGAAGCGCGCGTCCCAGGCCAGCGCGTAGCTTGCCTGGCCCTGACCGGCCAGGGTGTAGAATCCGTCCAGGGTGGCTGGGAAGACGTCAAACTTGAACTGTTCACCCAGATCCATCGCGAAGCTGTCCCCTTGCGGGCGCAGGTGGCACTCGGCAAGTGGAAAGGGTAAAAACGGGACGCGCACGGATGTACTGTCACGTCCTGATATATATTTACAGTATAATTCACATACTTCATATCAGGAGGTGAAAGATGACAGTTCGAAAGGTTTATAAACGGTATAGTGAAAGCTTCAAACGGCAAGTAGTCGCAGAGTATGAAGATGGCGCTACGGCCTCTGATCTCTGCCGCAAGTATGGGATCGGTAGTGTGAGATCGGTCACAACGTGGGTCAAGCAGTATAGCCGCGAAGGGCTGCGCCACGAAGTCGTACACATCCAGACGCCGGATGAAGCCGACCAACTGCGCTGCCTGGAACAGGAACGGGATGTGTTACGGCAATCGGGATCACGCGCCAAGCCTATTATCAGGAACGGCAACGCCGAGCGTGGGAAACAGCGCGCGACGCGCGAGTCCTCAGTTTGGTGCGGATGATCCGGCAACGCCAGTCAAAACTGGGGACCCGCAAGTTGCTGGTGTTGTTGCGACCGCAACTGGAGCAAGAAGGATTGCGCGTTAGGCGGGATCATCTCTTTGATCTCTTGAGTGCAGCCGACTTACTGGTGCAGCGGCAGCGATGTCGGCCTCCGTCGCGCCGGGGTTGAAGGTGATGTCGAGCGGGCAGGTCGCCGCCCATTGGGTCAAGCGTTGCCAGGGTGTTTGCATCCTCAAGCCTCCTCTTCTTCTTTGAGCGCGATGGTCAACCACCAGTCTTCTGCCGAGTCATACACGGGCGCGTGCGCTTCCCGGTCGAGATGGGTGTGGATGCCCGGCTCGGCATTCGCTATGCGCAGAATTTGCCCCGCCAGCCAGCGCAGCCCTTCCCGGTTGCCGGTTAACGCGATCTCATTGAATTGCGGCGGATCGTCGCCCCAGTGACGCTCTTTCTCCGCTGCGCTGACGACGTCCACTCGCACTTGAGCTTGGGTAAGCTGGTCGCCTACGAGCGGCGTTCCGCAATGCGGGCAATACCTGATCATAATCCCGCCGCCGCCAGCGGACTCCGCGATGGCGATGACCCACCGGCGGGATTTGCGCCACCACTCGTAGCGGAGGTCGTGTGCGCAGGTTGCCGTGTGTCCCGCGAACACCTCGCAGCATGGCTGGAAATCGGGCGGCAGCGAGCTTGTCCCCTCCAGACACAGCGTTCCGTCGGGATGTCTGAAAGCGTCAGGGGCGTCTACAGCCATTTCGCCGCAATCCCCCGCTGCTTGAATTTCTCCAGAATGCCCTCGTCCTCAGCGTAAAACAGCGTTACCGACTTGAGATTGGGCAGCAAGGCGGCATCCTCAGCGGATTGGATGTTAAAGAGGTCATCCTCGCCATCCCAGAAGGGACAGAGCTGCCCGTAAATCTCGTCGCCGCCGTCCATATTGATCTCTTCGATGAGGGGCAGCAGCGCCACCGGGATGGCGAGCTGTTCGAAATACGCCTGCACTTCGGGGATGATGGCATAGCCCTCCTCTTCGATATCTATCTGCCGCGCTGTGTAGGCTGCGGCGAACTCATAGACATTGAAACGCGGCGTGAGCAGGTCGCGCTGGTACATCAGGCGCTCGATGACGGCCAGTTTGAAGTTGAAATCCTGGAACTGCACACCGTCGGACATGGTATCACGCTCCTTG
>CAYXVS010000441.1:0-2772 GCA_964468735.1 uncultured Anaerolineales bacterium | reverse complement strand
AGTGACCCGCACAGGACTCGAACCTGTAACCAATTGATTAAGAGTCAACTGCTCTGCCAAATTGAGCTAGCGGGCCATTTCCTACTCATCGAGATTTTACCATAAAACCACGAAATGACAAGAGATGCACTTATCCCCCTCACCTCGACAGTCGGTAAAGCTTGTGACCATCAGACCATGAGGCAACGAATGTCCAGTCGATGGCCTCATCGCAAGTTTCCCCTATGTTACACGCGATACACCCCCCGCTTTCGTAAAGAGGCGCCAACGGCGCGGGACGATTTTCGTTCAGGAGGAGCCAGCACGCGCCGTAGCGCTCCGCAAGAGCCGCAGCGGTCGCCGCGTCCTCGTTGGGGACGGCCAGCGCGGGGATGTGCGTGGCGTACCAGAAACCCGGCGGATTCCCCACGAGCACGGGGCACGCGGGGTCCAGCGCCCGCTCTTGAGTGTACACCTCCAGCCAGTCGGCAGCCCAGCGATAGGGCGCATTGGCATCACGCCAGGCGGCTAACTTGGGCGCTGCCAGCGCCAGGCTCATCCCCAGCGCGATGACCACCAGCCCGGCGGTGAAGACGCGCTGCGCCTGCGCGATGTGCCAGTTGCGCTGCCCCCCCAGCCAGATGATGCCGCGATTCAGGCCCACCAGCCCCGCCGTCACGATGAAGGGCAGCAGCGCGCCGCCGCTGTGGAAGAAGCCGCCGCGCGGCCCGGAGAAACTGAAGGCGAAGGTCATCGCGCTAAAGAGCAGGGTCAGGTAGAGCGCGGCCAGCACAAACGCCGGGCGCTCCCGCAAGCGCCAGCTGCCGATCAAGGCCAGCGGCGCCAACACCACGTAGCCCAGGACGCCCAACAGCGTCTTGGCGTTCCACACCAGCGCCTCCCACTTCGAGCGCAGGATGTTGCCCCAGCCCCACGCCAAGTAGCTCTGCGGCGAGAGCGCGCACGGATAGCAGTAGTGATCATCGTACTCCGTGAGCCAGAGCGTGCGCGTGCCGCCGGTGGGCATCAGCGCGCCGCGCGCGTCCAAGTTGTAGAGGAACCACGGCGTCAACAGCAGCGCCACGACCAGCGCCGAGACGACTAGACTACGGCCATCGCGGCGGAAGAGCGGCAGCGCAAGCGCCATCGCCACCAGGAGCAGACCGTCGGAGCGGGTGAGATAGGCCAAGGTCGCGGCCCCGGCCATCAAAGCGGCCCACGCTATCCGCCGTTGTTCCCAATCCTCTGTGGGAGGATAAATATACTCCCCCCCGGCCCACAAAGCCACAGCGCCCAAGAGCGCGAAAGGCGCGAAGGTCTCCGGCAGCGTCCACATCGGAAAGAAATAGCCGCTGAAGATCAACAATCCGCCCGCGCCCCACACCACATGCATCCGCCCGGTGGCCCGCCACGCGATGTGCGCGCCCAACACGACTAAGAGCGCCGAGCAGAGCGCGAAGGGCATCTGCGCCGCGAAAAAGCTCCCGCCGATGGCCCAGAAGGGCGCGGCCAATATAGAAGGAAGGGGCATCCAATAGCCGAAGGCCGGGGCGGGCAATCCAGAAGGATCGTCCAAGTAATTCCAGAGGAACGGCTCGGTCGCGCCCCGGCCCTGGGCGATGCGCTGCCCCATCACGGTGTAGTAAGCCGTGTCCATATAGCCCGGCTCAGGGATCAGCAGCGCCGTCGTGATCCGCACGAGCAGCGCCGCGCCCAAGAGGATCAGGTAGGCGCGCGGCGGCGGAGCGTCAGGGCGTGGGGATGGCACGCCACGTATAGAGCACATAACCAGGCGCCTCCTCGAGGGGGAGCAGCCAGCGATCGGCGAAGTCGTCCCAGGCTGCCCACGCGGCGGGCGTGGGCTTGGCGCCTTCGACGCGCTCATCGCGCACCAACTGCATCCCATAATCATATAATAAAATGTGAGAGATTTGCGATTCATGATAGAGCGCGTGGGCGATGGCATCCGCGCTGCCCTCCGTCTGATAGAGGTGATGCCAGCGATCCAAAATCGCGTCGGGATCGACGTAGGGTTTGGCGTGATAGGAGCGCGGCTCCCACAGGAAGAGCACCCGCGCGTCGGCGGGCAGCTCGTTGACCAAGGCGATGGCGTCCCAGTGGATGCCCAGCTCGCGATCCAAATACTCGTCGCGCGTCTCGACGCCCAGCAGGTAGCGCCACGGCCGCTGCGCGACGACATCGCTCACCTGGTAGATCAAATTGCTCAGTAGGATGAGGGCCGTCAGCAGTTTGATGAAGTTGTAGGGCGAGACCGGCCCGATCCGCCAATGGCGCACGGAGAGTAGGGCCACCGCCGCGATCCAGGCGAAGGCGGCCAAGGCCGGGAGCAGCAGGCGGCTCTGATAGAGGCTCTGCGTGTTCAGCACGCCCCAGATCCAGCCGGCGGCATGCACGCCGCTCAGTGCGAGTACGGCGATCCAGGACCATAGCTCTGCGGGGCGGCGGGCCAGGCGGAAGCGCCGCCAAACCCAAGCAATCGCCAGCGGCAGCAGGACGAGCCAGAGCGGGCCGGTGCGGCCATCGTAGAAGTTCATATCGCGGATGCCCATCGTCAATTCGAGCGGCAGGAGCGCGATGGCGCGCCCATCGCCCCAGATGCCGGTGCCCTGATTGCTGTACCAGGCCATCCGCACGGCGTCCCACTCCGGCCCGCCGAAGACGAAGGGGTAGACAGGGTTGCCGGTGAGGAGCAGGTTTTTGAGCGGCCAGAGGAGGCCCGCGCAGAATCCGCCCAGGACGAAGGCCCAGGTACGGGAAGAGAGCCGCCGCCGT
>CAYXVS010000440.1:0-2772 GCA_964468735.1 uncultured Anaerolineales bacterium | reverse complement strand
GCCAGCGGCGCGCTCCCTGACCAAATCGCGTTGGGCCTCTCCCCCGCCTTGGTGAACACCACCGGCAGCGGCGAACTCTGGCTCGATGACGCGGGCCTGCCTCGCCGGCTGGTGCTGAATATCGAGCAACCAGAGGTGAGCCGCGAGTATGATGGACGCGCCCACATCGTGATGGATTTCTCCGACTACGGCGAAGTGCGCGCCGTCGGGAAGCCCGTGCAGGATGATGACGGCATGTGGCATTTGGAGACGACCTCCGTTGGATCGACCGCGCCGGGCGCGGCAGGGCGCAGTCCCCGCCCAGGCGTGGATTTCACCGCCCTGCTTCAGCCAAATCTCCTCTTCTTTTTGGCTTTGCTGTCTGTCTCATCTTTGCTCGTCGCGCTTTATCGCCGCTACCGACGCCCAACCTACGCCGTCATTGTCGCGTTGGTTATCCTGTCGACCATCTTCTCCCCTCTCTTGCAATCACTGCGCGTCGCGCGCTTCTTCGAGGCGGCTGCGGCCGCTCTCGCTACCAAGCCCGCCCTGGCCGCCGCGCCATCGGCGCCCGAACCAGCGCCGGTGGATGAGCGCCTCGACCTGCCTCGCGCCGCTTCATCCGCCAATACCAGTGATCCCGACATCTACTGCGGCAGCGGCGACCCGAACACGGATACCGACGGCGATGGCATCAGCGACCGCGACGAGAATTGCCTGGGCACCGACTACGCCCACGCCGACAGCGACCGTGACGCGATCACCGATACGCTGGAGTTGGACGGCATCGAGTGGCCGGCAGGCAGCGGGCAGATGTGGTACGGCGATCCGTTCAGGGCCGACACCAACGACGACGGCCTGCTCGATGCCTACGAGTGGCCCGAACCCTACGGCGCAGCGCCCGAATGGGACATCGACGGCGACGGCGTGCCCAATCCCTGGGACGACGACAGCGACGGCGATGGCGTGCCGGATGGCGTCGATCTGACCCCCTACGTCTACACCGAGTACGTGGAAAGCTTCTCGCTCAACACACAGAGCGGCGAGTTTGACGGCTACCAGTTCATCGAACTCCAGGTGCAGCCGCAGAACCCCGATCACTTGCGCTATTCCCTCTCGACGCTGGATTGGCCCTATGACGATCAAGGGCAAATCCGCGACCTGGACAACTCCACCGAGGATCTCCGGCTCACACCGCTGCTTGAGATCCAGACCGACGTCGCGCCTGACAAGGCGTTGGCCGCCGAGTATGGCGTGACCGTCTTTGAAAACGCGGACGACGCTGAGTATGCCTACACTCTCTATGCCGCGCTCTTCCCGATGGACGACGGCGGGCGCATCACGGCCTTCGCCGCCAAAGTGGCCTACGAACCCGAAAAGCTGGACGAGATCCGCTGGGAGGAGACGCGCCTGGTGTGGATCGCCCAGATGCAGAACGATACCTGGTCGCCCTTCGCCTGGGAAGCGGGCTGGCGCCGGCGCCACATCATTGTGGAAACCGTGCCGCTCAACACCTACGTCGATACGTTCCGCGTCACCGGCCTCCAGATCAGCATCGGGCGGGAGTTCGAGAGCGCGATCTTGGGCGCCCCGCAAGCGCCCAACGACGACCGCGCCCTCTTCCAGGCCGCGCTGGCCGTCGGCGCGACCTTTATGAGCTACCAGACGCCCACGCTCGGCGAGGTGATCGACCGCTTTGCCAACCCCGATCCCAACGCCGACCCACTGCACACCTGGGGCCTGCATCCCGCCGACGTGGCCGAAGATGCTCCCGTCACCTACGCCAACCGCGATGAGGGCATGATCGAGACCAACCACCGCCTGCGCGATTTCCTGGATCGGCACGGGTACGGCCACGACAGCCATCCCTCGCTCCTGACGCTGATGCAGGAGCAGATCGGCGTCTGGGCGATGGGCGAGGGCGCGTCCGCCGAGATCCCCGCCGACTTCAACCTGAACTTGAACAACGTCGCGCTCGCCACGCAGCGCGCGGTCAAGCTCACCACTTATGAATATGAAGCGCGCGACTGGCAGCCGATGACGGTCGCGGACACTCTGCACCTGATGCAGGAACGCTACGATACCGAGAGCCTGGAGCCAGTGCGCGATGGCCTGGCGGACGACTATCCCGATTTGACCACCGCCGATCTCCAGGCGACCGTGCTCACCTTCTACACCGCCTGGCTCAATGGGCGCAACAAGGTCAGCAAAGTGGATGGCGACGACCTCTTCGATCCCGCGCCAAACGACCTCGACCAGCAGACCTACGACGACGTCCACCTGCCCGCGAGCAAATACGACAACCTCTCCGCCTACCTGCTCGAAGCCGCCGAGTTGGGTGAGCCGGGCGGCGGCTCGCGTCTGGGGGGATCGCTGGCCCAGGCGTGGGAATACCAACGCGCCCACGCGCCGAAGGTGGACGCCTTCAGCTTCGCGCCGGTGGAGATGGCCGGGTTCTACGCCCACGTCAACGACGTGCCCGATCTCCCCCTGCCACCCTGGGCTATGCAGACGGCGCTTTCGGGCATAAAATCGGCCTTCGCGCTCTATAGCTGGCATAAGATGAAGGACATCGTCCCGACGCCCCTGAATATGGACAAACTCTCCAATCATAAGATGGGCGCGCTCACGACCGGCGCGTCGCTCATCATGATCTGGATCGCCTTCGCCGGCGCCGAAAATCTCAGCAACCCACTCGTCCTCAAGACCGCCCTGGCCTATGCTTTCGCCAGCACCATCTTCACCCTCATCACCTTTGCAATGAGCTTCTTCCCCGGCTTTACCGCTGTGTTG
>CAYXVS010000439.1:0-2797 GCA_964468735.1 uncultured Anaerolineales bacterium | reverse complement strand
GCCGTTGGGCGGTCGAAACGACTATTTTGGAGGTATAATAGAGATATATTGAACCGTTTCCGTTCGTGTGGAATTTCGTTGCTTAAAATCAATAGGAGGTACATAGCGATGAAAACTTTACAAAGAAGAACTATTGTTTTGATAATAGTGAGTTTGCTGGTTTTAGGGTTACTCATAATCAGCCGAAATGAGCAACTGAGATTATTAGCCTCATCCCCATTTCGTTCGTTCAGAACAAATCCTGATGCCGCATATTTGGAACCTACCCCCACGGGCAAGGTATTTCCTACATCTTTACCAACTCAAAAAATAAGTAGTAGCATACCGAGCGAAGTGCATATTTTGAACAACACTCTTGAAGTGGAAAAATTATTTTTCCCAGATTTAAGTGGAACTCAAATGGTGGCTCAGGCTAAAGTTGCTAACGGATTGGGTATTGTGCAAATTGATTTGGATACAGGACAGGTCGATTTATTGAGTACACCACGGGAATTACTTGGAACTCCCCCTAAGATTTCTGGACATAAAGTAGTGTGGTCAGAACCCGTTAATTTAGCACAATCTCAGTACCAATTGTATGTTTATGACCTTTCATCTAATCAGCTTATGCAACCTTATGTACTTGACTATTATCATCATCTTGATTTTGCAGATGATATAGCTATTTGGGAAGGTGCATTAAATCAAGCATCGGGAGTTTATGGCTACAATGTGACGACTAACCAAGCCATTACCATTGCACAAACTTTGGTGGGATATCCACGGATTGCTTATCCCTGGACCATCTATTTGGATTACAATGCAGACATATTAGGAGAAAGGCGGCAGGATCAAGCCGCTAAATTGTGGGCCTATAATCTTGAAACACAGGAACGCTTGGAAATAGGTACTACTTTTAACCCTGATGATGCGACAGCCGGTTCTTATCATGCACTAGATACACACTGGATTGCTTGGTTTGGTACGGATTTAAATGCTGATGCTAATGTCGCAGCTTATCAACCTTATGTTTATGATTTGAGCACACGCTCTCTATACACGCCCACGCTCCCCATTCAATGGCCGCCACGGGTGTTGCTATCCAATAATGTGGCTGTTTTTGGTAACGTCGGGCTAGATTTGGCAACTTATGAAGCATTTAATGTTATCACCATTCCAGAAATAGCGGATATGACCGGGATTCCTTTGCTACTTTCAGAAGCAAATTTGGTTTGGCTTTGGGATGATGGCGAAACAATGCAAAAGATTTATCACTCTCGAATCACACGGCGATAAGCGAGTTAAATATGCCTTCTAAAAATTCCACATCAACTTGGCGCATCTTCTTGGGCTGTTGGATCATAGTGAGCGCGTTAGTCATTGGCCCTTGGGTTATGCCACACCCGGCATCTTCTACTGTTTATGCGCAACCTATGCTTCAAAGCACACTAACGCCGCAAGCATATTTATCTTTGGTGATGAATAATTATTGTTCCGGTGTCGGTATAAAATGTTGGTCGGGAATACATCTTGGTAATCGCAGTAATTCTGACTGGAATGATGCCATTTTGCAAACGCTAGACCCAGTCGCTGACGGAACATGGCCTAAAGCCATTGTTGTCTTGAGTAACCAAGTCTATCAAATTCAACGTTATCCAGTTGACCATGCCACGATGCCTTGCCGGGTAGACAAGGCTGAAATTCTGATGCCGGTTGTATTCGATTATGTTAAGCGTGCGGCACAACATGGCGTGCGCGTAGTTATTCGTATCTACCCTTCTCCTGGCAATTTTTATGATTGGGATGATCCGGCACAACCAGACCATCATCTTTCCACGGGAGTACCCGTAGGGCCAGAGGGTTATTGCCGCCCAGATTTATATCGTAGCAAAGCGGATTTGGCGGATGAGATGGATGCTATTCATCGGCTAAATGACAGCTATGGCTTTACTGAATTTGGCTTTGAACCTGCCAATGAACCAAATGTTGAATGGTATGAAGGTTCTGGTACTAGTGTAACCCGTGGTAGCATCATGGCTTGGCAAGAAATGGATGCCTATTTCGCGGCAGTTTATGATTGGGCACATACCCATTATTCAGGAATCAATGTACTTACCCCACCTATGGGACAAGGGGCATTAGCAGAGAGCATGAATCTTAATGGCTGTGCGCCAATGGGGTTAGATGAAGACCCAACAAAAAGTGGCTATGATTATATGCAAGTAACTTATGGCACAAAGAATGATGGTGTAAATTGGCACAACTACTGGATTGAAGGGAAAGAGATATACAATTTTTGTGAAAATGGTGGTCAGCATGTCTCCATTTATTTTCCTGAGTGGTTACGTGATGCAATTCGTAATGGACAAAAGCCAGCAACGATTAGCGAAGCTGACTTGGCTTCACCGGGACAAGGAATGGGAAACCCCATCACGGATAAAGATGCCGCTCCTGAGCAAACAGCCGATTCAATGCGACACTTCTTCGCTTCTGAATGGAGATTTGGGATGTCGCGTTATGGCGTACATGCCGTAACGATTTCGTGGCTGTTAACCGATAATTCAGGTACAACTGAGCATGATTGGCATAAAGCCTATTTAGAAGACAATGCAGAGCGGGCTTGGTTTGAACCATGGTATACAGAAAGTGAAAGCTGGCCGTAAAAACAGTTATTCCTTGCCGCCGCCCAACAAGCGCATGCACCCGACGCGGCTGGCGCCGCCGTAAGCGGCGACCAGCCGCGCTTTGTTGCTAGATTTCTAGCGAGGGTAATTTTCACGCACCCGCCGCGCGGGTGATGCGCAGGCCGTTGGGCGGC
>CAYXVS010000438.1:0-2818 GCA_964468735.1 uncultured Anaerolineales bacterium | reverse complement strand
GGGATTTCCCTACCAGCGTCATGGACGTCGTCATAATGGGGCTCTACGGCAATCTTGGCTGGATCAAACGGCCCGGCAAAGCCGAGCGTCGAGCCGCCGAGGAGGCATTGGAAAATGTGAGCATCCGCGATTTGGCCGACCGCCAGATCAGCCAACTCTCGGGCGGACAACAACAGCGCGTCTTCCTGGCGCGAGCGCTGGCGCAGGACGCGCAGGTCTACTTCATGGACGAGCCGTTCCAGGGCGTTGACGCGACGACCGAGCGCGCCATCGTCGCACTTTTGCAGGAGCTGCGGGCCCAGGGCAAGACCGTCCTCGTCGTCCATCATGACCTACAGACCGTGACCGAGTACTTCGACTGGGTGACGCTGCTTAACGTGCAGCGCATCGCCAGCGGCCCGACGTCCGAGGCGTTCACAGCGGACAACCTCAAGGAAACGTACGGGGGCCGGGTCTCCTTCCTGCGCACGGACGCTGGCTGTCCGCCGGTCGCGGAGGGGGTGTAAGATGGGCGGATTGTGGCAACTACTGCATGATCTGATCTTCGACTACACGCTGCGGACCGTCGCGTTGGGCGCCAGTACGCTGGGGATCGTCAGTGGAGCACTAGGCACCTACGCCGTGCTGCGCAAGCAGAGTCTGCTGGGCGACGCCATGGCCCACGCGGCACTGCCCGGCGTAGTGCTGGCCTTTATGCTGACCCGCAGCAAGGCCTCACTGGTGCTCATCGTCGGGGCAACGGTTGCCGGCTGGCTGGGCACACTGCTGATCATGAACGTGGTCAAGTACACGCGGGTCAAGGCTGACAGCGCCATGGGCCTGGTGCTCTCCGTCTTCTTCGGCTTTGGTCTGATGCTACTCACCTTTGTCCAGCGCATGCCCGACGCCAACCAGGCCGGGCTAGACACCTTCCTCTTTGGGCAAGCGGCGGCGCTGCTGCAGCGCGACGTGATCACCATGGCCGCCATTGGCGGGCTGGCGTTGATTTTGATGACCGTCTTCTGGAAAGAGTTCAAACTGCTGAGCTTCGATCCCGAATTTGGGGCCAGCATGGGCTTTCCCATGCGCGCCCTGGACGTGCTCCTGACCACGTTGATCGTCATCGCCATCGTCATCGGCCTGCAGGCGGTGGGCGTCGTGCTGATGAGCGCCATGGTCGTGGCGCCGGCAGCGGCCGCCCGCCAGTGGACCAACCGCATGCACGTCATGGTCCTGCTGTCGGCGCTCTTCGGCGCGCTGGCGGGGATTGTAGGGAGCGTCATCAGCAGTGCGGCGACAGGGCTCTCCACCGGCCCGACCATCGTGCTCTCCATCAGCGCCATCGTCCTGCTCTCCATGCTTTTCGCGCCCAATCGCGGGCTGATCTGGCGTTGGCTCCAGGCATGGCGCGATCGACGCACGCTGCAGCTCGAGGTCGTGCTACTCGACCTGTACACCCTGGCCCTCCAACACGAGGATCACACCCACGGACATCCGGCAACGGTCCTGCGCACGATGCGCAGCGGTGCGACGGGCGTGGAACACAGCCTGCGCGAGCTCGAAGCACGCGGCTGGGTCTGCTGCGCCCGCTCGGATAACTGGGGCCTGACCGCAGCCGGGTGGGATGAAGCGGCCCGCTTGGCAGAGACTCCAAGCGGGGACGCATGACGATTCAACAACTGGAAATTCAATTGATCGCGTCGGTGGTGGCGATGGCCTGCTCGCTGGTTGGCGTCTTCCTGGTATTGCGCCGCATGGCGATGTTGAGTGACGCCATCAGCCACACGGTGTTGCTGGGCATCGTCGTAACGTTCTTCTTGATCCGCGACCTGAACTCACCCTTGTTGATCCTCGGCGCGGCGGCGACGGGCATGCTGACTATCAGCCTGGTGGAATTGTTGAACAAGACCAAACTAGTCAAGGAGGACGCCGCCATCGGCCTGGTCTTCCCGGCGCTGTTCAGCATCGCCGTGATCCTCATCTCGCGGTTCGCCGCCAACGTCCACCTGGATAGCGACGCCGTGCTGCTGGGTGAGCTGGCGTTCGCGCCCTTTGATCGCTTCACGCTCTTCGGCCTCGATCTGGGCCCCAAGGCGCTCGTCACCATGAGCGTGATTCTGCTCGTCAACCTGCTCTTTATCGTGCTCTTCTACAAGGAGCTCAAATTGGCGACCTTCGACGCGGGCCTGGCAGCGACGCTGGGCTTCGCGCCGGGCCTGATTCACTACGGGCTGATGACCCTGGTCTCGGTGACAGCGGTCGGCGCCTTTGACGCGGTCGGGTCAATTCTGGTCGTGGCGATGATGATCGGGCCGGCAGCCGCCGCCTACCTGCTCACCGATCACCTACCGCGCATGCTGGGCCTGAGCGCGCTGATCGGGGTGTTAAGCGCGGTGAGCGGCTACTGGCTGGCCCGCGGGTTAGACGCATCAATCGCCGGATCGATGGCAACGATGATCGGCGTGCTCTTCCTACTGACCTTTCTCTTTGCACCAGAGCGGGGCATGGTTGCCCTGGCGCGCCGGCACCGCCAGCAGAAATGGAATTTTGCCAAGCAGATGCTGGTTATCCACCTGTTCAACCACGAGGAAACACCGGAGGCAGAATCCGAGAGCCGCGTGGAGCACATGCACCACAACATGCGCTGGGAGCCGGACTTCACAACCGGCGTCATCACGCGTTGCGTCCAATCCAAGTGGATCACCCGCGAGAACGGGCACGTGGCGCTGACGGAGATGGGGCGGGAGACAGCAAAGCAGGCGCTGGCGAGGTAAGACACTAAGCGAAGTTCAATTCAGAAAACGCCAACTATGCCCATGCAATACTGTCCGGATAAAAC
>CAYXVS010000437.1:0-2828 GCA_964468735.1 uncultured Anaerolineales bacterium | reverse complement strand
TTCTCGGACATATCGGAACTGCTTCGTTTGCCCCCTGTGCTCTGAAAAAGTCACCGGAGTTGTAGTTTGGATGAAACTGTTTACAATGAGAGGGCTTTATTGAGTGGAGCTTGCATACATTACAAGGAGATATTTATGAGGAATTCGTCCCTTGCCAAAGCGCTTGCTTGTCTGACCCATCCCCTCTCACTGCTCTCCATCGTGCTCTTGTTCCTCAATGATCATGTGCTGCGCGTTTTTTGGCCCTCCTGGGTGACGGGGAAGTTGGGCGATTTCGCCTGGCTCTTTTTTATGCCCTTTGCGGTCGCCACGGGGTTGGCGTTGTTGCTTCCCACGTCCGTGCGCAAACATGAGCGCACCGTCGGTCTGCTCTCCGTGGGGAGTGTGGCGCTGATGTTCGCGCTGGGAAACACATGGCCCGCCACGCACCGTTGGTTGGTCGCCGGGCTGGACTGGCTCCTGCCTTTCTCCGTGCGGATCACGCGCGATCCGACGGATTTGGTGGCGCTGCTCTCCTGCGGGCTGGCGTGGCTTCTCTGGCGGCGGACGGTGGTATCCCCACGCCGCGTCCAGGCCCGCGCGCTGGCCCTGTTGCCGGTGGCGGCGCTGCTGACCCTTGCTAATGGGGGGCCGCCGGATTACGGGGTTACCTGCCTGATAGTGGAAGAGGGGCGTGTGCTCGCCTTTACGGAGTATCAGGAATTTGCCAGCCCGGATGGGGGATTGACTTGGCAGCCTTACACGGGCACCCTGCGCTATCCTTGCGATAGGCATGCTTGGCAGAGGGTCGATCGCGTCCGTTCCGTCACCGACCCGGACGATCCCCAGGTGTTCTATCGTCTGGGGCCAGAAAAGGTGTTGGCCTACTCGGAGGATGGCGGGGAGAGCTGGCAGGAGGTTTCGCAGTTCGAGTTTTCCTCCCAGGCGGAGATGGTCTCTTACGCGAGCATAACCCCATCAAGTTCCTTGGCTCACTATGCGCGCGGCCCCTTCGATGTGGTGCGTGATCCAGAGAGCGGCAACCTGATCTTGGCCATGGGCTTGGAGGGTGTGGTGGTCCAGACCGCCGATGGGGCATGGCGCCGGGTGGCGGTGGGTGGATACGGGGTCAGGGGATTTACTGGGCCGGACATCGTCGCGCTACTATCCGGCGAGCTGTTGCTGGCGGGGGAGCTTGCCCTCTTGATCTTCGCCTCGTTGGCTTTGATCTCGCGGCGACGTGGATTGGAAGCGGCTCTCTTGCTATGCTTGGGGGGCGGCCTCTGGGCTTTCATCGTGGTGGGGATGCAACCAGCGCTGACCGGCGGCTACACTGAGGTACTCGAGACGGCCCTGATCATTGGGGCGGCGGTGTTGGCGCTGGGGGGCGCCATTCTTGGCGCGGTGCGTCTGCGGGGCCACGGCTCCCCGGGCCAGGTGTCACGTATGATAGGCCTCGCCGTCGGCAGCGCGCTGCTCTTTATCATGCCCTACGTTCTCTGGACGCTGGACGTGATCCCGCGCTATCTCACAAGCATGTGGGTGGCATTGGCGGCGAGCATTGCGCTCGGTCTCGGCGGCGGCGCGCTGCTGTTGGCCCGCGAGCGTGACGTAGGATGAGGGTGGGGACCCTATGGATGGGCATATAAAAATCCCAGATGGCTATGAACTGGGTTAGGGGTAGTTTCCACTTGAAACCCCCTGGTCTGCAGATAATCTATCAAATCTGTGTGTGAAAAGTTCGTAACGCCGTCGTGATATTCGAGGCAGATGTTTTTGATCTTTTTCAGCGTCGTTTCGCTCGTGTTGAAGAGAATATCAAATTCGCCGCCCTCGCAGTCCATCTTCAAAAAATCACAAACTTCGATGGCGTTGGCGGCAAACACATCATCGAGACTCAGGCCTTGGATGGTAATGGCCTCCGCCGCCCTTGACGTATTTGTGGTGGTGTGCTGAACGGCTGCTCCTGTAGCGAAAAGTGTCATCGCGCCTGAGCGTGCGCCCACGGCTATGGGGAAGGTGGCTACGTTGTTTATAGCATTCAGTCTGATATTCTCCTCCAACAGCCTAAAAGAGGCCGGAAACGGCTCATACGCATAGATCCGACAGCTTGGATGCTCATAAGCGACGGAAATAGCAAAATCTCCAAGTCCCGCACCGATATCAATAAGCGTCCAGCCGTCCTGAATGGGCGTGGCGTTGGATTCATAATCGTGGTCAAGGCAGGTTTCCTTGATGATCCAAACGTCCATCAAGCTCCGCACTTTGAATTGACAACCATTTTTTAATCTGATCACCACGGACTCCTTGTTGAGCAAGAGTCCAAAACAGGTAGACCAGTTTTTGATCTGTCCTAAAATTGTGGGTATTGAAGATAGGTAATATTTAATGCGGCGTATCATACGTTTATCTCCCCATACAGTATATAAGGGCATCCCATCCGCCAGACGTAACTCGAAACCAGTATACAGCAATCAATATGAGAGTCCAAGGGCTAATTGGAGGTCAGCTTCCCTCGCTACCATAGAGCGCGATGATCTGGGTTGCGAAGTCGTGGATGCTGTAGCGCAGGGGGCGGGGCGCCAGCACTTCGACGGCGCCGCCGAAGCTCAGGAGGCGTGTGCGCGCGGCCGGGAAGGTCTCGAAGGGCAGATCCAGGGTGCGCCAGCCCTCCGCATCGGGCGGGCCGGCGGCCTCGATGGTGGCGCGGATCGCGTCGCCGAAGTAGGTGGGTAGGTGAGGCAACAGACCCGGCGCGACGCGAGCGCGCACGACGTAGGTGGCATGGTCAGCTTCGCGGGCCGCGCACCACGCTGCCCAGAATCTGGTCAGATCGAAGTCGGGCGGGC
>CAYXVS010000436.1:1327-2868 GCA_964468735.1 uncultured Anaerolineales bacterium | reverse complement strand
AGGTAGGCGAAGGGAATCATGCCGGCCAGATCCAAGTACCAGGCGATGATGATTCCGCAGGCAGCAGCAGCGACCAACGTGATGATGAGGTAGGCCGCCAACTTGCGCCAGGTGTTTGTGTTCTGCGATATATCATCTTTGGAGACCAACCCTATCGCGCCCCACATCTTGTAGGGGATGAAGCCGAGGTAGAAGTTGCCGAAGAAACCAAAGATGCTGCCCCAGCCCAACGTGCCGCCCAGCACGTCGCCGATCAAGTTGCCGATAGCCGATCCCCACGCGCCGGCCGGCCCGAACATCAGGCCGAAAATTGCGGGGAACACGTTGGCGGGCCGCACCTCGGTGATGCCGGGGATGAGAGGAATGCCGCCCTTGAATACGATCAGCAGCGCGGCGTAAATGGCCGCCGAGAGCGAGACCAAAATGATCATCCGAGTGTACTTCCACATCGAGACGACTTCTTTCATCTGAAAAAACCCTCCTTGGGTGATAGTGAAATGGTAATTTAATGATGATGAACGATCTGAATGATCTTAGCTGCTTTAGGTTACCTCAATATCACCTCCTTTCGTCGGCCTAGTTCAGGCGCGCGGCGGGTGCGGCGTAATACCTTCAAATAGCAGATATCTGTTTAGTTCTATGCGCAGACCAAGGTGCAACGCACTTGAACTGAAGGAAAAGCAACGCCTCATGCCGTATATACCTGGGAATAAACCCAAAAGTGCGTTGCACCTCACAAGACCAAACGGTTACAATAGCAGATAAATAGCGGACTCGTTTGTGCGCGTGGCTCCTTCGCTGTGTACGGCGAAGGGGCGTCGCTTGCAATGATGTTAGGCGGCCTTTTGCCCTCACGGCAACCCAGATTCTGGTGCTTTAAGGCGAAGAGTTTTTAGGCCCGGCTTCCTGCAACTTATTCCATGCTTCCTCTGCCGATAGACCAACCATCTCTTGCCAGGGTATTCTTGTCCGCTCTTCTTGGATGATCTGTTTTAGTTTGGGGTCGGCCCTGCTCTCCATCTCTGCTAAGAAGTAAAGCAACTCATCTACCATCTCTTGGCTCACACGCACGGTTGCCCCTTCTCCATTCAGCAAAGCTTCCACCGCTGGTGAGTACAGGTCAATCACGTACCATGTCTGCTCTGACATTGTATCGTCATACCATAGCAACATTACCATCTCGTTCCAGTGGGAATATCCCAGATCCAGGTAATGTTGCCCAAGGGGCGTGGATGGTAACAGATCGGCGCACAGCCGTTGGAAGAGAAGTGTGGTTTCGGCAACTCGGTAGGGACGTACTGACAGCGCTAGGTTTTTTAGGGCATGCACCCTTGGTATGGGAAATAACCATCCTACTATCATTCCCAAGAAAACCCATCCAACTGCCAGCAAATGTTTCTTCCACCTACGTCTCATAGATTTTCCTCCTTCACAGACGTCCACGCATAGGACAAAGATTTCTCCGTTATCCTAATCCTTCATCGTCCTTGTCTGCTGCCCAACTCCTTCTAGACCGCAATCAAATCATCCATCTGCTTCAT
>CAYXVS010000436.1:0-1227 GCA_964468735.1 uncultured Anaerolineales bacterium | reverse complement strand
TGCTGATATTGCTGATATTGCTGAGAGCCAAGGCTGCTGAGGGGGATACGACACAAATGGCGCCGCTTCACACGGACACGTCTCTGCTTCTGTTTCTTTTGTTTCTTTAACGGATGGCTGCCGCAGCACATCGATGAAGAGTTTGATAATCGCCTTGCGCTTTGCCTCTAACCCCCGCACGATGGTTAGCTCTTTTTCCAGGCCGGCGCCCCAATTGATGGAGATCGCAACGGCGGCATAGTGGATGCCCAACTCGCGGGCTAGGGGCGCTTCGGGCACGCCCGTCATCCCCACGACATCGCCGCCCAACTGCGCCAACATCCGCACCTCGGCGGGCGTCTCGAAGCGCGGGCCGTCGGTGCAGGCGTAGGCGCCTCGGGGGATCACCTCCAGTCCATTCGCCGCCGCTTGGGCCAGCAGTTGCTCGCGCAGCGCCGGGCAGTAGGGCCGATCCATCACCGTGTGGACGACGCCGCTCTCCTCGCCATCGAAGAAGGTGCCCGCGCGCCCCTGCGTGAAATCCAGAAACTGATCCACCACGACCAGCGCGCCGGGCGGGATCTCGCGGTGCAGAGAGCCGACAGCGAAGGTCGCCAAGGCGCGATCCACCTCGAGTTGATGCAGCGCCATTAGGTTGGCGCGGTAGTTGATGCTGTGCGGTGGCATCTGATGCTCCGGCCCGTGGCGCGGCAGGAAGATCAATCCCGCCGCCTCGCCGCGCCCCACGTAGAGCGGCACATCGCCGTACGGCGTCTCGACCGTCGTCTGCTCCAGCGTTACATCTGATAGTTGATCAAACCCCGTCCCGCCGATAATGGCTTGTGGCATCTTGGCCTCCTCAAATTCCATCATTTCATCAAGGTGTGATAATCACCCGCTTTTTCTTGCAAGCTTGCGCAATTTGCTCGAAAGCGTGGCACAACCTCCTGAGCGACCGCGACTGCTCTGAAGCTATTGCGATGTCCAAATCTTGCGTGTAGCTTGCTTGATCGCGTGTCTCTTTGTAACCAAAGTTCCGCTCTAACCAGCCCTTGGCGTCCCGCAGCGCTTCAGGATCGCCCTCGTAGCGCTCTCCCTGGTGAATAGTCTCTAAGCTGGCCAAAAACCAACTTTCATACTCTCGATAGGCGCACACCACCACGATGGAGAAAGGCCACGGCGCGCGCTCACGGATGCGAGTGGCGACGTGCGGCGCGATCTCGCGCGGACAATCATCCTCCAGATCAA
>CAYXVS010000435.1:0-2869 GCA_964468735.1 uncultured Anaerolineales bacterium | reverse complement strand
GCGCCTCTTCACGCGACCTCGATGCTCTCCACGTAGAATTCCTTGCCTGCGATGACCTCGCCGCCCAGGGCGCCGCATTGGGGACAACGCCAGTCCATCCCCTCCGGCGTGAACTCCGCGCCGCAGGCCCGGCAGCGGAAGCGAATCTCCACGCGGTGGAAGTGGAGCGTCGCGCCCTCGGCGATGGTTTCTGGCGCGAGCAGATCGAAGTAGAATTGGATGGAGTCGTCCACGAAGCTGGACATATCGCCGATGACTAAGTGAATGTCCGTGATCCGCTCGGCGTCTGCTTGGGCGGCGTGCTCCGTCACGATGCGTAGAATGTCTTCGGTAACCGCGAGTTCATGCATCGGGCAGCCCTCCTATCTCGTGCGCGATGATCTCCATCAGCCGGGCGACGGCTTGGGGAACTAACGCCGCTGTCTCCTCCGACAGCCCCTCACCGAAGTCGAAATCGTGGCCCAGCAGCGAGAGCAGCCGCGCATTCGGCGCGCGGTCGTAGATTTGTTGTGTCAGGGAGAGCACCGTCGAGGGGTGCATCTGGTGGGAGACGAAGGGCGTCTTGAAGGTGCTGGGGATCTCCTCCTCGTGGATCGGCTCCGGGATGGCGCTGCCGACGTGCGCATCCACGAAGATGACCCGGTTGTACTCGGCCAAGGTTTCCGCCAGCTCCGGCACCAGTTGATGCAGGAGTACCGTATCCACGGGATGGCCCAGATCATCGAATCCATCATCCAACGGGCCCATCGGCGGGCGATCCAGGCGCGCGCGCAGCGCGTTGACGACCACGCGCGCGACGCCATCGTCCCGCCGGAAGGCATTGCCAAATCCGGCAATTAAGACGTGTTTTTGTGTCAATCCAGCCTCCATTTTGCTTTTTACTCTTGTCAGGTGCAACGCACTTTTGAGCCTAACACCAGGCATGTACTGCATCAGGTGTAACGGTTACTTAAGTTCAAGTGCGTTGCACCTTGATCTACTCAAATGTAAGTATACTCGAATTTGGGAATTGTTCAGCGAGTTGGCGAATGGGCGAATCAGCGAATCAGCGAATCAGCGATTCAGCGAATGGATGGCGGGCTGCTTGAGCAGATTTATCGCTTTGATGTTTTGTCGTTTTGATGCCTTGATGTTTTGTGGCGAGTTATCGGTTATAATGAAAGGGAGGTTTGTTTCATACTTAAGTCCAGAATAGAGGGGGATCGAATGGACGAGACGCGATACGAACGACAGATCGTCATCCCGCAGATTGGGCAGGAGGGCCAGGCGCGATTGCGCGCAGCGCGCGTGTTGATCGTCGGCGCCGGCGGGCTGGGATCGCCCATCGCGCTCTACTTGGCGGCGGCGGGCGTCGGCACGCTGGGCCTCGCCGATCCGGATCAGGTGAGCGTGTCGAATCTCAACCGCCAGATTCTCTACACCACGGACGACATCGGGCGCGATAAGACGGCGGCGGCCGCCGAACGCCTGCGCACGCTCAACCCAGAGGTCGAGGTGGCGACCTATCCGGCGGAGATTCGCTCCGAGGGCGGGCCGGATCTGGCGGCGGAGTATGATCTGGTGGTGGAGGCGTGCGATGCTCTGGAAGCCAAGATGCTGGTGAACGAGATCTGCGTCGCGGCGCAGGTACCGCAGGTCTGGGCGGCGGTCTCGCGCTTCGAGGGGCAGATGGGCGTCTACGTGCCGGATCACACCTGTCGGGCCTGCGTCTTCCCGCAGGCGCCAGCGCCGGGGGAGTATCCCTCGCCGGAGGAATTGGGCATCGTGGGCGCGGCCGCCGGCGTGATGGGATCGCTGGAGGCGGTGGAGGCCATCAAAGTTCTGTTGGACATCGGCGAGCCGCTGGTCGATGCCATCCTGCTATGGCAGGGGCTGACGGGCGCCTTCGAACGGGTCGAGATTCCGCGCAATCCTGATTGCCCTTACTGTAGTTGATAGCATAGTCGAACCATTTAAAGAAGAGGGGGAAAGATATGAGAATCGTTGGAGCGTTACTTGCAGCCTATTTGCTTGGCTCGATACCATCGGGCCTCTTTTGGGGATGGATCATTCGGCACATCGACGTGCGCGAGCACGGCAGTGGTCGCACGGGCGGGACGAACGTCTGGCGCACGGCCGGATTTTGGGCCGCGTTTCTCACGGCGGTATGCGATGGCCTGAAGGGCGCCGCCGGGATTTGGGTCGCGCGGGCGCTGGGCATTTCACCGTGGGGCGTTGCGTTGGCCGGGACGGCGGCGGTGTTAGGGCACAACTACTCGCTTTATCTCAAGTTCCACGGCGGCGCCGGCACGATGATCAGCATCGGCATCGCGGCGACCCTGTGGGGGATCGCGTTGCCTGTGTTGGTGCTCGCCGGGGTCGGGGCGGGGTTGTTGGTCGGGCACGCCTCCGTCGCTTCCATCTTGATCGCGGTGCTGTTGCCCGTCACCTTCCTGCTGCGCGGAGAGATTCCCTACGCCGTGGGCTTCGGCCTGCCGACGATGGCGCTCACCCTGTGGGCCTTGCGCCCGAACATCGAACGGCTGCGCCATCGCGCTGAGCGCTTCTTGCCCATCTACCAGGAGAAACCGCCGCCGATCTCGCTCTCGCGCCACCCGGCCCGTGAGAGAAAGTAGGTGTTTTGAGCGTTAGATGGATGGGAGACGGTTTTAGGAGAAATTACACTTGCTATCATGTATAGATGCCATAGAATGGAAATATAGTATGGTTCGGCTATAGTAAAGCAGATAGTGCTGTGAAGCGTTATCATGGGATGGAAGGGGATGAGAAAGGAGGCGATGCTTCGCACGAGATAGCGATTTGAGTTTGTGTTCGGACAGGTCGTAACTTTTTCAAATAACCAATTAGGGAGGAGTATACTATGCGGAAG
>CAYXVS010000434.1:0-2874 GCA_964468735.1 uncultured Anaerolineales bacterium | reverse complement strand
CAAAGCACCTTCGATCTGCTCAGACGCCCTCGGGGACGAGGGCTTGGAGCGTTGCGCATAAGACTAAACAGTTACCAGCATTTTAGCCCTACGCATCCGATTCCGACAGGCCCATCGCGAGATCGAGATACTCACTCTTGACCAGCGCCGAGGCCGGCACCCCTAGCAAATCCAACAAATCGCTGATGAGGGCGGCTTTGCGCTCGGCGTCTTGGCGCGACCAGGTGCGGCTCTTGATCTCCAAGTAAGTTCCGCCTTCCTCCGGCTCGGTGATGCAATCAAAGTTGATGGAGAAATCGGTATCGCCGTAGCGAATATGGAAGCGCCGCCGATCTTTATGCACCTCGAAGATCTCCTGCGGCTTGAAGTACTCCCGATAGAAGCGCAGGCTCCGCATTGCCGAGGCGTCGAAGCGCGAGCGGGAGAGCAGCACGGAGTTCTCGTACTCGTGCTCCTTGGGGCCGGTGGTGAGCGTCAGGCGCGAGATCACGTCGATCAACTCATCGGTCTCCACATCCCGCACCTCGTCCTCGCGATAGCGCAGGCGGCTGTCCCACCGATCATCGAAGAGGAAGTAGGTATCGTACTGCTTGCGATTGGAGCCGCGCAGGAACGTGACCTCCGACGCCTCGCGGAGCTTCCCCTCCAGCGCCTTGAGATCGGCCGGCTCGACCTGCACCTTGACCTGCACCTCGAAGCTCTTCTCGCGGGCCACGCCGCCGATGGCGATCAGCTTGCTGAGCACGCTCTCCTCGCGGCGCATCAGGAAGGCATCGATGTCGCTGGCCAGATCGTTGGCCTCCTCGCGAATCTGTTCTATATCAACCGTGAGCAGCGTGCGATCTCGCATCAGCCACGCGCCGTTGACCATCACATCCTGCACATCCTCTTGATGCGCGGCGTAGACGATCCGGGCATAGATGTTTTTGGGGTCGCGATGGAATTGGGGGATGCTGTGCGGGCCTGCTAACGAGAGGGTGATCAGATCCGCGCGCTTGCCCGGCTCCAGCGAGCCGGTGATCTCCTCGATGTGCATCGCGCGGGCGCCCATAATCGTCGCCATCTCCAAAACCTGGCGCGCGGGCAAAACCGTGGGATCCATCACGCCCACCTTGGCAATCAGCGCGGCAAGGCGCAGCTCCTCGATCATATCCAAGGCGTTGTTGCTGGCCGCGCCATCGGTGCCGATGCCGACATTCAGCCCGATCTTGAGCATCTTATCCACCTGCGCGATGCCGCTGGCCAACTTGAGGTTGCTGCTGGGATTGTGCGAGACGCCCACGTTGTAATGCTGGAGCGTGTGCATCTCGCCCTCATCAAGGTGGACGCAGTGCGCGGCGGTGGCTTTGGTCTCGAAGACGCGCAGCTTCTTGAGCCAGGGCACCGGCGGCATATTGTACTCCTTGCGGTGATCCTCCACCTCCTGAGCCGTCTCGGCGATGTGGATGTGCAGCGGCGCATCGAACTCCAGCGCCAGATCCACAGCGCTTTCGATCAGCTCCGGCGTGACGGTGTAGGGCGCGTGCGGCGCGATGCCCGGAATCACCAACGGATGACCGCGCCAGCGCGTGATATAATCCCGCGTCCGGGCCAGGCCCTCCTCGTAGCTGGGGGAATCGGGGCTGGGGAATTTGAGGACGCTCTGCAGGCAGACGCCGCGCAGCCCGGCCTGGACGGTGGAATCGGCCACCGCCTCCTCGAAGTAGTACATATCCATAAAGGTGGTCGTGCCGGAGCGGATCATCTCGGCGGCGGAGACCTGCGTGCCCAGCCAGCAGAAGTGCGGATTGACGAAGTCGCGCTCGACGGGCATCATATAGCCCATCAGCCAGACGTCTAGGCGCAGATCATCGGCCAGCGTGCGGAGCAGCGTCATCGGCGTGTGGCCGTGGGCGTTGACCAGCCCCGGCATGAGGACGGCGTTGCCGGCGTCCACGCGCTCGTCGGCGGCGTACTGGGCCAGAATCTGATCCTCCGGCCCGACCGCCGCGATGTTCTGGCCCTTGACGGCCACCGCGCCGGGCGTGTGAATCGTGTAGGCGTCGTCCATCGTCAGCACAAAATCGGCGGTGATGAGGATGTCGACCTGCTCTGGGGATGAGGGGTTATGCTCGTTCATTGGATACCTCCAGGTAAAGCTAGGTGATTTTCAAGATTGTACTATCAGATGGGATTTGACGCAATCGGCAGATTAAGCGAATAAGCGAATGAGGGAATGAGCGAATAGCTCAGGTCTCGCGGGCGTGATGCAGGACTGTTTCGCGATCCTCTGGATCAATGATGCCGTAGAGATCGAGCACGATGCGGTCGATGACCGCCTGCCGCCCAGCTACTTGACCTCGAATCGTTGTCGCTTCGGCTAAGATGTGTTGACACGCCGCCGTGTAGGCCGCCATATCCCTGGGCGCCGGCGTGGACTTAACCTCGCGCCAGAATTGCTCGCGCTGCGCGGGCAAGACCTGCGCGAAATACGCGATCAGGGCCGGGTCGCCCCGCAAGGTGAGCGTGTCCGCGCCGCGACCCTTGGCGCGCAGGGTGATGCTGCGCGCGGTGGCTTGCTTCACGCGGTAGAAGTAGAACTCATCGCGCGGCCCCACGATATTTTCCTCATCTTCTTTGTCTTCTTTAATGCGCAGAGTGCGGTTCTGAAGATGAATCATCACATTCCATTGCTCGGCGTCGGGCAGGGTGCGCACCACGGCCAGGGGATCGACCGCCGGCAGCGGCTCGCCCTCCTCCAAGCGGGTGAGGCGCGCGTCGAAGTAGCGATTGTAGCCGGCCAACTCGGTTTTGAGCGCGATGATCTGATCCACGAGCGCCACCAGGCCATCGTGCACCACGTCCTCCTGCCCGGCCTCCAAGGCTTGATGGAGC
>CAYXVS010000433.1:0-2875 GCA_964468735.1 uncultured Anaerolineales bacterium | reverse complement strand
CGCACCTTGAAGCCGTTGTCGGGCGGGGGGTTGTGGCTGGCGGTGATGTTGATTCCGCCGCCGGCCTCGCGCTCCACCACGCTGTAGCTGATCACAGGGGTGGGGGCGCTGCCCGTCGTGAGCCAGACGGCGATGCCATTGCCGGCCATCACCTCGGCCGCCGCCTCGGCGAAGAGATCGCTGCTGAAGCGCTGATCGTAGCCGATCACGACGCCCTGATCCGCCAACTCGTGGCGCCGCATATATTCTGCAAATCCCTGTGCCACGCGCCGCACACTATCGAAGGTGTAATCCTCCGCGATGCGCGCCCGCCATCCGTCCGTGCCAAATTTGATACCGCTCATGGCTCCTCCTTAAAGAATTAGTTGAAAGTTATGGGTTAAACGTAGAAAGTTATTTGAATGTCTATAGATCATTTTCCTTCTTCAGCAGTTCTAAGTCGGCATCGACCATCTTCTGAATCAGTTCCTCGAAGCTGACCTTCGGCTCCCAGCCCAGGACACGCTGCGCGCGGCTGGGATCGGAGACGAGTAGATCGACCTCGGCGGGGCGCATGAAGCGCGGATCCTGATAGACGTGATCCTGCCACTTCAGCCCCACGTAGGAGAAGGCGGCCTCGCACAGTTCCTTGACGGAGTGCGTCTCGCCCATGCCGACGACGTAATCACCCGGCGCATCCTGTTGGAGCATCAACCACATCGCGCGCACATAATCGCCGGCGAAGCCCCAATCCCGCCGGGACTCCAGATTGCCCAAGCCGACCTTCTCCGAAAGGCCCAGCTTGATCTTGGCGACATTATACGTGATCTTGCGGGTGACGAATTCCAGGCCTCGGCGAGGGCTCTCGTGATTGAAGAGGATGCCGGAGTTGGCGTGGAGGTCGTAGGATTCGCGATAGTTGATCGTGATCCAATGACCGTAGACTTTGGCGACGCCATAGGGCGAGCGCGGGTAGAAGGGGGTGTCCTCGTTTTGCGGCACCTCGCGCACTTTGCCGAACATTTCGCTGCTGCTGGCCTGATAGAAGCGGATCTCAGGATCGACGGTGCGGATCGCCTCCAGGACGCGGGTGACGCCCAGGCCGGTCACGCCGCCGGTGAAGACCGGCTGCTTCCACGATGCGGGGACGAAGGATTGCGCGGCCAGGTTGTAGACTTCCTGGGGATGATATTCGCGCAGGATGTTGATGATCGAGCCTTGATCTTGCAAGTCACCGGACGCCAGCGTGATTTTGGATTGGATGTGATGGATGCGGTTGAAGTTCACGGTGCTGGTGCGGCGCACCATCCCGATGACCTCGTAGCCTTGCTCCAGTAAAAACTCGGCCAGGTACGAGCCATCCTGCCCCGTGATGCCTGTGATCAATGCACGTCGTTTAGTCATTCAAAAACCTCCTTATAAAAATTGGTTGAATGTTATAAGTTACGAGTTGAAAGTTGTCTGTAGTCAAGCGTCGAAAAGTCGTAAAGTCAGAAAGTCAAAAGTCAGGAAGTCGAATAAGCTGGGCGTCGTTTGCAACTCTTGCGACGATAAATTGAGAGCTTAAATCGACTACTCTACTGATATTCTATTTAACTTTATCCCGCCACTCCTCGAGGACATCCTCGATGGTCTGCGTGAAGGGAATCTCCGGCGTCCAGCCGGTGTCTAACGTGAGCTTGGCCGGGCTGCCGTAGACGACGGGCACATCGGCGGGGCGGTAGCGGGCCGGATCGATCTCGATGCGGATGTCGGCGCTGGAGAGCTTGAGCAGGTGATCGACCAGCGATTGGATGGTGTGCGCTTTGCCCGTGCAGATGTTGTAGACCGCGCCGGGCGCGCCCTTGAGCAGCAGCGCGTGGTAGCCCCGCACGACGTCGCGTACGTCGGTGAAGTCGCGCGCGGGCGTGAGGTTGCCGACGTACATCACCGGCTCCTGCTCGCCCCGCTCGATGCGGGCGACCTGGCTGGCGAAGGCCGGCAGCACAAAGCGCGGCGACTGCCCCGGCCCGATGTGATTGAACGGCCGCACGCGGATGACGGGCATATCGAAGCTGATGAAGTACTGATACCCCATCACATCTTGCGCGACCTTGCTGACGCTGTAGGGATTTTCTGGCCGGAGGGGATGCTCTTCGATCAGGGGGAGGTCCTCCTCGGCGGCGCGCCCGTATTCCTCGCCGGAGCCGATCACCAAAATGCGCGGGCTGGTATCTAAGGCGCGGCAGCTTTCTAGCAGATTGAGCTGGCCCTGGATGTTGTTTTGCAACGTGCCCCACGGATCCTCGTAAGCCGTCGGGACGTGCGATTGGGCGGCCAGGTGCAGGACGTAGTTGGGCGGGTAGCTCTCGACGACGGCGCGCGTGGCCTGCTCATCGCGAAGATCCAGGGGGATGATCTGCTCGCGCTCTGGATCGATGGCCGGCGCAGGTTCGGGATACGAGGTTCCCACGATGGTCAAATCGGTGTGGGCCAGGAGATAGCGGCGGAAATAGGCGCCGACAAATCCGGTGGCCCCGGTGATTAAAATGCGCATAATGGCTCCTTGTGATGTTCCATTGTGGTATTTGTTGTGTCGTGGAATTTCAGAAGTATGACGACAGGACGACCTTGCGTCATTTTGATTTTGAAGGTTTGGGTTATGCGTTCTCGACATATCGAAGGGTTTGCGAACGCGACCTGAGCAGATTATACAATGAGAGCGCGTAAACTGAAAGTGGGCGCCGTCGCGATTTCCTAACAGCAAGCATCCGTTGTCATAAAACAAGTGGCTCTTGTTGGTTTGTAGGTGAAATTAGGTGCGAATGATGCTCAGGCTCTAGTTACACTGAGTTTCACGGGGTTTTTCACAGAGATACACAGAGAGAATCATTTCTCCGTGCTTCTCTGTGCCTTC
>CAYXVS010000432.1:0-2880 GCA_964468735.1 uncultured Anaerolineales bacterium | reverse complement strand
CGCGCGGCGATGTGCGCGAGCGTCAGGCCGCCGTCTAGGTGAGCGGGGAGCGCCGTCAATTCGGCGGGGACGCCGACCGCGCGCCCGCGATGGGTGATCAGGAGCGCGTCGCCCGGCTCGCGCCGGGGCTGGCCATGGAGGATGGGGCGCAGGCCGGCGTAGAGGCGCAGCGTCTCTGGCGAGCGGAACCCCGTCAGCGGCGCGCGCATCAGCGGATCGCTCTCGCGGCCTGTTAGCAGGGCTTGGGCGCGACAGCCGCCGCGACAGCGCGCAAACGCGGCGCACGATTCGCACGCCGAGGGGATCAGCGCGCGCCACCGCTGCATCGTCGCGCCGCGCCACACCGCCGCGACGCTCTCCGTGCGCAGATCGCCCGCGATGAGCGGGGCGTGGTTGCAGGGGCGCATCCGTCCCCACGGGTCAATTGTGGCGAAGGTGCGCCCGGCGGTGCAACCCGTGGAGGACGAGGCCGCAAAGCACTGTGGGATGCAGTTGCCGAAGCGAATAGCGTGACCCGCCGCGCGCAACTCCTCGATGGTCGCGATGGCGGCGCAGAGCTGCGCCGCGTTAGGCGCTAAATCATCGGGCGGCGCGCCCAGCATCCGATTGCAGACGAGGTGGTTGGCGCCCAGCTTCGCGGCGAGCGCCAGCGTCTCCGAGATGCGATCCCAGTTGTGGCGGTTGATGACGAGGCTGAGCGCCACGGGCAGGCCGGCGGCGACGGCGCGCCGGATGTTGGCGACGGTCTCATCGAAGGCGCCGGGCGTCGCGGTGAAGGCCTCGTGCGTGGCGGCGTCCGGGCCGTGCAGGGAGATGAGCAGGCCCTCGCAGTGCTCGGTCTCTTGCAGCAAATCCAAGATCGCCTGCGGATCGGGCCAGCGCGCGGCGGTGAAGAGCGTGAACGGCAGCTCGCGCGCGGCCACGGCGCGGATAATCTCATCGAACGCCGGATGGCACGTCGGCTCCCCGCCCGTGATCTTGAGCTGTTGGGCGTGATCGGCCAGACGCGCGATCAACGCGCGCCAGCCCGCCCCATCCAGCGGGGCCGGGCGAGCCGCTGAGCGTTCCCCCGCCGCATGGCCCCCCATATCAGCCGCAGAGAGATTACCGCAGCCGGGGCAGCGATTGGGGCAGGCGTAGGTCAACTCCAGATAGTAGGCCACGGGCAGCGAGAGCACCGGCGGCTGCATGCCCTCGACCGGACAGGCGCAATCGCAGACGCAATCGCAATCGCTCAGGGCCGGGATCTGTAGCGTGCCGCGATCTTGGGGATCATTCGTCAGGATGACTTTCATCGCGCGCTCCTTAAGTCGCTTGCAACGTCAAGATTTGCTTGCACAAGGCGGCGAGAGACTCCAAAAATTCCCCCGATGGCGACTCGCCAATCTCATCCAAGGTACCCTGGGCCAGGGTGACGCTCGCTGCGGGCGAGAGACGCATATCCAGCAGATACTCGCTCAAGCGGTCGAAGAAGCGCGCCGGCTCGCGCCCGGAGGCGCCGGTCACGATCTTCGCGGCGACCGCGAGGTGCTCAGCGGCGGCCTCGTAATCGCGCTGCCGGAGCGCGATCTCGCCCCGGATCTCCTCGATGTAGCCCTGGAGGATCGCGTAATCCAGCCGGACCGCTTCCTCCCAGACCTCGTCCAACATCGCCTGAATCTCCTCGATGGGGCGCGTGGTGCTCAAGAAGTAGGTCAATGCTAACTCCCACTCGCCCCGCGTCTGGAGCCAGGGATCGCCGCCGTATTGACGGGCCAGCATCTGGCTGCGCTCCAAGTAATCGCGCGCCGGCGCAAAAAGCTGCTCCACCTGCTCCGGCGTCAGCTTATCGCGCTTCAACTCCAGGGTGTGGACCGCGCTATCGCGCTCCGTGCGGCCGTAGACATCGTAGAGGCTGGCCAGCAGGGGATAGTTGTTCATCTGCCGGGCCAGATCGATGCCCTGCTCCAGATAGCTCTTGGCCTCGTCGTAGTGGCCCAGGTGGCGCATAATATTCGCCATCGATTGATAGGCCAAGATGCGCCCGCGCGATTCGCTGAGGCGGTCGAAGATGCGCAGGGCCAGCTTGGTGTAACGCTCGGCGCTCTCCAAATCGCCCCGGTCGCGGTCGATTTCGGCCTTGGTGACGTAGCTATAGCCCAGATCGCGCTCCAGGCCCAGCTTCTTGCGCTGCACCAACGCGACGCGACACATCGCATCGGCCTGGGCAAGATCGCCCCAGAGGCGGTAGATGTAGGCGAGGTTGTTGGTGGCCGAGGCGACCAGCGGCACGTCCTCGGCCTGGCGCCCGTACTTGATGGCCTCCTGATAGTTCTCCTCCGCCGGTTCGAGTTGATTCGAGAGGCGGTACATCATCCCCAGGTTGTTGTGGAAGACGCCCATCAGTTTGGCATCCCCCTGCCGCTGCGCCAGCTCTAAGGCGCGCTGGAAGTGCGCGCGGGCCTCGTCGAGATCCGAAGCCGCCGCCACCCAGCCCAGCGTCACGTAGGCGCTGATGCGATTGTCTAACGAGGAGTCCTCCTCCTGCAGCGCGCGCTCGCAGATTTCGCGCGCCTGCTCCAATTCGCCTCGGCGCCGCAACAGCTCGGCGCGGCGTAGTTCGACGCGGTTGCGCACCTCCGTCTGATCGGCGATGTCCATCTCGCTGATGAGGAACTGGATGCGCACCAGGTGATTTTTGCGCTGCGCATCCGAGAAGCGCTCCTCAAAGTAGGCCAGGCCCGCTTCTTCACTGAGGAGGAGATGGTAATAGAGGCACTCTGCCTCCAACTGCCACAGCAACCACTCCGCGTCGCTGATCTCGACGCGCGGCAGGGCGTCGGATTCGGGACTGATTTCGGCCTGGATCTCCTGCATCAACGCCGCGATGCGCGGCTCGTA
>CAYXVS010000431.1:0-2894 GCA_964468735.1 uncultured Anaerolineales bacterium | reverse complement strand
TCTATATGCTTTTACAAGAAATAGCCAAAATTATCGAGGGCCAAATCCTGACGCCTGAAGATGAATCCAAAAACATCGAGGTTTATTCCGCCTTTGCCTCGGACTTAATGAGCGATGTATTAGCCTTCGCATCCTCGGAGATGTTGCTGATCACCGGCCTCACCAATCCTCAGGCGGTGCGGACGGCGGAGATGGCCGATATGCCCGCCATCCTCTTTGTACGCGGCAAGTACCCGCCGGAGATGACCATCGAGTTGGCTGAGCGGATCGGCATCGCGATTTTACTCTCACCGTATACGATGTTCGAAACATCGGGCTTGCTCTACGAGGCCGGATTGCAAGGGATCGGGAAGTTACCCATTCAACAAACTTAGCGTCTGGAGCGAGTGATGAAAAAGCATTTCGCGCTGTTATCGTTGATTGGCCGGGAGGGCGCCCTCTCCAAAGTTCACGAGTTAGTCCGTGAATTGAAGGTCTCGCGGGTGATGACCTCCTCGGTTTTCACCTTGTCGGCGGATGCCACGATGAGCGAGTTGAAGGAGTTGCTGCGCGAGCATCGGATCTCCGGCGTGCCGGTGATCGCCAAATCTGAAGAGGCGGACGATGAGGATGAGCAGGAGATGGTGGGCATCGTCAGCATCGAGAACCTGATCCAGGCGCTGGAGGAAGGGAAGTTGGATGCGCCCATCGCGGAGTTTATGACCCGCGAGGATCTAATCATTGCCAGGGCGGAGGAACCGGTGATGGAGGCCGTGAAGCGCTTTGAGCATACGGGCGTGGGGCGCTTGCCAGTGCTTGATGATAAGGATAAACTGGTGGGCATCATCACGCGCGGCGATGTGATGGCCGCGTTGCTGCGGGCATTGCAGGATGTCTACGATGAGACGGAGCAATTGCAGGCGCAGCCGAAGTATTTCTTCGAAGCGCTGGAATCCGAGGGGACGAATCTCCTGCTGCGATATCATGTCGAGGCCGGCGATTTCTCCAAGGGCGGCGAGGCCTCCGCGAAGATCAAGCAGGCATTGCTGCGCATCGGGGCGTCGCCGCAATTGGCGCGCCGCGTGGCCATCGCGACTTATGAGGCGGAGATCAACCTCGTGATTCACACGACGGAGGGTGGTTTCGTTTTGGCAGATGTGCAGCCCAGCCAGATCACCATCGTTGCGCAGGATTCCGGCCCCGGCATCCCCGACGTGGAGCAGGCCCAGCAGCCGGGCTACTCCACCGCCACCTCCCAAGTGCGCGAGATGGGCTTCGGCGCCGGGATGGGCCTGAGTAACATCAAGCGCTGCTCTGATGACATGAACATGTGGTCCGCCGTCGGCGTCGGCACGCGCTTGCAGATCAACTTCGACGTCTCGCCGGAGGAGACGGGGAAGTGACGAGGTGGGCAGTTAGGTAATCTATAAATACAGGGAGGTCAATTGTGACGAATAAATTTGCTGTCGCCGGGCCGAATTCCAAATACGCGGCCCCTGAAGCGGAACCGGCCGGATTCTGGGCGGGCTTCTGGCACGGGATGATCGCACCCATCGCGTTTGTCGTGAGCCTGTTCGACGAGGGGGTGAGCATCTACGAGGTCAACAACAATGGCCTATGGTATAACTTCGGCTTCGTTCTCGGTGTGCTCAGCGCCGCTGGCCGTGGATCGGGTGTTCACCTTGAAGGTGACGACTCTGATGCGCGGGATGAGGATGGTGAAGATCAGTAGAAGGTGCAACGCGCTTGGATGAAGGAAAGGCAACGCCTCGGAAACCTTCCAATATTCTCGAATAAATTTTACACAGAGGAGGAGACGGAATGACTATACGTGAAATTGTAGAGAGCCTGGGGCTGAATATCCTGGCCGGCGAGGCGCTGTTGGATCGAGAGATGAGTGGCGGCTACGTGGCGGATCTGCTGAGCTGCGTGATGGCCGGCGCCGCCGCCGACAACGTCTGGATCACCCTCCAGACCCATGCCAACATCGTCGCTGTCGCCTCGCTGCTGGGGATCGCGGCCATCATCGTGGCCGAGGGCGCGCCCGTGCCCCAAGAGACCCTGCGCAAGGCCCAATCTCAGGATATGATCGTGCTCTCTACCCCGGAGCCGATCTACGAGACGGTGGCGCGACTGGTGGAGTTGGGCGTCTGACGTCGCCCGGGAGCGGGGAGATGCGCGAGTATCGGGCGGATCTGCACATCCACACGCTCCTTTCCGCGTGCGCCGAGGTGGAGATGATCCCGCCGCTCATCGTGGATGAGGCCCTGCGCAAAGGGCTGGACGTCATCGCCATCACGGATCACAACACGACGCGCAACGCCGGGGCCGTGATCGCGGCCGCTGAAGGCTCCGGCCTCACCGTGCTGCCCGGCATGGAGCTTCAGACGCAGGAGGAGGTGGAGATTATCTGCCTCTTCGATTCGTTAGCGCCGGCGGAGGCATGGGAGACGCAGGTCGAGGCGTGGTTGCCTTCGCTGGAGAACGACTCGGAGCGCTTTGGGCCGCAGTATATCGTCGATGCGGAGGGCGACTTCGTCGCCGAGGATACGCAGATGCGCCAACTGCCCGCCGAGATCGGCCTGGAGACGGCGGCCCGCGCCGCCCGCGAGTTGGGCGGCTTGGTCTTCCCGGCGCACATCGAGCGCCCGGCCAAGGGCTTGATGGTCATCTTGGGTCTCTGGCCGCCGGATCTGACCGCTGACGCCGCCGAGGTTTCCTTTAATATGCGGCCCAGCGAGGCCCGCAAAACTTACCCCCATCTCCCCGATATTCCCATCATCACCAACTCGGATGCCCATTGGCTGGATTGGATCGGCAAGGTGATGACGATTTTTGTCATGCAGCGCCTCAGCTTAGATGAAATGCGCAGGGCGCTGCGCGGCGAGGGGGAACGTCGGGTCTATGTGCCGTGA
>CAYXVS010000430.1:0-2895 GCA_964468735.1 uncultured Anaerolineales bacterium | reverse complement strand
CCTACCGTTTCCATCAACCGTGTTAAAATACGCAATATCGAACAGCCGGACGGCACCCGCCTGCTGGTCATCACGCTGGCCAGCGATGCACAGGAGGACAACCAATGACCCTGATCAGTATCAGTGAGCAGAGCACGGCAGACGATGGCTGGATTGCGACGGTCGCCTTCGACAACGGCCCGCGCCGCCCCATTCACGTCCGCGACCCCTTCTCGCCAGCGGAAGAAAACCGACTGGAATGGTATTTCGAGCAGCACATCCGCTTTCCCTTCACCGATGGGGTGAAGGCGCAGGAAGCCGCGCAGAGCGTCACCGCCTATGGCACGCGCCTCTTTGAGCAGGTCTTCTCTGCCGACCACGAGATCTACCGCAGCTACGCCAACGCCCGCGAGCAGGGCATCCACAACCTGCACATTCAGATTGACGGCAGCCCGGAGTTCCACGCGCTCCACTGGGAAGCCCTCTACGATGCGGGGATAGACCGCCCCCTCGCGCTCGAAGCCCTGATCATCCGCAAAAATCCCCACTGGCAGACGATCCAGGCCAGCACCCGCCCCACGCCCACTATCAATCTGCTTGTTGTCGTGGCCCGCCCCGCTGGTCGGCGCGATGTAGGCTACCGCACCATCTCGCGCCCACTCATCACCACGCTGGAACGCAGCAATGCGCGGGTGCAGGTGGATATTCTGCGCCCCGCCACCTACCAGCAGTTGCTGGCCCATCTCAAAGCCACCCGCGACACCCACGGCAGCGGCCACTACCACGCCATCCACTTCGACCTGCACGGGGCCCTCCTGACCTACGAGCAGATCCAGCAGGCAGGCGAAACAGAGCAATTCATCTATCAGCAACGCTACGGGCGAAACGATATTGCGCCCTACGAAGGGCTGCGGGCTTACCTCTTCCTGGAGAGCGAGCAGGAGGGGATCTCCGACCCGGTCGAGGCGAGCGAGATAGCCCGCGAATTGACGACGCATCAGATCCCGATTGTCATCCTCAATGCCTGTCAGTCGGGCAAGCAGGTGGGCGCAAGCGAGACCAGCCTGGGAAGCCGTTTGATGAAAGCGGGGGTGCAACTGGTGCTGGCGATGGGCTACACCGTCACCGTGACCGCCGCCGAGGTGATGATGGCGACGCTCTATCAGCACCTGTTCCGCTCGCACGACCTCTCCCGCGCCATCCAGCACGCCCGCGCCGAACTGCACCACAACAAGGGACGGCGCGGCTATTTCAACCAGATTGTAGACCTGGAGGACTGGGTGCTGCCCGTTGTCTACCAGAACCAGCCAGTGCAGCTCGCCCCGCGGGAGATGCCCCCTGACGAAAAGCAAGCGTACTACGCGCAGCGGGCGGCCCGCTACCGCGCTGCCCAACCGACCTATGGCTTTTTCGGGCGCGACCTGGATATTTTGCAGATCGAGCGGATGCTGCTGCTCCCGCGGCGGCGCAACCTGCTGCTGGTGCAGGGGATGGGCGGGGCGGGTAAGACCACGCTGCTCCAGCACCTGGGGGAATGGTGGCAGCGCACGGGGCTGGTGCGCCAGGTTTTCTATTTCGGCTACGACGAACGCGCCTGGACCCGCCAGCAGTTGCTCCACGAGATAGCGGGGCGGTTGCTTGACCGGCAGGAGTATGAGTATGCGTTCCAGCCAATGGATGAGGAGGCGCAGCAGGAGTTCTTGCTGGAGCACCTGAAGCGCGAGCACCATCTGCTCATCCTCGACAACCTGGAGTCTATTCTGGGGACGGAAATGGCTATCCAGCACACCCTGCAACCCGCCGAACGGGAGAAGCTCCACACGCTGGTGCAGCGACTCGCCGGCGGGGAGACGCTCGTGCTGTTGGGGTCGCGTAGCCGCGAGGAGTGGCTCGCCCCCGGCACCTTCGAGGAAAATGTCCACCTGCTGTCGGGGCTGGATAGCGAAGCGGCGACGCTGCTGGCCGAGCGCATCCTGGAGCGGCACGCCATCAGGAAGTACCGCGAAGACGAAACAGAATACAAAGATATGCAACGGCTGTTGCGGCTGCTGGATGGCTACCCGCTGGCCCTGGAGGTGGTGCTGCTCAACCTGCGCCAGCAATCGCCCGCGGCCATCCTCGCGGCCCTCGACGCGGGCGACATCACGCTCGACAGCGGCGACCCGCAGGAGCGAACGCGCAGTATCCTGGGGTGCATTGCCTATTCCCATAGCAACCTCGACCCCGACAGCCAGTCCCTGCTTGCCTGCCTCGCCCCCTTCAGCAATGTGGTCAACGCCAATCTGCTGCCGAAGTATACTGAGCAGTTGCAGCAGCAACCCGCGCTGGCCCACCTCGACGTTGCCCGCTGGCCAGAGGTGGTGCAGCAGGCGACCGACTGGGGCTTGCTCCGCCCCGACAGCGAGAACCCTTCGTTGCTGCGGTTGCAACCGACGCTCCCCTACTTCCTGCGCTCGCGGGTGCGCGACGATGCCACCACGCGCCCCGCCATTGAAGCGGCCTTCCGCGGGCTGTACTGGCAATATGGAAATGCCCTATATGATTTTATGGAGTCGAAGGAGCCACAGCAGCGGCAGATAGGCTTCTTCCTGACCAGGCTGGAATACGAGAACCTGCTGACTGCGCTGCGGCTTGCGCTAGCGACCAGAGAAAGAGTCTTTTTGTACTGGTCTCCTCTGTCAACGTACCTCGATATGACCCAGGAGCACCAGCGCAACCTGGAACTGGGCGAATGGGTGGTACAGCAGCTTGAAGCCTACCCGCCAGAGGAAATGACTGAGGACATCACGTTCGAACTGTCGGGGGTGGTTGACTCTGTGGCTAAATTCTACCTGCTGCTCAAACAGTACGCCCGTGCGGAGGAAACCTACCGCAAAGCCCTCGCCTTTGTCGAACACCACCCCTCGCTGGACAAAG
>CAYXVS010000429.1:0-2897 GCA_964468735.1 uncultured Anaerolineales bacterium | reverse complement strand
ATAACAACGTGGGTAATTACGTAATACACAATACGAATTACGCGCTGATTGATTCAGAATCAACCCACCCCAACCAAATCGCCTCACGTCTCCATTGTTTCCATTGTTTCCATTGTACCACGCTGCCCCAATTGCGCATTTGACCGGCGGGCGATCTCTTTTATAATCCATACGGTCGAGGCGGTTTGCCAAAACCTCAAAAACCACAAAAAAATTACGTTCTATCCCAATACCCCGCACCCAAAGGGTGCAAATGGAGGCAATATGACAGAAGAGAAGCGTTATCCCATGGCCGAGGCCGTCCGCGCGGCCTACGAGGCCGGCGAGGAGGACGAGGCGCTGGAGCCGATTGTGCTCGTCGATGAAGCGGGCGAGCCGATTGGACGCATCGCCGACGGCGACTATGTGATTTTCTACGACATTCGAGGCGAGCGCGAGGTCGAGCTGACCAGCGCGTTCGTCTCGCCGGCGTTCGATCACTTCCCCCGCCAGCCGATGGACGTCCACTTCGCGACGATGATCGAATACGCCAGCGATCTGCCCGTGCGCGTGGCCTTTCCGCCCCAGGGCGAGATTGAAAACACGTTGGGGGAGGTCGTCAGCGCTCACAGGCGCCAGCAGATCAAGATCACCGAGTCGGAGAAAGAGATCCACGTCCGCTATTTCCTCAACGGCAAGCGCGAGGAGCCGTTCCCCGGCGAAAGCCGGATCACCGTGCCCTCGCCGGAGGTGATGGACTACACCAACACGCCGGAGATGAGCGCCCAGGGCGTCGCTGAGGCCGTCGTCGAGGTGATCGAGAACGCGCCGGAGCAGGAGTTGATCGTCGTGAACTTCGTCAACGTCGATGTCGTCGGCCACATCGAGGATCGCGAGGCCGTGCTCAAGGCCGTGGAGGAGGTCGACCGGCGCGTGGGCGAGGTGGTGGAGGCGGCGCAGGCCCACGGCGTGACGCCCATCGTCACCGCCGACCACGGCACCGTCGAGGAGTGGCTCTACCCCGATGGGATGGTGGACACCGGCCACACGGACAATCGCGTCCCCTTTATCATCGCGGACCCGGCCCTGCGCGATGTGATCTTGCGCGAGGGCGACGACCTGACCGACGTCGCGCCGACCGCGCTCCATCTGTTAGGCCTGCCGCAACCCGCCGAGATGACGGGCGCCTCGCTGCTGCCAGAGAGCCTCGAGCGCCGGCGGCGGCGCGTGCTGTTGATCATCGCCGACGGCTGGGGCATCCGCGACGAGGCCTACGGCAATATGATCCAGGAGGCCCACACGCCCGTGATGGATCGCCTGCTGGCCAACTTTCCCAGCACGCGATTGGAGGCAGCCGGCCCGGCGGTCGGCATGCCGGAGGGCACCGTGGGCAATTCCGAATCGGGGCACACGCACATCGGCGCCGGGCGACGCATTCTCTCCGATCGCGTCCGCATCGACCGGGCAATTGAGGATGGCTCGATCTTTAAGAACGAGGCCTTCCTGTGGGCGATGAACGGCGCCAAGCGCGATGGCGCGAAACTGCATCTGTTGGGCATCGTCTCGTTTTACAGCTCCCA
Source organism: uncultured Anaerolineales bacterium (assembly GCA_964468735.1). Classification (GTDB taxonomy): domain Bacteria; phylum Chloroflexota; class Anaerolineae; order B4-G1; family SLSP01; genus JAAAOZ01. The sequence goes on along the minus strand of CAYXVS010000429.1, from coordinate 1,338 downwards.
CGGCGACGTGAAGCACCTCAAGGCCCTGATGGAGATGGCTCGGCGGGAAAATGTGCCGGAGGTCTACATCCATTCGATGCTGGGGCGGCGCGGCGAGCGGCTGGGCAGCGGCGCGCACTACATCGAGTTGGTCGAGAAAGAGGGCGAGCGCTTAGGCGTCGGCACGGTCGCCTCGGTCATCGGGCGCTTCTGGAGCTTGGATCGCGAGGAAAATTGGGATCGCATCGAGAAGAGCTATCGCTGGCTGGTGGAGGGCAAGGGCCGGCCGGCCTCTGTCGAAGGATAACCGCCGCGTCATGCCCTAAACCTTCCGGTAAGCTGTAAATATAGCTTCCCGGAAGGTAAAAGTCATCACCTACCCGCCAGGAGGCTTGGAGCTTTCTGGCGGGTTTTCTCATCTTCATATTCGTGCTTCGCGAACCAGGCGCGGGCCTCGGCCTCGTCGCGATGCATCTGGCGGATCAGCGCCTCCGCCGAATCGAACTTCTCCTCGTCGCGCAGGCGATGCAGGAAGTCCAACTGAAGCCGCTCGCCGTAGATGCGCTCCGAGAAATCCATCAGGTACGCCTCCACGCGGGGCGGTCGATGGTTGAACGTGGGCCGCGTGCCGATGTTGGTGATCGCCCAGAAGCTGCCCCGCGCCAGATGCGCCCGGCAGATGTAGACGCCGTGCGCGGGCGCCAATCGCGCCGGGGGCAGATGCAGATTCGCGGTGGGGAAGCCCAACGTCCGCCCGCGCTGATCGCCGCGCGCCACCTGGCCCGTCAGGCGATAGGGACACCCCAGACAGCCCCACGCCGTCGCCACATCCCCGGCGCGCACAGCCCGGCGGATGCGACTGCTGCGCACCGGCGCGCCATCCCAGCGCACCACCTCGTCGAAGACGTGCACCTCAAAGCCCTGTTCCTCGCCAATCGCCTGGAGCGCGGCGACATCGCCCGTGCGCTCGCGGCCCAGCGCGAAGTCCGGCCCGACCCACAGCCCGCGCAGGTTGAGATGCGTGCGAAGCTGCGCGGCGAACGCGCGCGGGGGGATCGCGGCCACCTCCTCATCGAAGGGCTGGACGACGACGCCATCCACGCCCAAATCGGCGAACATCGGCAGGCGGTCATCGAGATCGGAGAGCAGGTCGGCGGCGTCGGGATCGAACACCTGGCGGGGCAGCGGATCGAACGTCAGCACGACCGGCGCCCATCCGGCCCCGCGCGCGTTGGCCACCAGCCAGCGGATTAACGCCTGGTGGCCCAGATGCACGCCATCGAAGGCCCCGATGGTGAGGCCGGTCGGTTGTTCTAACGTTAGATGTTCGAATCCGTGTTCAATCCACATAGCGCTCCT
>CAYXVS010000428.1:0-2899 GCA_964468735.1 uncultured Anaerolineales bacterium | reverse complement strand
TCTATGTCCATCGAAACTGACGTGCTGATTATCGGGAGTGGGATTGCGGGGGCGGCGGCGGCGCTGCGCTTGGCGGAGGATCGCCAACGGCAGATCACGGTGGTGACGCGCGCGCGGACGCCGGAGGAGACCAATACGCGCTACGCCCAGGGCGGGATCGTGGCGCGCGGGCCGGACGATTCCGCTGAGTTGTTGGTTGAGGATATACTGCGCGCCGGCGCGGGTCTGAGTTTACCCTCGGCGGCGGCGTTGTTGGCGGAGGAAGGTCCCGCGCTCGTGCGGCGCGTGCTCGTGGACGAGGTGGGCGTCGCTTTCGACCGCCGGGAGGATGGCGCGCTGGCCTACACCCGCGAGGGCGGCCACGCCACCTCGCGCATCATCCACGTGGGCGATGCCACCGGGCGCGCCATCGAGGAGGCGCTGATCGCGCGCTTGCAGGAGCTGCCCAACGTCACGCTGCACACCGGCGCCACCGCCGTCGATCTCATCACCTCGTCGCATCACAGCTACGATCCGTTCGCTGTCTACCGGCCGATCGCGTGCCACGGCGCCTACGTGCTGAATCGCGAGGAGAACGTCGTGCATCGCATCTTGGCGCCCGCGACGGTGCTGGCGACCGGCGGCCTGGGGCGCATCTACCGTCACACGACGAATCCGGCGGGCGCGCGCGGCGATGGCTTAGCGATGGCCTACCGCGCGGGCGCGCGCGTCATCAACGCCGAGTATATCCAGTTTCATCCGACGACGTTGGCCGTGCCCGGCGCGGATAACTTCCTCATCTCCGAGGCGGTGCGCGGGGAGGGCGCGCGGCTCTACACGCCCGACGGACGTCACTTTATGGATGAGTACGCGCCGCAATGGGGCGATCTGGCGCCGCGCGATGTGGTCTCCCGCGCCATCCATCACGAGATGTTGGAGCACGGCTATCACCACGTCCTGTTGGATCTGGCCAGCGCGATGGACGCGCCGCGCATCCCGGAGCGCTTCCCCACCATCCACGCGCGATGTCTGGAAGCGGGCATCGACATCACCGCCGAGCTGATCCCCGTCGTGCCGGCGGCGCACTACTTCTGCGGCGGCGTCCGCGTGGATGCCTGGGGCCGCTCGACGCTTGACGGGCTGTACGCGGTGGGGGAGGTCAGTTGCACCGGCGTTCACGGCGCCAATCGCTTGGCCAGCACCTCGCTGCTGGAGGGGCTGGTCTGGGGCGACCGGGCCGGACGCGATATTATAAATCGAACGGGCCAAGACGCCCCACTGCGCCGCGTCGCCTTAGACGAAATCCCGCCGTGGGAGGATGTCAGCGCGGGCCAGGCGGCCGATCCGGTGTTAGTCTATCGCGATTCGCGCACCATCCAGAACATCATGTGGTTTTACGTGGGATTGGCGCGCAACACGCATCGTTTGGCGCGGGCGATGAAGGATCTCAACCACTTGTGGGAAGTGATTGACGACTTCTATCGCACGACCCGCCTCAACGACAACCTCATCGGGCTGCGGAATATGGCACAGGCGGCGTGGATCGTCACGCAGGCGGCGTGGCACAATCGCCAATCGCGCGGCACGCACTATCGCGAGGACGCCGCCGACGATGAGTTCGCCGGCCTGCACAACACCGAAGGTCCGCTACCGAGCGTGGTCAGCGAGTTCTGAGGATCGTCCAAACTAAAAGCCGCCCCCGGAGATAGCTTCGGGGGCGGCTTTTACACGGGTCAGGCATTATCCCTTTGCAGCTCGGCGTCCTTTTGCGGTCAAGACCCAGCCCGCCAGCAGGGGGTTCTCGTTGATTGCACAACCGGAGCAAGCGGCGCGTAGGTTGCATCCTGAGCACGCGCCGGCTTTCTTCGTTGTCCCCATTGTCCCCATCGACTCTGTCGCCAGCGGCGCGAGGTAGCCCTTGTGCGCCAAGTCTTCCATCATCTGTGCCAGAAGTCCCTCGCTGATGTCCAATTTTCGCGCCAGACTGGATTGGCTGTATCCGTAGCCGTTTGCGATCTCCTGAAGGATCTGTTTCAACATCGCTGCTATCCCAAGCCCAGCAGTATGCCGCCCTGGAAGACCACGACGGCGATGCCCCACGCGAGGATAAGTTGCCCAATCACGCTGATCCACATCCATTTGGCGCCCAACTCCTGCCGCTCGGCGGCGATGGCGACCATGCACGGGGTATAGAGCAACACGAAGAGCATGTAGGAAAGCGCGGCCAGCGCGCCGTGGCCGTTGCTGGTGGCCTCGAAGTCCTCGCGAACGGCGACCATCAGGTCGGTCGGCTCCGCTTCCTCATCGCCCTCGAAGAGATTGATGCCGACGATGAGGGGCAGCGACTTGAGCGTATCGACCGTCGCGCCGATGAAGCTGGTGATGATCTCACCCACGTCCTCGAAGAACGTTGGGGGTTCTTCCATCTCTTCCATCTCTTCCACCGCGTAGACCTGGGCCATCGTCCCCACGACGACCTCCTTGGCGACGAAACCCGTCATCAGCGCGCCGCTGGCCCGCCAGTTGCCAAAGCCGGCTGGCTTGAAGACCGGCGATAGCCCACGCGAGACCGCCGCAAACGCGCTTTGGTCGACCGGCGCCTCGGCAAATCCGCCGCCGCTGACGGGGATCGCCAGCAGGAGCCAGATGATGATGCTGGTGACCATAATCAGACCCCAGGCCTTGCGCACGAAGCCCTGCGTCCGCTCCCACATGTGGAACCAGATGGCCTTGAAGGTGGGCAGGCGGTAGGGCGGCAACTCCATCACGAAGGGCGCTTGCTCCTTGCCCTTGAAGAGTGTGTTCTTGAGGATTATGCCCAAGACAATGGCAACGAGAATCCCGATGATGTACATCCAGAAAATCGCCGCGCCCGCGTTATCGGGGAAGAAGATCGCGGCGAAGAGAGCGTAGACCGGCA
>CAYXVS010000427.1:0-2899 GCA_964468735.1 uncultured Anaerolineales bacterium | reverse complement strand
GTGCCTAGTGATAAGCCGAAAAGTGCGTTGCACCTCACAAGACTAAACGATTACTGATATTGAATTTAAGCGGTGGGAGACTACCGCAGGAGGCGTAACTAAGATGATGCGTTTTGACCGCTTTACCGAGCGCGCCCAAGAGGTCGCGCAACGAGCGGTAACTCTGATGACCCAGTATGGTCACAGTCAAGTGGATGTTGAACATCTCCTGTTGGCGTTGGTGCGGCAGGAGGATGGCATCGCGCCGGCCCTGATCTCCGAGATGGGAGCCGATCCCCACCAGATCGGGCAGGATTTGGATCAACTGCTGCGCAAAGATTCGCGTCCCGGCATCTATGGAGCGCGCGGGGGGCAGCAGGTCTTCATCACCCCGCGCGTGAAGCGCGTATTAGACCTCAGTCAAGATGAGGCGACGAAGTTCAAGGACGAGTACATCTCCACCGAGCATCTCTTCCTGGCGATTGTGCAGGAGCGCAATACCTCGGTGGCGGAGCTTATGAGCCAGTATGACCTCGAGTACGAGCGCGCCCTGGACCTGGTGAAGGAGATGCGCGATGGGCGGCAGGTGCAAAGCCCCAAGGCCGAATCCCGCTTCAAAGTGTTGGAGCGCTTCAGCCGCGATCTGACGCAGATGGCGCTGGAGCACAAACTAGACCCCGTCATCGGGCGGGATGCGGAAATTCAGCGCGTGATCCAGGTGCTGGTGCGCCGGACGAAGAACAATCCCGTCCTCATCGGCGAGCCGGGCGTCGGCAAGACGGCCATCGTCGAGGGGCTGGCGCAGAAGATCGCCGATGACGACGTGCCCGAAATTCTCAAGCGGCGGCGGCTGTTGCTGTTGGATATGGGCGCCTTGGTCGCGGGCACGCGCTTCCGGGGCGAGTTCGAGGAGCGCCTCAAGGGCATTCTGGAAGAAGTGCAGCGCTCTGAGGGTGAGAATATTCTCTTTATCGATGAGCTGCACACCGTCGTCGGCGCGGGGAATGCCGCCGGTGCGTTGGACGCCTCGAATATGATCAAGCCGGCGTTGGCGCGCGGCGAATTGCAGTGCATCGGCGCGACGACGTTGGATGAGTATCGCCAGTACATCGAGAAGGATGGCGCGCTGGAGCGACGATTCGCGCCCATCTACGTGGAAGAGCCGGCGGTCGAGGACACCATCGAGATGTTGCGCGGGCTGCGCGATCGCTACGAGGCCCACCACAAGGTCTCGATTTCGGATGACGCCTTGGTGGCGGCGGCGCGGCTGTCTCATCGCTATGTCTCGGATCGTCATCTACCGGATAAGGCCATCGACCTGATGGATGAGGCGTCCGCTAAACTGCGCGTGACGCTCTTCACGCTGCCGGCGGGTCTCAAGGGGATGGAGCGCGAGATCAATCGCCTACACGCGGAGGAGGAATCCGCCGGGGATCTGCGCGACTACGAACGGGCGGCCGAGTTGAAGACGCAGCGGGTGCGATTGGAGAAGGTCTTCAATAAGAAGCGCGAGGAGTGGCTGAACAGCCATCAATTGGATGAGACGGTGGGCGCCGAGGACATCGCGGATGTGGTTGCGGAATGGACCGGCATCCCGGTCTCGCAGGTGATGGAGACAGAGGCGGATAAGCTGCTGCGGATGGAGGAGGCGTTGCAGGAGCGCATCATCGGCCAGGATGAGGCCATCAACGCCATTGCGGACGCGATCCGCCGGGCGCGCGCGGGCCTGAAAGATCCCCGCCGGCCCATCGGCAGCTTCCTCTTCCTGGGCGCTTCGGGCGTCGGCAAGACCGAGACGGCGAAGGTGCTGGCCGCTTTTATGTTCGATGACGAGGACGCGCTCCTGCGCATCGATATGAGCGAGTATCGGGAGGCGCACACCGTCTCGCGGCTATTCGGATCGCCGCCGGGCTATGTGGGCTACGACCAGGGTGGGCAGCTCACGGAGTCGGTGCGCCGCCGTCCCTATCAGGTCGTGCTCTTCGATGAGATCGAAAAGGCGCATCCTGACGTGTGGAATGCGCTGTTGCAGATCCTAGACGAGGGCAACTTGACCGACGGGCAGGGCCGCAAGGTGGACTTCCGCAATACCGTCGTGATTATGACCTCCAACGTGGGCACGGACTACGCCAGCAAGGGCGGGGCCGTAGGATTTGTCCGGGGGCGCGATGCGGAGGACGAGCGCCGCCGCCGCCGGTCGCTCTCGGCGCTGAAAGAAACCTTCCGCCCGGAGTTCCTCAACCGCGTCGATGAGATCATCATCTTCGAGAACTTAGATATCGAACAGGTCGTCAAGATTGTGGACTTGCAGATGGAGGAGATTCAATCGCGCCTAGACGGCTACGATCTGGAGGTCTTCCTCACATCGGATGCCAAGCAGTGGCTGGCCGAGAAGGGCTTTGATCCCCAGTTTGGCGCGCGACCCCTGCAGCGTGCGTTGCAGCGCTACGTGGAGAGTCCGCTCAGCGTGAAAATCCTCAAGGGCGAGGTCAAGGCTGGCGAGCGGGTGTGGGCCGCCGTCGACGAGGTCGAGGATGCGTTGGCCTTCTCGCACGACGAGCCGATCACGGCTGAGGCGCGCGAGAATGTCCGGGTTAATAATGAAGAGAATGAAGCGGCGCGCGAGGCCCACCCCGCTGAACGATTGTGAAAAATAGACGTTTATCGTAAGAGAAATAGCACTATGCAAGATGCTCGATCTGTGGTATCCTTTATTTTACGCTGTTTTGAATCTGAGACCGGATGATGTCCCAAGTCTATCCGGGCTAAAGAGAGACACATCAATAGTCGAAGCGACGAAAGGAGGTGTTGAGACGGCGAATTTCAGACGTTTTACGTTGTATGAGAGATTTACCCCGAAGAAGTACACTTTCCAAAATTAAATTAGGAGGAGAAAATCTATGCGTAAGCAACTGTTTAG
>CAYXVS010000426.1:0-2899 GCA_964468735.1 uncultured Anaerolineales bacterium | reverse complement strand
TCAACACGCGAATCTTCGCTGTCCTCATACACTTGGGGATTGTAACAGGAAGCGAACATAGGTCAAGGAAGTGTACAAAAAAATCCCCAACGGACTTATTCCGTTGGGGATGGGAAGAAATATCGCCGGATAGGGATCAGTCGAGCAACCCGGTTCGCGCGTTGGATTCCTGGGCTTATTGGCAGACCTCAAGCGCTTGCTGCCAGACGTCCCCCGGGATGTCCGCCGGGATCGCCGGCTCTCCAGAGAAACGGAAGGCGTCCAGCATCTGACGCACCGCCGGCAACCCTATTCCGCTTCTGATGAGGCGGGAGGACAGAGTTGCGCTCGCCCCCTCACCGAAAAATTTTATTCCTCAGTACTCCCTGGACGCCATGCTGCTAGAATCTCATCTGGTGACCCCGGAGCATTGTGCAGGCCGCCCGCTCGCTGAATCATTACCAAGGAGTTGTGACACATGGGTAACGTATGGATGTATGTCCTGACATCTTCTTCGTCTGGAGAGCGGTAGATCACTTCCACCGGCTTACCCGGCACCCAGGATCTGATTTCATCGGGACAATTGCTGCACTTTGTTTGCCAGTATGCCCGCCCTTCACAGACGGCCACCGATCCGGCGCTGGCCAGGCCTAGATGAACGACCTCTCCCTCTGGCGCTTGCCCGTAGATGGGCACACGCCAGGGCCTTGACGTGTCGGCCGGCATCTCCGTCCAGACGATGACGTTCTCATCGGCCGCTCCTTGGAAGCCCTCGCATTCTGTTACGGCATGGGGCTGAGGCTCGCCGTCCGGTAGCTCCAGGGTGTGAAGGGTTCGGCACTGGCTGTCCTCGGCCACAATCTGCTTCTGGTAAGTGAGTATCGGCCAGCGGAGATACGGCCAATCCAGGACTTCGGAATCGTCGTGACTACAGATCGCATCGAATTGGGTGCCGTTATTTAGGTCGCGAACTCGAAGGCAGGAGCGCCCATCTTTCAGCGTGGTGCTCCAGGCAAGGCGATGTCCATCTGGGGCAATCAGCGGCACCTGATGCCGATGCGGCTCTCCGGCCCACGCCTCGAGCAGCGTTCGTTCTCCGCTGGCTACCTCGTAAACCCAGAGATTGTAGTCGCCATCTTTTTCGTTAAACTCCACGAGCACTATCCGCCCATCGGTAATCTGGACATCGTTGATTAACCATCCTGGGGGGGCTTGGTGCAATTCCCAGGTACTCTCACCTACTTGCACCAATTGGACCTCTGGTTGGCTCCACGTTTTTCCCCAGGTGAGCACTTCACCGTCGAAGTCGGAGGAGGGGGCGATATCATCAGATGGGCCAGCAAGGCTGCGCCATTCCCAAAGATCGTCCACAATGTCGGCTTGCGGAAGCGGCGTGGGCGTGGGGCTGGGGGGTAAAGGCGTAACGGTTGGGGTGTTCGTTGGTTGCGGGGTAGGGATCAACTGGTGGTTAGGATCCTCCGTAGTTTCAGCTCCGTTCCCGGTGGTGAGCGTCAGTTCGATTGTTGGGTGGATGGTAGAGGAAGGCGTGGGCTTTGATAAAGAGGAGGAATCCTCAGGAATGTTTGACGATGGCAACACTGTACAAGCTCCGAGAACAAGGGAGAAGATGAGGACGGTGAATACCGTCTTCATCTGGAATTGTCGTATCATGATGTTCATCGTCCGAAATTATGCTGGGGATGGTTGTAGGTCGCATTCCACATATCCTGGAAAGCGACTTGCTGGGGTTTACCAGTGTGATTGCCATTGACACACCAGTCCCGCTCGTCAAAAGGTTCAAAGATGGAAATGGTATCAGCGACGTGGCTGTAACCGCGTCCGGTCTGGTAGTGTCCACCGTGATCGTATCGTAGATAATGAAAGTAATCGGTGTGAAGTACGACGTGTTCTACGATGGGGGCACCGTAGATACCGATCCGTATCTCGTGTTGGGCAATAAACCAGTCGATATTCTTACCGGGGCCGTGGACACTGACAACGGCGTAGGGACCGCCACGGTAGGAAGCATCCCAGTTGGTGTAATCATTGATCACGGATATAAGGTTCCAGATAGAGGTGCATCCATAGGTCTCTGTATCGAGTTTGTCGGCCCAGTAATATTGGTCGTGTTGATTGCCGTCAGCGTCACCGAACGTTTCCATTGTAGCTGGGCCGCAATAGTAACTCTTTATCTGCTCCCGATAATAGTCAGGGATAATGTGTCGATAGTAAGGCGGGTAGGAATTAACCTCCCATGCCATCGTATCCTTGCCTGTCTGAGTTGTCTCCCAAATGCGAGATTCTTCTTGGATTTCCTTCTCGGTCGGTGTGTGAAATACCGAGAGATCCAGTGGTTCTCCAGTGCGGGCGGATCTTCGGAGGGCCGCCGCTTGCGGTGAGTTCTCCGTTATTGCCAGCGAGGGGTAGCGCTCAAAGAAACCTGCTGGGATCGGCTCTCGCTTTCCTAGATAGTTACCTAGCTTGATCCCCCCTACTGCATTGTGTGCTCTGCTCAGCTCTTCCTTTTCTAGTTTGCGCAACTCTTCTGGCGAGAGGCGGTCCCGGCTCCGCAAATACGTAGCCAAGGACATATCTCCGGTATCAGAATCTTCCTGCGTCAACGCAGCAGATAACCATTCCTGCCACTCAGGACTTCCAGGCTCCAGTTCGATAAAGCCGATACCGAAGCAATATTGTTCGCCCTCAACATCGGTACAGCGAACGAACTTAGCTGCTAATTCTTCCAAATCGGTATCCGCCGATGAGCTTTCTGGCATTGGGGGACCCTCGGCCCGCACTGCACTTGGCCAACTACTTAACAGCAGGGTTAGTAGGGCAACTACCAAACTTACAGACTTTAACGCAGACATCCACTTCCGTTTCATCGGTACGACCTCCTGTGATTTTAGTGAGTAGTTTG
>CAYXVS010000425.1:0-2930 GCA_964468735.1 uncultured Anaerolineales bacterium | reverse complement strand
CCCGCATCGACCAGGCGGCGAGTGAGCGCGATGTCCTCCGGCGAAGGGCTGGGATCGCCGGAGGGATGGTTGTGGGCCACGACCAGCGAGGCGCAATTGCGGCGCACCGCGCCCCGGAAGACCTCGCTCACTCGCACCAGCGAGGTGTTGAGGCTGCCTTTGTAAAGGATTTCGTGCTCCAAGACGCGATTGCGGGTGTCCAAGTACATCACCACGAAGTTCTCCTGCGGTTTATGGCCGATCATAGGGAGCAGGAGGTGCGCCGCATCCGCCGGCGAACGGATTTGATAACGCTCCTGAGGGGCCTCGGCCATCAGACGGCGCCCTAATTCGAGCGCGGCCATAATCTGTGAGGCCTTCGCCGGGCCGATGCCGTGTTCCGCCTGGATCTGGACGTAGTCGGCGCGGGCCAGTCCGCCCAGTCCCTCGAAGGTGGATAAAATGCGCTGGGCCATCGTGAGGACATTTTCGCCTCCGACGCCGGTGCGTAAGATAATCGCCAATAATTCCGCTGTGGATAGAGCCTGCGGACCCACACGCGCCAATCGCTCGCGGGGGCGCTCCTTTTCCGGCATCTCCTTGACCGTCACATACTCGTTCACGCTCGCCTCCTGGTTATCTTCTTGCTTCCCTGTTGGGGAATGGTATAATTTTGTCCGTTGTCTTTGCCATCTTAATGATTACGGTCGTGTAGCCATCAACTATCAACCGATAACGACCGAGGAGTCACTATCTATGTTTGATCAATTGTTAGAGATTCTCCCGCAAGTTGTGACCATTTTAGTGCTGGTGACGGCGGTCTTCACCACCAGCCTCTGGTTAGGCATGGTCTTGTGGGTCTTCCGTGATATTCGCTCCCGCACCCGCGACCTCGTCGCGCAGATTTTGGCAACGCTGATGGTCGCCGTGTTGACGGTGCCGGGGCTGATCATCTACTTTCTGATACGCCCGCGCGAGACCTTGGCCGAGGCTTATGAGCATGCCCTAGAGCAAGAGGCCCTGCTCCAGGCCGTCGAGGAGCCGGAGATCTGTCCCTCCTGCGGGGCGAAGGCGCGCGGCACGTACCTCTATTGCCCTTACTGCCACACCCAGTTGAAGAAAAAGTGCGTTACATGCGGCGAGATTTTAGATCTAGAATGGAATTTGTGCCCCTATTGCGGCGCGTCGCAGGGCACGCAGGTGGTTGAGCCGGTGATGGATCGTGGCGGCGAGGTGGAAGAAATGGAAGAGCAATACCAGGAGCCGGTGGAAGCCTAATCGAAACACCAGAAACGCTCAATCAAACGTCAACAGCGGGAATGTGAGGTTCCCGCTGCTTTTTTTACCCTTGCGAAGGTTGCGCAAGCATCTTAAGGCCAAAAATGTGTCTGGATGTTGAATGCTATGCTGGATACAAAAGGCTCAACTAACCTTCGCAAGGGTTCGTTCCGATCAGCTCACATCCGCATCGCGGACGGTGTGCACCTTGACCATGTTGGTCACGCCGTGCACCTCGAAGGGAATCCCCGCCGTCAAAACGACGTTGCTCCCCACATCGGCGAAGCCCCGCTCCACCGCCGATTTCACCATCGTCTGGATCATCTGATCGGTGGTGTTGAAGGCGGAGACCAGCGCGGGGACGACGCCCCAGATCAACTGCATCCGGCGGGCCGTCTCCACAAAGGGCGTGACGCCCAACAGCGGCACGGGGGGGCGATGGCGCGCGACGGTGCGCGCCGTGCGCCCGGACTCCGTCGAGGAGAGGATCGCGGTTGCGTTGGCCGCCTGCGCGATCACGACGGTGGCCCGACTGATGGCGCTGGAGATCATCGCCGCGTTGGACACCTCCTCCGTCGTCACCTGGATATCTAAGAGGTGGTTGTAGGGGAAATTATCGGACCTCTCGACGTTGGCCGCGATCTTGGCCATCATCCGCACGGTCTCGACGGGATAGTTGCCAATCGAGGTCTCGCCGGAGAGCATCACCGCGTCGCTGCCGTCTAAGATCGCGTTGGCGACGTCGGAGGCCTCCGCGCGGGTGGGGCGCGGCATGTCGATCATCGACTGGAGCATCTGCGTGGCCGTGATGACCGGCTTGCCCAATAGATTGGAGAGCTTGATGATCTCTTTCTGCACCAGTGGCACCTGCTCCGGCGAAATCTCGACGCCCAGATCGCCGCGCGCGACCATCACCGCGTCGGCGGTCTGGACAATCGCCTCCAACTCCTCCAGCGCCTCCGGCTTTTCGATCTTGGCGACGAGCGCCGGGATCTGGTGGGGGTTTTCGCCGACCTTCCGCTCGCGGGTGGCGTGCGCGCGCTCCAGCAGATAGTCGCGCAATTGGGTGACATCGCTGGCGTGGCGCACAAACGAGAGCGCCAGATAATCCAGGCCCAGCTCCAGCGCGTGCGTCGCGTCCGCACAATCCTTCTCCGTCATCGCGGGGATCTTCAACTTCACGTTGGGCAGATTGACGCCCTTGTGCGAGGTTAGGACGCCGCCCAATCGGACGCGGCAGCGCAGCTCCGGCGGGGCGACGGTCTCGGCCTCCAACTCCAGCGTCCCGTCATCCAACAGGAGGCGATCTCCGGCCTGGACATCGGGGATGATCTCTGGATGGGGGAAGGGGATGTCCCGATTTGGATCTTTCACCTCGCCGGCGGTCAGGATGATCTCCGCGCCATTCTCAAGCCTCACGCCGCCCTCCGGCAAATCCCCGACGCGAATCTTCGGGCCTTGGAGATCTCCCATCAGCGCGACGTATTGCCCTTCCTCTTCAGCAACCTGCTGCACCATCTCCGCCGTCCGGCGTTTGTCCTCGTGCGTGCCGTGCGAATAATTCAGGCGCGCCACGGTCATCCCGGCGCGGATCATCGCGCGGATAATATCTGGGGAATCGGTCGCGGGGCCAAGCGTGCAGACAATCTTCGTCAGTGGCATACTCCCTCCTT
>CAYXVS010000424.1:0-2931 GCA_964468735.1 uncultured Anaerolineales bacterium | reverse complement strand
ATCTCAAATCCCAGCGCGAGGCCGCCGAGGATAAGCTGGAGGAATTGAGTACAGCCGGCGAGGCCGCGTGGGAGAAATTGACGACCGGGGTCGACGACGCTTTCGACGAGTTGCAGACCTCTATTTCAGAAGCCACAGAGCGCGTCCAAGAGGCCCTGACCTCGTAGCAAAGCGTTCACAGACGAAAAGTCCCGGCGGCTATCGCGCCGTCAACTGGCTCAGAGAAAAAACTTCTCTGAGCCAGTTTTTGTTTAGGCGTGACTTTTGGATTGGTTTGGGGTTATAGTGTATGGGAGAGGTCACGTGATGATTGTAAAGTATTTATTCATAACATTTTGTATAAGATTTTGCATAAGCAAGGAGACAAACAATGAACAAGATAGCCGTCGTAACCGATAGCACCACTAACTTGAAACCGGGGGTGGCGGAGGCCCACGATATTTCCGTCATCCCGTTGAAGGTGCACTGGGGGGATGAGACCTACGTGGATGGCGTGACGCTGAGTGCGGAGACCTTTTATCAATGGCTGGAGGAGCGCGAGGAGATGCCCAAAACCTCGCAGCCCTCGGTGGGTGAATTTATCCAATTTTTCGAGGAGGTCGCAGCGCGTCACGAGACCGATACGATCTTCGGCGCCTTCATCTCCGCCGAATTGAGCGGCACGCTGGCCTCAGCCATCCAGGCGAAGGCGCAGCTCCCGCACCTGAATATCACGCTGGTGGATACGCGCTTCGTCTCGATGGGCGTGGGTTTCCAGGCGCTCTGCGCGGCGCGCGCAAGCCAGGCCGGCGCTTCGGTCGATGAGATCCTCACGCGCGTCCAGCGGGTCCGTGCGCACACCGACCTGATCTTCACGGTCGATACGCTGGATTACCTACGGCGCGGCGGTCGGATCGGGGGCGCGGCCCATCTGTTGGGCACCCTCTTGAATCTCAAGCCACTCCTGACGATTCAGGGCGGCGTGGTGGAAGCTCTGAGCAAATGTCGGGGGCGTCAAAAATCGCTTCAGGTGATGGGCGAGACGATCCAGCAGCGCTTGACCGGTCGTCGCCCCGCCGAGTTGGCCGTCATGCACACCGGCGCCGAAAAAGATGACGACGTCGACCAAGTCATCGCGTGGGTCACCGAACACATCAAGCCCCAGCGTCTCTACATCGACCTATTCTCACCCGTCGTTGGCACCCATGGCGGCCCCGGCGCCATCGGGATCACGTTCCATCTGGGAAATGGCTGCGCTGGAGACATGGGAATTCGAAGCAAATCGACTGGGAAAATCGCCCTCGGCGCTTCAGAGCGTGCTTAGCCAGGTTCAAGGCAAACGAAGGTGGGGTTGATGCGCGGAGCGAACTGTTTAGCGCGCAATCTCGTGTATCTCGGACGCTCAGAACCGCTTCGTTTGCTCGATATGGCGTGAAAGCAACTCTCCCATCGTCTCCCGCATTCCGTGTTTGAAGCGCCTTTTACGTGTGGTATACTTGGGGTGATACATCTTCAGACACCACCGCAACTATCCACGATCCTAACATATCATACGTTACAGAGCGGCGCGGCCGTTGACGAGGATTTTTAATGACAACCTGGGCAATCCTGGGACACTTTTTCCATGGACTGACATTCTTCACGCTTGGTTTAATGATTTACTTCCTCCAATACCGAAGCCGTCGCATCATCTTGGCGCGACGACTCTCGTGGTTGGAGATATTCCTGTTCTGTGAAGCGATCATCGCCTGGAACGATCTGCTGGTGCGCCTCAGCCCCAACCTGAACTTCCTCCCCGCTGTGATCCGCCTGCCGATCCTGGCGATGGGCTACAGCTTCCTGGTCGCCTTTGGCCTACAGGCTTTCTTAATCAAGAATGATGTGAATGACGATGAGACTGGCCGAGCACGCTGGCTGCTCATCGGCGTGCACCTCCTCTGGCTGATTCCCTACCTGGTGGCCCTAAACGCCGCATCAACCCGTACCTCTCAGTTGACGCAGGACGCCGAAGTCCTCGTCCGGTACGGATTGGCCTTCCCCGGCGGCGTGCTGGCCGCGGTGGGATTGCGGCGTGAAAGCTACCAGGTCCTCGATCCCAAGCTTCGCGGGCAGATTCGCCACTACCTGCGCCTGGTCGAGATAATGGCCAGCATGTTCGGTGTGCTAAACCTGGCGCTCGTGCCCTCCGCCTCGTTCGTGAACAACTGGCGCCTGCCTCAAACCGATTTCCCTGCCGCCTGGCTGTGGGGCCTCGTCGGCTTTGGGCTGGCTTGGGGACTAGTGCGCGCGTTGACCACGATTCAATTGGAAGTCGAGCACTGGATTGAGAGCATTGAGCGCATGCAGGCCCTGACGGCGGATCGCGAGCGCATCAGCCGCGAGTTGCACGATGGCATCATCCAGTCCATCTATGCCGTTGGCTTGCTGCTGGAAGGCGTCCAAAACAGCATCCCCACCCAACCGGAGCGCGCCCAGGCCCAATTAGGTCGCGTGATGGACAGTCTCAACGACGTGATCCAGGACCTCCGCCGCTACATCTTCGATCTGCGCAGCGATATGCCCGACGACACCATCAAATCCGGCATCCAGCGCCTGCTGCGCGATTTTCACATCAACACCCTGCTGGAAACCGAGTTCAACGTCACCGGCGCGCCGCCGGATCACACCTTCTCCGTAGAGCGGCGACGTCACATCTTCCAGATCGTTCGCGAGGCTCTGGCGAACACCGCGCGCCACGCTGAGGCCCGCTGGACCAAGATCCATCTTCACCATGGAGATGAAGCTTTAGAGTTGACCATCTCAGACGATGGCGTGGGGATGGAGACGCTGCTGGTAAGCAAGGGCTATGGCTTGCGCAATATCCGCGAGCGCGCCCGGCTCTTAGATGGCGCCCTCCGCGTGGAGAGCGCCCCCGGCGCCGGCGTCACCTATCATCTGACCGTCCCGTATTAG
>CAYXVS010000423.1:0-2937 GCA_964468735.1 uncultured Anaerolineales bacterium | reverse complement strand
TCCGTCTTTCTTTCCCCCTTTTCTTTCCCTTTTTCCCTCGTATGACATCTTTCCCCTAAAAATACTTAGCTTTGCTAATTGCTTTCCCACTGAATCTCAGGTACACTTCCTACACATTGTGTCTCGAATCCATTTGTCATTTGTAAGGAGGTTCCTCTTGAAAGCACTAATCGACCGGGCGCTCAATCAGGCCCAATTGCTGGGGGCCAGTTACGCCGATGTGCGTCTGCTGCGAACGCGCGAGCAGGGCATCGTGGTGCGCAACGGCCACGTCAGCAATGCCAACGAGGTCACCCACGCCGGCTTCGGCGTGCGCGTGATCGTGGACGGCGCGTGGGGGTTTGCCTCCAGCGCCATCTTATCCGAAGATGAGGTGGATCGCGTGACGAAACAGGCCGTGGCCATCGGCAAGGCCAGCGCACTCTTCCTGCGCCGCCGCGTCGAACTGGGGCAGCCGGAGGTTCATCAGGATGTCTACACATCGTCCTACACCACCGATCCCTTCGAGATTCCCCTCGAAGAGAAGATCGCGCTGCTGCTGGAGGCCGATAAGCTGATGCGGGGCGATGAGCGCATCCACGTCACGCTCGGCTCGCTGGTGACGCTGCGCAAGCACCAGTTCTTCGCCAGCACCGAAGGCTCCCACATCGAGCAGGAGATCACGGAGACCGGCGCGCTGATCCAGGCCTACGCCATCGAAGAGGGCGAGATTCAGCGCCGCAGCTATCCGCAGGCCTTCCGCGATCAGCGCACCGAGGGCTGGGAGTTCATCGAGCGCCTCGATCTGGCGGGCAACGCCGAGCGCATCGGCAGCGAGGCCGTCGCCCTCCTCAGCGCCGATCCCTGCCCCAGCGGCGTGACGACGCTTATTCTGGGCGATTCCCAACTGGGACTGCAAATCCACGAGTCGTGCGGCCACCCCACCGAGCTGGATCGCGTCTTTGGCACGGAGGCGGCCTACGCCGGCACCAGTTTCCTCACCCCCGACAAACTCGGCCATTTCCGCTACGGCTCGCCCGTGGTCAACCTCACCGCCGACGCTACGATCCCCGGCGCGCTGGGCGCCTTCGGCTATGACGACGAGGGCGTGCCCGCGCAGCGCGTGCCCCTGGTGCGCGAGGGCATCTTCGTGGGCTACCTCACCTCGCGGGAGACGGCGGCGCAGCTCGCCGAGATCCGAGGCGAGGACCCCATGCAGGCGCGCTCCGGCGGCGCGATGCGCGCATCCGGCTGGAACCGCATCCCCATTATTAGGATGACCAACATCAACGTCGAGCCGGGCGAGTGGACGTTCGACGATCTCATCGCCGATACCGACGACGGCATCTACATGGAAACCAACCGCTCCTGGTCTATCGATAACCTGCGCCTCAACTTCCAGTTCGGCGCCGAGATGGCCTACGAGATCAAGAACGGCAAGCTGGGCCGGCTGCTCAAGAACGCCACCTACACCGGCATGACGCCGCAATTCTGGGGCGGATGCGACGCCATCTGCAACGAAGACCACTGGTACGTCTGGGGCGTGCCCAATTGCGGCAAGGGCCAGCCCAGCCAGACCGCGCACACTGGCCACGGGGCCGCGCCCGCACGCTTCCGCGATGTGCAGGTCGGCGTGATGAAGGCATCATAGCGCAAGGAGAGAGAAATTATGCTAGGCAAGCAACACATCAAAGAGATATTAGATCGCGTCTTGAAAAAATCCACCGCCGATGAGACCGAAGTGCTCTTTTTGGGGATGGAGGAGGCCCTGACGCGCTTCGCCAACAACGAGATCCACCAGAACGTCGCCGAGACCAACTTCGGCGTGGTGATCCGCGCCGCTGTGGGGAAGCGGGTCGCCGCCGTCTCCACCAGCGACACCAGCGAGGCGGGCCTCTCCCGCGCCGTGGAGCAGGCCGAGGCGCTGGCCCGACTTCAGCCTGAGAACCCCGACTTCCCCGGCTTCCCGCCGCCAACGCCGCTGCCCGACGACGTCGCCGCCTACGACGAGACGACCGCGGGCGCCACGCCGGAGTTCCGCGCCCGCGCCGTGGGCGATGTCATCCGCTACGCCCTCGACCGCGACGTGGTCGCGTCGGGCGCGTTCAGCACGAGCCGCTTCGAGTGGGGGATCGCCAACAGCCACGGCCTCTTCGCCTACGCGCCCACCACCCTGGCGGATTTCGTCACCGTGGCGATGACCGATACGTCCTCCGGCTACGCCGCCGAGACGGCGTGGCAGGTCGAGTCCATCGACGTGAGCGCCCACGGGCGCGCCGCCATCGACAAGGCGCTGCGCGCGCAGCATCCGCAGCCGGTGGAGCCGGGCGAGTACCCCGTGGTTCTCGAGCCTTATGCTACGATGGACATGATGGCCTTCCTGGGCCGGGCCGCCAGCGCGATGAGCGTCCACGAGGGGCGCTCGTGGATGAGCGGGCGGCAGGGCGAGCGCCTGATGGCTCCCGCCATCACGCTGACCGATGATCCGCGCGATCCCGCGATCTGGCCGCTGCCCTTCGATTTTGAGGGTCTGCCGCGTCAGCCGGTGACCATCATTGATCAAGGCGTCACCGGCCATGCCGTCTACGATTACCTCTGGGCGAAGAAGACGGATCACGCGCCCACGGGGCACGCGCTCCCGGCCTTCAACCCCTTCTCGCCGGGCCAGGCTATCGGCGGATTTGGCGCGATGCCGCTGCACCTCAAACTCCAGACCGGCGAAAGCACACTGGAGGAGATGATCCAGGGCGTCGAGCGCGGCATCTACGTCACGCGCTTCAACTACACTCGCCCCGTCCATCCCCGCGAGGTCGTCATCACCGGGCTGACCCGCGACGGCGCCTTCTGGATCGAGAACGGCGAGATCGCGCATCCCGTCCGCAATCTTCGCTTCACCCAGAGCTACGTGGCGGCGCTGAACGACGTGGTCGCCATCGGCGCAACCGCCCAGACGGGCCG
>CAYXVS010000422.1:0-2938 GCA_964468735.1 uncultured Anaerolineales bacterium | reverse complement strand
CGCTCCCTCGGCAGTTCTATGACCTCCTCGGCCTCGAATCTCCCTATCGAGACGTTTACTTACCGGTGATTGTCAGTCAGTAGCGAACGGGTGTATAATTCAGCCTTGGACGAAAAACATGCAGAGACGAGGATTCATGCAAAAACCTGTCATTCTGCATATTGAGTCTTTTTATCAAATTCGAGACATCAAATCAAGGAGAATACCTATGACGGCAAACCGTAACCTGGAACGACGTTTAACATTGACCGCCCCACGTGTGATTTTACTCCTCGCGTTAGCGCTGGCAGCCTGGATGTTGCTACCCGCCCAGGCCGCGAGGGCCGCGTGCGGCGACACAGACCCGCGCACCGTGCTCTGCGTAGACGCAGACGCTACGAGCAACACACCTGATGGCCTCTCCTGGACTACGGCCTTCACCAACGTCCAAGACGCCTTAGCCGTGACCAATGCCAACGGCACTACCGATTATGAAATCTGGGTAGCTGAGGGCATATACTACCCAGATGAAGGTGCAGGTCACATAGATAACAGTGAGAGCGAATACTTCACCCTTAGCTTCAACAACGTGCAACTCTACGGTGGCTTCGCGGGCACGGAAACACTTCGCACCGAACGTGATTGGGAAAATCACCTTACCATCCTCAGCGGAGATTTAGCACAAGATGACACCGACCCTGACGGTGATGGGGTAATCATCACGGCTACCCACATCATCACCCCCAATGCCTATCATGTCCTCTACTTGGATGGCAGGACTCACGAACCGATCACCAGTACGATGGTTATCGACGGCTTCACTATCACTGCAGGGAACGCCGATGACACGACTGATCCACATAGAAATGGTGGCGGTCTCTATTGCGATGGATCCGGCAGCAACAGCGAGTGTAGCCCATCGCTGGCACATGTCACCTTCAGCGGAAATCAAGCCAATCAAAACGGTGGTGGAATGTGTAACGAAGGCAACAGCGGTGACAGCAGCCCAACACTGATCGACATTGCCTTCGTTGGCAACCAGGCACACTCCAAGGGTGGCGGGATGCACAATTCAGGCCCCTACGGTGCCAGCAATCCCACATTAACCAATGTCACCTTCAGCAACAATCAAGCCAATTCCGGCGGCGGAATGTACAACTATGGGTCCTATGGTGGCACCAGCAACCCAGCAATGACAAATGTTATCTTCAGCAACAATCAAGCCAAATACGGCGGCGGAATGTCCAATAGCGGCTTCCAAGGCACCTGCAACCCAGTAATGACGAATGTTACCTTCAACGGCAACCAAGCCACCTCTAACGGTGGTGGAATATTAAACAATGGCTTCGAAGGCATCAGTAGCCCAGTAATGACGAATGTTACCTTCAACGGCAACCGAGCCACCTTTAACGGTGGAGGGATATGCAACTTAGGCAGATTTGGAACCAGCAGCCCTTTGCTAACAAATGTCATCTTCAATGGCAATCAAGTCACCTGGAATGGTGGGGGAATGTACAATAATGGCGGAGACAGTGGCAATAGCCATCCTACATTGATCAACGTCACCTTTAGTGGCAACCAAGCCAGCGATGGCGGGGGGATGTACAGCGAAGGCAACAACGGTGACAGCAGCCCATCGCTGACCAATGTCATTCTCTGGGGCAATACAGCCGACTCGAACGGCAAGCAACTGTACAATTCCTATGCCACGCCTGTCCTCAGCTATACCCTGATCCAAAGTAGCACTCACGACATCTACAACATCGGTGCAACTACCGTCACCTACGGCACCGGCATTCTCACCACCGACCCGCAGTTCATCGCACCCATTGACGCCAGCGAAGCCCCCACCACCACCGGTGACTATCGCCTGCAAGCCGATTCCCCCGCTATAGACGCGGGTGCGCCCACCGGCTGTCCCGCCACCGACCTGGACGGCCATCCCCGCGACGATCTGCGCTGCGATATCGGCGCATACGAACGTGTGTACAGCAATGGCGACACCGTCATCAAGCGGGACGTCACCGGCGGCGAACCCACCAGCTTCGGCCCCACCTGGATCAGTATGACGCTCAGCGCGGACGATACCGGCGCCATCACCGTCACCAAGCACCTCGCCTACCCCGGCGGCACACAGGACACCGGCGAGATGCAAGCGACGTGGTACCTTAGCAGCACCCTCACCAGCGGTTTCCCCATCACCTTGAGCTTCTGTTACACCGATGATGAGGTGCAAGGCTTGACTGAGGCAAATCTGCGGGCCTTCCGCTGGGACGGCGCGCAGTGGACGACGCCCATCAGCGACAGCCTGAGCGTGAAGGCGGACGCGAACTGCGTCACCCTCACCGGCGTCCAACAATTCAGCGCCTGGACGCTCCAGGATGTAGGGGCGCAAGGCGATGACGTGCCGACCGCCATCAGGTTGCTCAACCTCAGCTCCCTGACGCCCTGGTGGCATGGGATCGGCGGCCTCTTAGCTTGTCTGCTGCTCGGTGTTGCAACCTTGAGATGCACCTCCTCACCCTCAACGGAGCCGGAAAATACTCCATCACGCCACCCGGCAGATGCGCAGTACGAAGCTCCCCACGTGATATCTGAAGGCGAGCTAGAAATCCAGGCTGGCAGCCCATTGAGCATCCCTTCGGACTTCGAGGATGTCGAGGATTGGGACTGGTAGCTTCAAGTGCCCAAAGCGCACAACGTAGGTCGGGATGCCATCCCGGCCTACATTTCTAATAGGGCCGCTTAGAGCTAATAAAATTCAAAAGAACCACAAACAAAAAAGGCGACGGCATCCCGCCGTCGCCGGGCGCGCCCGCACTCGCCTGTAGACCACACCCATTGACATTCGCCGAATACCCTGCCGTAAGCTGGTATTACTCAGTGATACCGAAAATAAAAGCCAGTATCACTGAGTATTACCGACTTGACAACTAACACAGTGATAGTAAAATTAACA
>CAYXVS010000421.1:0-2944 GCA_964468735.1 uncultured Anaerolineales bacterium | reverse complement strand
CCAGCTCCGGCACAGCATCGCGCTGGATCTCGTGCTGAACCTCCGCCTCGATCCGCGATTGAATCTCGTAGATCTCCCGATACAAACCCGGCTCCTGCACCAATCGAGCGTGTGCGCCGGATTGCACCACGCGGCCCTTATCCAACACCAGGATCAGATCGGCGTCCATCACCGTCTGAATGCGGTGCGCGACCACGAAGGTCGTCCGGCCCGGCATCAACTGCGCCAACGCCGCCTGGATCTGCTCCTCCGTCTCGGTATCCACCGAGGAAGTCGCGTCGTCCAGCACTAAGATGCGCGGATCTTTCAGCAACGCGCGCGCGATAGCCACCCGCTGGCGCTGACCGCCGGAGAGCGTGACGCCCTTTTCGCCCACGAGGGTGTCGTAGCCCTCGGGGAAGGTGGTGATGATCTCGTGAATGGCCGCCGCTTCCGCCGCCGCCTCGATCTCCTCCTGGGAGACCTCGCGATCCACGCCGTAGGCGATGTTATCGCGAATGCTGCGCGAGAAGAGGAACGGCTCCTGCTCGACGATGCCCACCTGGCGGCGCAACAACTCGCGCGGATACGCGCTCAGATCGACGCCATCCAAGGTGATGCGCCCTTCTTGATGATCGTAGAAGCGCAGCAGCAGGTTGATGATGCTCGACTTACCCGATCCGGTAGACCCCAAGAGCGCCACCACCTGCCCCGGCTCGCACTGGAAGGTGACGTTGTGCAACACCGGCACCGGCTCGTGTTCTTCTTTCTCGGCCTGAGCGTCGGCGCCGGCCTTATCTTTCGCGTTGTCGTCGTCGTCCTCTAGAATCGTCTGCGGCTCGTAGGCGAAGCTCACATCCTCGAAGCTGACCGCCCCAGCGATTACTTTATCCGCCGGCACACTGCCCGCCGCGATGTCCTCGCGGGTCTGCTCGATGATCTCCATCACCCGCCGATAGGAGACCAGCCCGGTGGAGACGTCCACGATCAGGCGACCCAAGTTGCGCATCGGCCAGATGATCCAGATCACCATACCCGTGATGGCGATGTAGGTCCCGACGGTGATCTCGCCGCGCATGGCCATCAGCGCGCCGGTGGTCATCACCAGCAGCGTCTGCCCGGAGCAGAGGATGTCGGAGATCGGCCAGTAGAGCGAGTGCATCACCAACAGGCGCTTACCCCGCTCGTACTTCTCCCAATTCTCGCGGTCGAACTTGTCGATCTCGTAGGCCTGGCGGGCGAAGGCGCGCACCACGCGCATCCCGCTCAGATTCTCCTGGAGCGCGGTCGAAAGCTTCCCCTCCTGCTCCTGGAAGCGCTCGTAGGCCTCGGAGACCCGTCCGAAGAAGACGTAGGAGAGCGCGACAATCAGGGGCATCATCACAATCGACAGCAGCCCCAGCCGCCAGTTCATCAGCATCACCATGGTGAAGTTGACGATGAAGAGCGAGATGATGCGCCCGATGCCGATGGCCTGATCGGCGTAGAAGCGCCGCAAGGCATCGATGTCGGAGGTCGCGCGCTGGATCAGCTCGCCGGTCTTGGTGTAGTCGTGGAACGAGAAGGGCAGCCGTTGCAAGTGATCGTAGAGGTAATTGCGGAGCCGCAGGATCACGCCCTCGGAGGTCTTGGCCGACCAGGCGCTGCGCAGGTAGCTGAACAGCCCCTCGACGGCGGCCAGCCCGACGAAGACGCCGGCCAGCCACGGCAGCTTCTCCAGTTGCACCTCCGCGCCGAAGACCTCGTCGACGACGACCTGAATCAATCGGTAGCTGAATGCGCGCATCAGGGCCGCGAAGGCCAGCGAGAGCATCGCCCCCACATAGAGCCAGCGGAAGCCCTTCATCAGACGCCACAGCCCCACCAAACGGTTCTCGGTGACGGCCTGCTTCAAATCTATCGTTAGTTTCTGGGTTAGTTTTTGATCTAGTTTCTTGGACATGGTTTCTTTTCCTTGAATCCATTAAATGGCGTCACAACTTTCTCATTGCGTCGCCAAACTTATTGACGTAAATTGAGCCATCTGACTACCGCTTCACTCGCCCACGCGCCCTGTTTTACTGATGATCCCTTCATGACACGCGAAAAGCGAGCGGTTAATGCTTCCACAGGTGAAATGGGATAACACTAGCCCACTTCAACATAAGCTGAAGCCCGCTCGCCGGATTTCTATCGACATCTGTCGCGACAGATAAGAGCGCCACGCGAGGCGCACATCGATAGCGTTTCTGACTATTAAATTATCGTGGGTCTCTTGGATTTTGCCGGACATCCCCCCAAGCCGCCCTAAAAGCAGTGCAGATGTGCGTGTTTGTGGGGATCACAGACCTTTTTACGTCGTTACTAGGTTGCGGGTGGGGATAGCATAATTGCACCCGGCGAACTCCTGAAGAACCATTATCGTTACATCAGAATCGTAGGATACGGAAAGAGAATAACGAATTAAACTCTTTCCGTGCCTAATAATCCGGCGGCGTAGGGCCTCCTCTACTCCCGAAACGAAGAGAGGCGCGACCTAGGAAAGTTTTCACAATATCAGGCATATAGATTTTAACAGACATCGTTGCCTCCTATAAAATAGTTGCAGGTTGCAAGTTACGAGAAGTTTTGCGAATTGAAACACAAACATCCTCAAGCTTACCACAAGCCCACATCCTGTCGCCCGCCTGCCGGGGAGGTTCATCCCTGGTCATCTGGGTAGGTATGATTCAAACTCCCTGAAGGTTGAGAAGATCTCCCCCAAACAGAAGGTGCTTTCGAACGCGGACTAGCTTATTAAGCATACCCGATTCGGCGAAAAAAGCAAGTTCGCCGGGCAGGAGAGCGACGGCTGATTGTCGGAAAGTATCCCACCGCGCGCCTCGCCGAGGATTGAAATCCCGGCTACTAAGCGCAAGTCAACTAAAGTTGACTCCATTTCTATGCGGGTCCTTTCATTTGAGCTTTAGCCGACTTGAGCTTTTAG
>CAYXVS010000420.1:0-2944 GCA_964468735.1 uncultured Anaerolineales bacterium | reverse complement strand
GTTTTTAGCTACTCGCTGGCGCGATAGGTACAGCAACCGACTTTCAAACTATGCCCCAGGAAGAAATTGCCCATTCCGAAACTTCACAGTACAATATCCTTGTTATTTTGTCATAACCCACACAAGGAGTCTAGACCATGAACAAAATCCTATTTCGCAACTGTCGTTATCTGATTTCCCAACCCACGCCCTTCGGCGGGATTATGGAGGATGGCGGCCTCTACATCGAAGGGACGATGATCAAAGCCGTCGGCCCCTCCGGCGAGATCGAGGCCCAGTACGGCGATCAGCCGGATGTCGAGGTTGTGGACGCCAGCAACAAGATCGTAATGCCCGGCCTGATTGATGCCCACAATCACGTGGGCGAGGCGCAGATGTTCCTCATCTTCGGCTGGCTGGAGACGCCGCTGACCGGCATCGTCGATACCGCCATCCGCGTGCTATGGCCGGCCTACAACTGGTTCACTGAGGAGAGCGTCTACGACCTCACGATGTTAGGCCTGCTCAACCTCATCAAGCACGGGACCACCACCGTGGCTAATGCGTTCACCTTTCCCGATGCCGTCTATCGCGCCTCGGTGGCGGCGGGCATTCGCTCGGCCATTCACGTGCAGATGATCACCAGCGTCAAATTGGCGGAGGCCCGCGATGGCGAAGTGCAGCCCTATCTGAGCGAGGAGGAATATCTCGCGCTGACGGAGGACGCTATCCAGAAGTATCACAACACGGAGGATGGGCGGATTCGCGTCGGCGTGCATCCCAGCGCGACTTACAACTCCACCCAATCGATGTTGACCCAGGGGATGGCGCTGGCGGAGAAATACGACGTGCAATTCTGCACGCACGTCGCGGAAGCGCCCGACGAGAAGCGCCGCGCTGATGAGACGTGGGCCGATGAGGGCGGGCAAATCCAACACCTGCGCAACATCGGCTTGATGACGCCGCGCACGCTCTTCTATCACGGCGCCGCGCTCAACGAGCAGGAGATCGATAGGGTGGCGGAAACCGGCACGGCCATCGCGCACTGCCCGCCCACCAACTCCATTTTGGGCAACTGCGCCTACGTGCCCTATATGCTCAAGCAGGGCGTCAAGGTGGGATTGGGCACCGATGTGCCCACGCACAACCTCTTCAACGTGATGCTCTCCGTCTCGCAGCAGCACGCGATTATGCCCCGCGAACTGCGCGGCCTGCCGCCTTGGACGCCCTTCGAGCTGGCGACGACGGGCAGCGCCCGCGCGCTCCGCTGGGAGGATCAGATCGGCACGCTGGAACCGGGCAAGCGCGCCGACGTCGTCACCATCGACTTGACGCACAACACCAGCCTCTTCCCATTGAACCCTGGGGTATTGTTGCTTTTCTTAGCGTTCAACGGCCCCGGCACCGAGGTCAGCGACGCGCTGGTCAATGGGCAATTTCTGCGCCGCGATGGCGAGTTCACCACGTTGGATGAGGTCGCGATCATCGAGCGCGCGCAGTACTGGTGCGACAAGTTCACGGCGGATTATATGCAGGCTAAAGCCGAGGGCGACCCGATGTTCGAGCGCGTCCACGAGGAGTATCAGCGCATCTAAGGAGCAACGGGCTGCCGGGCGGAGCAGCGCCTTAAGAAATACGAAGAAGCGGGAGAGGCCACGAATGGTCTCTCCCGCTTGGTGTTTGGCGGGAATGCTCACATTTTACGTCGTTACTAGGTTGCGGGTGGGGAGCGCAATAGCGCTTGACGATTGCACCCAGCGAATTTCTGAAGAACCTAGATTATTCGTCTCCGCACGTTTGCAGAGACGATTGGACCCAGGCCAGGGCGCCGGGAGTGTTTTTCCAATGTCGCCCTTGATCGCGCCAGTAAAAATAGGCTTGGTTAGCGCTTCCCTGGAGAATACGATGCGGATCGAAGTCTTTAGGACGCCGATGGCGCTCTTTGACCAGTTCCTTGGCGATCAAAGGGAGCCACTCTATCGCATCGCAGAGGGCGGCCTCTGCCTCCGCTTTATGCCCCAGTTGGTACAAGGCCAGCGCGCGACCGTACACCACTTGCTCTAATCCATCCTCCGGGTAGCGATGGCAAATCTCCAACACGCTCTCCGGATCGCCCTGCTCAAAATAGCAGTCGATGGCCAGGGCACGCATACCCTGATTATCCGAGGGATTCATCGCTAACAGATTCTCGAAGATCTCCAGCGCCCGCTCGATGTCGCCACGGTCATAGTGCGCCAATCCCAGCCCGTGATAAGCGCGCAAGAAGGGACGATTTTCCAACACGAACCAGGGCAGGCGATCCCACCCGATCTCGAACGCCTCCGGCAAAGCCTGCAAGCCGAGGGCAGCGACCAGTTGCCAAATCTCATAGGCCTCCTCGTGGCGTCCCGTCTCGCTCAGGAGCATCGCGAGATGGTGGTGCGCATCGATGAACTCCGGGAATTCGGCGACGAGGCGGCGATATTCCGCTTCGGCCTCGGCGATGTAGCCGGCGCGCCGAAGCTCGATGGCCGCGTGAAATTCCTCTTGAGTCTCCCGACTTATCCGAGGATACTCAAAGGCCCATTGCTGGTCGTTGAGAGGCTTGCATACGATGGTTTTCTCTGGGTGTCGATGATTCAATTTTGACCTCCTTGCGCTTCTGCGCTGCTATTCCGTGCTATGCAGGATCAAACTCCATATCCACCTCATACGTTTGCTCATCGTAGTCAGCCACACTGTGAGCCTCCCAAAATTCGGCCATCTCTTCATAGCTGCTGGCCTGTGAGATCGCGATATATTCCCGCACGTGCTCGACAACACGATCTTGGACGCTCTCCGGCAATGTTTCCATCATCTTGACCAACGTCGCAATTTCGGTGGCTGACATATCGCCTCTCTTTTGTGATTTGTGGGTGAGTGGAGGATCGGTGACCATCCGAACCTCTTGGTTATCTGACTCTTCTTCAATTATACACCGGAAGCC
>CAYXVS010000419.1:0-2945 GCA_964468735.1 uncultured Anaerolineales bacterium | reverse complement strand
CTCGCATCCAGGCGGAAGGTCATCCGTCCGTACCACATCATGCTTTTGAAGTAGGCGGTAAGCTCATCGCTCAGCGTGTAGTGGCCGCGCGGGATGTACTGGGTGTAATCCTCGCCCTGGGGCAGTTTGGGAAAGATGGGGGAATCATGGATGCCGTCAGCGGCTTCGATCAGATCAAGTTCTGCGGCGACGAGATCCGCAACATCGTCGGGAACTTCGGCCTCGGAGTCCAGCAGCTTGCTGCCCACCGCGACGAAGGCCACGGTGCGCCGGGCGGCCTCTTTCCACGCTGGATCCTGGAGTTGCTGATATTGGTGCTCGGTGCGGGCCAGCAGCCCCCGGTTGAGCGTGCGCAGCATGGGGATGAAGTGGTTGATCTCGGCGGTGCGCAGGAATTTGTCGAAGAGCAGGTGATAGACGTGGAGCAGGGAATCGCTGGTGACGAAGACGGGCATGTGGGCGTAGCGGGCTTTTTCGTAGAGCACGAAGAACTCCTTTTCCGTGCCGGGGCTGACGACGAAGCCGTTTCGCCCTAGCTGTTGCAGTTGGGCGTCCGATAGCAAAAAGGGATTGGTCACGTTGCTCAGATCGGGCGCGATGGGCGGAGGTTCCAGCGCCGGCTCGACGTCGCTGGCCTTTTCGGTGAAGGTGGCGAACGTCAACGCGCTGCTATTCAAGGTGGCCGGCGGATAGTGGAGTTTGCCATATCGCAAAGCTGCCTGGGTGGGCGACGGTGTGGGCGATGGAGTTGCTGATGGTTGCGGGGTAGGAGAGGGCGTGGGGCTAGGCGGTATCTCCGTCGGCTGTGGGCTGGGTGAAGATGAGGGGACAGGACTAGGCGTGAGGGTGGGGAGAGGGGCGGGCGTTGGTGGGGTGCAGGCGCTCATCAGCAAAGCCATCAGCATCAAGGAAAAGGCTAACTTGCGGATGGCCCAACTGTGCATAGCACGTCGTTTTTTTGTGTGCATGGTTCATAACCCTCCTTATCCTGACTAGTAATCATCCTAAGTATACACCCAAAAGATGCAGCGCTGAGGAAAAAATCCTCAAGTCCCAAATAGGCAACTTGTCACTTGTCAATGCTCTGGCTTTCCGTTACGATGCGAATAGTCAGGGGTTTTGTTTTTAGCCAAATCCAATACAAGTGAGGGACTATGTGCGGAATTTTTGGGATTATCACGCGCGATGAGCAGCCGCTTGGCCCGATGCTCATTGCGGCGGCGCAGCGGCTTTCCTACCGGGGCTACGATTCCGTTGGATGCGCGACGATTGGCGCGGACGGCGCCGCCGATTTGCGCAAGGACGTGGGTAAGGTGCAGGCGGTGGCCGAGCGCCTGGGCTTCGCGGAGATGTCCGGCACGCGCGGGATCACGCAGTTGCGCTGGGCGACCTTCGGCGCGCCCTCGCAGGTCAACGCGCAGCCGCACTTCGATTCCGATGGCGATTTAGTCGGCGCGCACAATGGCAACGTGGTCAATAATGTAGAACTGCGCGAGCAGTTTATCGCTGAGGGGATGACGGTGCGCTCCACCAACGACGGCGAATCGTGCGTCCACGCTGTCGAGCGTTACGTCGATCAGGGTTACAGCATGGTCGAGGCCATCCGCCGCGCCTACGATGATCTGGAGGGCGATTACGCCTTTGTGATCGGGCGCGTGGATGAGGATGTGCTCTACGCCTTCAAGAAAGGCTCCGGCCTGGTGGCCGGCATCGGCGAGGGCTTCACCTGCATCTCCTCCGATCTGCCCTCGATTTTGCCGCTGACGCGCCGGGTGGTCTATCCCCAAGATGGCGAGATCGTCATCCTCCGGCCCGATGGCGTGGCGCTGCACAGCGTCGAGACCAATCAGGCGGTCCCCGTGACAATCGAAACGATCACGGAAAGCATGGACGCCGTGGAGAAGGGCACCTACGCGCACTTTATGCTCAAAGAAATCCACGAACAACCCCAGGTGATGCGCGAACTGTTGCATCTCTTAGATGCTTCTCACTACGTCGAGACCTTCTTGGATCACGTGAAAGCCGCCCGCCAACTCTATCTCATCGCCTGCGGCACCAGTTACCACGCCGCGCTGCTCGGCTCGGTCTATCTGGCCCAGTTGGCGGGACGTTCCGCCGTGCCCGTGATCGCGCCGCAGTTCAAGCCCCAATATCTGCCCACGGTCGGCCCCGACGACGCGGGCATCTTCGTCAGCCAGAGCGGCGAGACCAAGGATGTGCTGGACGCGCTATCGGCGGGGCGGGCGCGCGAGATGGAGATTCTGGGCCTGGTCAACGTCATCGGCTCCACGCTCACCAAGGAGAGCGCGTGCTATCTGCCGCTGGCCTGCGGCTACGAGATCAGCGTGCCCGCGACCAAGACCTTTATCAATCAGGCGTTGGCCTTCCTCTATATTGCGCTCCGATTGGGCGGCCACGATACGGCGCAGTTGGCCCAGCTCCCCGATCTGGTCGCGGAGACCATCGATCAAGTCGATGCGCCCATCATCGAACTGGCGCAAACCATCAATGCATGGGATGATATGTATTGTCTGGGCTACGGCGCGACCTATCCCATCGCGTTGGAGGGCGCGCTCAAGCTCAAGGAGGTCACCTATGCGCACTGTGAGGGCATGCTCTCCACCGAGTTCAAGCATGGGCCGCTTTCGGCGGTGCACGAGGGCTATCCGGTGCTCTTCGTCGCCGGGCCGGAGGATGTCCCGTTGATGGTGAGCGGCATCAACGAGTCCACCGTGCGCGGCGCGCATGCCATCGCCATCGGCGCGGAGGATGCGCGATTGCGGGCCAACGCGCACGATCTGATCACCCTGCCCGCGACCGATCCCTACATCCAGCCGCTGTTAGCCGTTCTCCCGCTTCAACTTCTTTCCTATCGGATGAGCGTCCTGC
Source organism: uncultured Anaerolineales bacterium (assembly GCA_964468735.1). Taxonomy (GTDB): domain Bacteria; phylum Chloroflexota; class Anaerolineae; order B4-G1; family SLSP01; genus JAAAOZ01. The sequence goes on along the minus strand of CAYXVS010000419.1, from coordinate 56 downwards.
GCGGCTACGACCCCGATTTCCCCAGAAATTTGAGCAAAACGTTGACGGTGGATTAG
>CAYXVS010000418.1:0-2963 GCA_964468735.1 uncultured Anaerolineales bacterium | reverse complement strand
CGTCGGGCAGCGGCGTGCAGCCCCCGGTCGTCTTCCGGGGCACAGTCACCGACACCGGCGGCAGCGGCGTCGCCTCGGTGGAGGTCAGCCTTGATAACGGCGTCACCTGGCAGCCGGCCACGGTCACGGGGGACGAGTGGACGCTGACCTGGCATCCGCCCTGGCGGCAGGACTACGTGACCTATCCGGCGCTGGTGCGGGCGAGCGACCAAGCGGGCAACCGCGCGACCGAGGCCGTCGCCTTCGCCATCGACAACGTCCCACCGACCATCGACACGCGCTACGGCTACCGCTCGCGCTTCTGGCAGGAACAGAACCCGTTCTACGGGCGCCAACAGACCCATCCCGGCGAGCACTTCGACTATCCCGCCGAGATAACGATTTGGGCCGGCTGGCCGTGGGACGGCAGCGACGTCGCCGGTGGCAGCCTGCGGTATCAATATGCCGCAGACCAGAACCCCGACACGCCGCCAGACCTGGCGGGCGATTGGCTCCCGCGTCCCCAAAGCGGCAGCCTGCCAACCGCAACGTTTATCCTACCTGGCGAGTGGTATGTCCATCTCTTCTACCGCGACCAGAGCGACAACATCGCGATCAAGCGCTACGGCCCGTGGCACGTGGGCAACTTCGCCGATACGCTGGTCAACTGTAACAGCCGCGTCCAGACCATTGAACTAGACGGCTATCTGGACGTGGAGAATTACGAATGGACCGAGCGCGAGTTCCTGGACGACGACGAGCGCGGGATGGCGCAGGGGTATGAGCGCCAATCGCTCTATGCCAGTTGGGACAGCGACGCCTTCTACGTCGGATGGCAGGGCGCGTGGTGGGACGTGGACGGCGAGATGTGGGTCTATCTGGATACGGCAACGGCCCTCGAAGATGACGGCGCGACCCACACCGTCGAGTGGCCGCGCCGCGACCTGCCCTTCAAGGCTGATATGGCGATCCGCGTAAGCGGGCAAGAGGCGATGACGTTTTACGAGTATCACAACGGTCAATGGTGGCCCGTTTCCTATAGCTACTACGACGGTAGCCACAGCGTCAGCGGCGGCACGGAGGTCAAATTTCACCTGAAGCACGATCTGACCGCGTTGCAGGACATCCGCATGTTGGCCTATGCCAGAGATAATGATGATCAGGTCTGGGCCATGTTCCCCACCACCAACCCGCTGGATGGCAACTGGGAGGCGTATTATCACTGGAACACCGTGTGCAATCCCCTGCTCGTCATCAATGCGAACCAGCCGCGCTATACCAGCATGGCGATGTACGTCGCCGGAGAAGCGCCCCAGACCGCCGCGAAGACTGCGCGGCTCATCGGGCCGGGCGTCCAGGCGCGCGGCGCGTGGGCAACGACGCCGCCGTCCTCCAGCGGCAACGCGGTCGGCGGCATCCTGGGGCCGGGCAGCCAGGTGACGTACACTATCGCGCTGGAGAATAGGGAGACGTATACCACGCCGGTGCTGACGCTCGAGATTTTATCGCCACTGGAAGACGCGTACACGCTGCCCATGCCGCCGATGCCGCCCGGCGAGAATTACACCATCACGCTGACGCAGACGTTGCCGGACGACCTGGCCGGCATCACGACGTTGCCCTTCACGGCCACGCTCGCGCTCTCCGATACGGTGTTAGCGCGGGATTGGCTCGCCTATCTGGTCGATAGCCGTCCACCCACGCTGACACTCGATAGCCAGATCGTGTGCCCCGGCGCGCAGACCATCTCCGGGCGCGCCAACGACGGCGACGGCGGCGGACTCCGGGCGATTCAGATCAGCACGGATGGCGTGACCTGGCAGGACGTGGTGGGCCGCCACAACTGGACGGCTGACGTAACTGTGCCCACCGGCGTCGAAACGCTGGATGTCTGGCTGCGGGCGGTGGATGTGTTCAGTCAGGCGCTAGAGATACCCTTCACGCTGCGGACGGATGCAAACGCGCCCACGCTGACACTGGGTCTGCCCGCCTACTTGACCGGCGATTATGGCAAGTTAGACGGGATGGCAACCGATGTGGGCAGTTGGATCGAGCGGGTCGAGGTGCAAATCGGCGCTGAGGATGTGCCGTGGCAGGCGGGCGACGTCTATCCGGCCAACGGCGGGGAGCAGCGGTGGGTCTTCACCTGGAATTTGCCGAGGGCGGATGGCGTCCCGCTGGATGTGCGGGCGCGCGTCGTCGACGCCGGGTGCAACGTCAGCCCGCCGACGTCCTGGATGCGCGTCTCCATCGACAACGCGCCGCCCGTGATCACGACGACGCAGGCCGCCACGGTCGCGCCGCTTGGCGATTATCTCGCTGATGGCGCGGGCGCTCCCGTCCTCGCCGGGACTATGACCGACGGCAGCGGCGTCGCCAGCGCGAGCGTCACGCAGATCGATCCGGCCGGGCGCGCGCGCGTCATCCCGCTGACGCTGGACGGCGATTGGTGGACGTTTACGCCGCAGCTTGGCGAGGGGCTGGCAGGTATCTACACGATGCGCGTGGAGGCAGTCGATGCGGCGGGTAATCGCAGCATCTCGCGTCGCTACGAGTTACAAGCTACACCAATCAGCATAGACAAGGCCGTCCAACCCACCGAGAATGTGCCGTTGGGCGGCGTGGTAACGTACACACTCACCTTGCACAATCACAGCGCGGAACTGCTGGCGGGCGTCGTCATCACCGACCCGCTGCCCGCCGAGATCACGCCGCTCACACAGACGGCGGGCACGGCGTTCTTGCCGCCGCAGGAGAACACGCTTGAATGGGGACCGTTCACCATCGCCGGCGGAGATACCATCACCCTGAGCTTCACCGCGCGCGTGACGACGGCCACATCGGCCTACAGTGCGGTGGTGAGCAATACCGCCCACGTCAGCGTGCCCGGTATGGCGAGCATAGCATCGAAGCCTGCAAAATTCACCATCGAAGCCCGGCCAGGCAACGACATCTATTTACCGCTGGTGACTAGGCATTAATTC
>CAYXVS010000417.1:0-2976 GCA_964468735.1 uncultured Anaerolineales bacterium | reverse complement strand
CGTGGTTTTTCTTTGACCCAACGGGCCAATGGCTGTGGGAACCGCCGGGCCTGGGACAACGAGAAAAAAAGTGTCAACCTGTTTCTGAGCCATCCCGATCTCTTAATCCAATATCTCAAGCACTTGCTTTGGGCCATCTAACATCACAACCAGTTTATTCAAGACATTACGCCCCAAAATCACGCTATCTCCCAAATCATCGGCAACAATCTCAATACAAGGCAATCGCATATTGCCAATGCCCATATCTAAGAAGTGAATGTCTACAACTCTGCGTTCACCCCAGGGCGTACGCAAGTACTTGCGGTCATCCACCTGAACTTTCAAAAGCCGAATAGAACGTTGTGGCACAATGGTCACATCTGCTCCGGTATCCACCAAAGCTCGCAAAGGCCCCACCCTAAACGCCTCATCCAACACGCCGAGATGAATTTCAACACTCGGTGCTGATGGAAAGTATCCAAGATCGTAGGGAAACTTCATAGCATAACCTTCCCTGTACTGGGTGTCCGCAGCCAAATCTCTTCGTGGGGATGCTCTGTCACTTGGCGCAGCAGGACTGCCGTTCGCCCATATTTGGCGCGAACCCTCCGGTATAAGGCAACGCGATCTTGATCATGATCCACCACAGCTTGATTGTGCACGGCGACCCACTGACCGAGGTATTTTCGTTGTAGTTCAGCGTGGAGAGCCTCGTAAGCCTGGATCTCACGGTTGAGTTTGGCCCGCTGCTGCTCACACAAATAGTGCTCAACCGCTTCGTTGACGATCTCGCTGACCGACCGCGCCTCTTCTTGCGCATTTTGCTCTAAAACTCTGTACAAATCGGATCGTAATACAATCGTATCCATTTCTTTCCTCCCTTGCCCCTGTTGAATCTATTGTACTTTCCCAGAGCAACTTTTGCAATTGAGGCCGTTGGCGTTATAGTGGTACGCATCATAGACAAGCGAGGAGAATCGAATGGAAAGACTGCCACGGTATTTAAGGCGCTTACTCACGAAACAATGGCTTTGCAGCATGCTGGTTTTGGGGATGATCGTATCACTGCTGGGCTGCGCCACCCCCACCCCGACGCCGATCTTGGTCACGCCCACGCCCGCGCCGACTGCGACGCCCACGCCCACACCGACGGCGACTCCCACACCGACGCCGATCCCGCCGTTAGCCTTGACGATCCGCCAGCCGACGGGCGATACGCCCTCGCTGCCGTATGAGTTCATCAAGGTGGAGATTCGACCGCCCGCCGGGGTCTCGGTCTCGCCGCGCGCGCAAGCGATGGTGGTCGATCCAAGCGGGTCGATCTATCAGCACTTCGATCTGGTTCCCGAGGTGGGTCATCAATATCGCTCGCTCACGCCCCTGCGCCTGCCGCTGATGCCGATCACCGGCACGTGGCGCGTCGTCGTTGCGGTGGAGTCGACGCTGCCGGTGACGGGCGCGCAGAAAGCGGCGTTCGAGCCGGCGCCGCCGGCCTTCCACGATCTATCGGGAGTGTTACCGGAGGAGACCGCGATCCAGATCCCGGAGATCTTCGCCGAGGTCGAGACGACGGGCGATGCGTGGGCGGGCAAGCGCGTCTGGCGCTACGAGGGCGGCGAGATCGGCCTGTGGTGGGCGCCCGGCCCCGTCGAGCCGTTGGCGGAGAACACGGCCCAGGTGATGTGGGAAGCGACGTGGGGCGATGATCCGCCGCTGCTGCACGCCATCGAAGTGACGACGTGGGATGCGACGCCCGCGTTCCATTTCATCGAAGAAAGTAAGCAAGGCGAGGGCTGGGTGATGCAGGACGCGAGCTATCGACTCTACGCGCTGCGCGTCCGGGCCATCGACGGCCCCAATATCCCCGCGCTGATGCACGAGGTCGCGGCGACCTTTCACCTGCATCGGACGCCGTAATGCGCTGGCTCTTTGCTATTCGATCACAATCGGCGTGCCGACGCGACAATCGCTCTGGATGAAATCGTCCTCGTAGCCGCCAATGGGATGCACCCAGCGGTAGATCCAGCGCGCGGCCTCGGATGAGACGTTCAAACAGCCGTGGCTCCGTCGAATCCCAAAATCGTTGTGCCAGTAGGCGCCGTGAATCGCAGTGCCGGCCAAATCGAAGAAGACGTTCCACGGGACGCCGGGCAAATCGAAGATATCGCCCGGATCGGGCTGATCCTCCTCCGCCATGCCGGGATAGGGCGTGTTGCTCATGTGGCGCGAGGGCTGTTTGAGTAGCACGCAATGCTCGCCACGGGGCGTCGCGCCGGTCAGGCCGCCAGCGACGAGCGTGCTGTAGATTTCGGTGTCGCCCTCGTAGCAGGTCAGCTTCTGCGCGCTGAAATCGACGAAGATGCGCTTCTGGCCCGCGAACGGGTGGATGGGCGCCATCTCCGCGCGGGGAACGCGGCGGACATCGCGCGCCAGCACCCAGTGATAGCGCTCGGTCTTGGGCGGATAGTCATCGACGACCTTGTACCAGCCGCTGCCCTCCTCATCCTCGGCGGCGGCGATCACGCGATGGACGGTCCCGCCGTAGAAGCGATAGTTCCGATGCGCGGAGAGCGCGGGCGCGGCGCGGGCCTCGGTGTGGATCTGCGCGACCTCGCCCCAGAAGCCCCACGGCCCCACGTCCGCGATGAACGGCTGCGGCGGATAGACGCGCACAGGCAGCACCCAGGCCGAATGGACGTAGCCCAGCGGCGTGCGATACCACAGGTCGTTATGCGCGCTGAACGGCGCGCGCTCCTCACCCAAGATGCGAAACTCCTCATCACGATATTTGACATCTAATCGCTCGGATTTGACATCCGGCTCCTCATAGAAGACCACGGTATGGATGGCGCGCCCTTTGAGCATCCAGACATCGCTGTAGGCATAGCCGGCTTCGGTTTCACCCTCGACGTCGGATGGCTCCGGCGTGGGCGGCGCGGCCAACGTCGGATAGCGGGCGCGGGCGTGCAGCGCGGGCGCCAGCGCGGCGGCGAC
>CAYXVS010000416.1:0-2977 GCA_964468735.1 uncultured Anaerolineales bacterium | reverse complement strand
GGGCAGTGATATGGGTAATTTTGATCATTTATGACCTCCTTGGCTTAATTTACAAATAGACTAATTGAACCGTATGGGCGGATGGGGTCAAGCAAATACTCCTTGCGAAGGTTGCAAACGGTCATGCATAAGATGGTGTTTTGAGAAGCCAGAAGTTTCTTGATACAAAAAAGGACTTCTAGAGCTTCGCAAGGGTGCGCTGCATGCTAACTAACCGCATCTGACCAATAATTATGATACACCAAAGAATGGGGAGGGCAAACGTGTCACTACACGCTCTGAGCGGATCTATCAATTCCCTGTAGAGACGCAAAATCTTGCGTCTCTACAATAAACATCGGTTTTTTTGGGAAGGTTTTAATTTCTGGAATCCCCTAACCTTTGATATAGCGCCTGCTGGCGCGCCATCGCGGATTGATAGACCTCGTGACGGGCCGGATTCGGCACTATGCGCTCGCCGTCGATGGAGAGGGTCGTTCCATTTTCAGATGATGAACTCTCCCGCAGCTCCAGTGCCTCGAGCGCCAGGAGCGCCGCGCCCCGCGCGGAGGCTTCTTTCACCTGGGAGATGATGAGCGGTCGCCCCAGCACGTCGCTGGTGATCTGGATCCAGGCCGGCGAGGCGGGGAGCGCGCCGCCGCTCACGACGACCTGCGCATCCGACGGCAGCAGCGGGCGCAGGCGTTCGAAGATCAGGCCGATGCGATAGGCGACCGCCTCCAGGCTGGCCCGCAGCAGATGCACGGGCGTCGTCGCCAACGAGAGGCCGTGCAGCGTGGCGCGCGCGTCATCGGCCCAGCCGGGGCTGCGCTCGCCGGCCCAGAAGGGCAGGACGGTGAGGCCGTGCGCGTCCGGCGCCATCTCCGCGAGCGCGGCCTCTACCTGCGCGGGATCATTATCTTCTAGTTGCAGCGTCTCCCGCATCCAGGCATAGATGTTGCCGCCGCCGCTCAGCGCGCCGCCCACCAGCGAGCGCTCCCGATCCACGCGATAGCACCACAGCCCGGCGGGGATCTCCGCCGGTGTGCCGGGCGCGACGATGCGAACGGCGCCCGTCGTGCCCACGGTGAGCGCGATCCGCGCGGGCGTCGCGCAGCCGCTGCCGAGATTGGCCGCCGCGCCATCGCCCACCGCCGGGAACCAGGGTACGTTGCGCAGCGCGGGCCAGCGGCGGGCGAAGGGCGCCCGCAGCCCACGACGCGGCGCGTCCACATCCTTCAATGCTGAGAGCTGATGCTTCTGGATGGGCAGCGCCGCCAACAATTCATCGTCCCAGGTGAGCGTGTGTCGATTCAGCAGCCCGCTCCACGAGGCGACGCTGAAACTGACCGCCGCCGCGCCGAAGAGCTGCGCTTCCATGTGCGCGCCCAAGGAGCGCCAGTGCGCCACGCGCGAGCAGCGCTCCGGTTGGGTGCGGGCGTACCAGCGCAGCCGCGCGGGCAGGTAGCTGGTGTGGAGATAGCAGCCCGTGCGCGCGTGAATCGCGGCGGGATCGAGTTCGGCGCGCAGGGCGGCGGCCTCCTCGGCGGCGCGCGTGTCGGCGTAGGTCGTCAGCGGCGTGACGGGCCGCCCGTCGGCATCGACGCCGACGAGATTGGTGACGAAGGTGCAGCTCGCCACGCCCGCGATCCGCTCCGCGAGGTCGTCGGCATCCTCCAGGATGCGATCCACACAGCGCCAGATCGCCGTTAGCAGCACATCCACGTCGATCTCGGAGCCGCCATCCGGCGTGGAGCGGAGCTGGATGGGGATATGGGCCGTCGGCGCCTGGAGCGCCATCCCCCGCGCGGTGAAGAGTTGCGCCCGCACACTCGAACTGCCGATGTCCAGCGCAAGGATCAGCGGGCCGTCGTTGGATGGGGTTTTGGGCATAGGGCCACCTCCAAAAAAAGATAGGTTGGACAAGGTTAATCTGATTATAGTAGAGACGCAAGATTTTGCGTCTCTACGGACATGATCGATTCTAATGTAATTCTTGGGTGAGTGTGCTATAATCCCCATAGGATATGGCTCGTTACCGAGGTACATTTTCCAGAAGCATCGTATCTGCCCGACGTAAACGCGATCGATCTCTTGCCAGAGGACAATCTATGCCCGAAGAAGAACCCACTTTCCCTTTTTCTAAGGTTCAGGAGCAATTGAATTATCAATTTAAGCGACCGGAACTGCTGCGGTTGGCGCTGACGCATCCCTCCTACGCCCACGAGCACCCGGAGGAAGGCGGCGAGGAGTATCACAATCAACGCCTGGAGTTCTTGGGCGATGCCGTGTTGGATTTTATGGTCGCGGCGTGGCTGTATCGCGAGTATCCCCACGACTCCGAGGGGCCGTTGACGCGCCTGCGCGCGACGTTGGTCTGCACAGAGACGTTGGCCAGCCTGGCGCGGGATCTGGGCCTGGGCGAGGCGCTGCGCCTGGGGCGCGGCGAGGCGGAGAGCGGCGGGCAGGATCGCCCCGCGAATTTGTGCGACGCGCTGGAGGCGGCCGTCGGCGCGTTCTACTTGGACGCGGACCTGGCCACGGTCTGGTCGCGGCTGGAGGCGTGGTTCGCGCGCGAGGCGGCGACCATCCTCCAGACGGAATCCTACGTAGACGCGAAGTCGCGCTTCCAGGAGTGGGCGCAGGCCAGCCTAGGCATCACGCCCGCCTATCAGATCGTGGGCGAGGTGGGACCGGATCACGCCAAGACCTTCACCGCGCAGGTGTTGTTGGACGAGCGTGTGGTGGGCGAGGGCGAGGGTCAGAGTAAGCGGGCGGCCGAGCAATCCGCCGCCCGCGCGGCGCTGCGCTCGCTGGTGCGGGTGTAGCGGCCACGTTGTCAGACAAATCGTGATATAATGATATTGGTATCAGTTTAGTTACATGAGCAGAGCAAGGTGCAACGCACTTAAACGGAAGGAAAGCCCACGCCTCATGCAGGACGTGCCTAGTGATAAGCCGAAAAGTGCGTTGCACCTCACAAGACTAAACGATTACT
>CAYXVS010000415.1:0-2988 GCA_964468735.1 uncultured Anaerolineales bacterium | reverse complement strand
TGAGCCGGCTGCTCTAACCATTGAGCTATGGGCCCGATGAGGAAAGTTTCAGAAAGCCTGGCTCCCTGAAACTTCCTAGAGCGGGCGACGGGAATCGAACCCGTATCTTTGGCTTGGAAGGCCAAGGCTCTACCATTAAGCAACACCCGCATGCTGCCTGGCATTATAACACATCTTGCGCTTTAGACAATCATCTTGTTGGGGGATGGTCAAAGAGGGAAGAAAAAGAGGAGACATCATGCGGCATGTATGTCTCCCCCTTTAGATGCGAGCGATTGCGTTAGGGCATGGCGGCGCGTTGACACCCTATCTGCCTATTCCTCGGATGTCATATCGGGCGGGACGGAGAAGACCTCTCCCGTCTTCGGTTCGACGTCCAGCAGGTCGCGAGCTTCCTCCTCCCACTCGGCGGGGACGCGCACCTCCACACTCCCGATGCCATCCACCGTAATACCGATGGCTGGCCCGATCGCCTCGTAGCTTAACATGACCGGGATGCCGGCGCTTTCCAACGCGCCACGGATCACCATTGCGTGTAACATCCCCTGTGCGACGTAGACTGTCGTCAGGCCGATAGATTTTTCCTGTTGAGTTTTCATATCCTTCCTCCTAAAAATAGGGCGTTGTCGTTGAATAAGTCACTTGCTCCAGAGATGAGAAAAAGCCAATATGATCTTACTTTTGATAACGAAGAAGCCCCGGCTGATGTCAGGTTTCTTCTTGGCTCTTCGGAGATTCACCGGGTACGGGCATCCCCTCTACTTATAGTTTGCGTCAAAATTATATATTTGTCAATCCCTCCATTCCTGGTATAATCGTCATGCTCAAATTGAGTGCTGGCTGAGTGATCGAAAACTGAGAGGAAGACATTTGTGAGCAGTACACCAAATCACAATCAGTATTGGGAACAGCTTTCCATTCTACCTGTTGATCTAGAGCACCTGGTCAACTACCTCGTCGAGACGGAGACGCCGAAGGGACTCGATGAATTGACGCACGAGTTGATTCGGTACCGCAACCAACAGATGGTGCATCTGATGGAAGAGGCGCTCTCGCAAGGGCGTATCTATCGTCCTGAGGAGACTTACGAGGTCGAGGCGTCCGTGATCTTTCCGCATCTTGGCAACATCGTGGGAGAGGTCATCGGCGTGCGAACGGGCCATAATCCTGAGTACGCCCCCTTCTCCGTGATCAAAGTCAAGATGGAAGACGAGGAGACGCGCGAGTTCGCGGCGGAGTTGGACGAGGAACATCCTTTAAATAACGCTTCGTACCTCCCCACCGAAGAGTTGACCGAGGAGGATCTGTATGAGGAATACGGCGAGGCGCTAAAAGAGGAGCTTCACGAGTCGCTGCAAACGGATGCTCGCTTCTTGACCGTGGGCTATCAGTGGTTCGTGCGAGATCTGGTGATGGAGATCTCTCCGGGGCAGTTGAACATTGCCGAGGCGCTGTTGGATATGGCCGAGGGTGGGCCGGTGCGCACGATGGCGTTCCTGGAGGAGATGGATCTACCGGATGAGATTCCAGAGTCGCTGCAGATTTTCTCCCTGGAGTATGCGCTCTTGCGCGATCATCGCTTCGATGAAGTAGGGCCGGCGGGCTATGCGTTGTGGCATCTGCGCGAGATGGAACCGCGCGAGGTGCTGGAGACGCCGCGTCATCTGCAATACATGCCCATCCCCTACAATCGCGGTGTGCTGGACGATGTGATGTTATCCTTGGAGAAGCGCATTGACGATGAGTGGTCTGATGTAGCCTTCAATCCAGATGAGGTTGAGGAGCCGATCACGGTGGTGTTGTCCTATCCCCACTGGCGGAGTGGCACGGCGCCGTTGGCCTCGCGCGTGCGCAAGCTTTTCCCCACGGCGCGGATCACTGATCGCATTTGCTTCACCTTTGTGGATGGCCAGACGGGCGATGAATTCCCCGGCTGGGTCGTGCGTAGTGGGCGATATGTCTACGGGCTGGAGGAGTGGTTCGCGGAGAGGCAACTCGTGGTGGGCAGTTACGTTGATTTGCAGCACAGCGACGATCCGGAGAGGATCATCATCGAGGCGCGTCCCTTGGGATCGAAGCGTCGAGAGTGGATTCGGACCGTCACCGTGGATAATGGGCAGTTGGCTTTTGAAGTGCGACGCGCGGCGGTCACGTGCGAGTATGACGAGTTGGCCGCTGTGATCGTGCCGGATCCAGAGAATATCGAGGAACTGGCGAGCGATAAGCTACGGCAGCTTTCGTTGGAGTCGCTGCTAAAGCGTATCTTCGATGGCTTAGCCGGCTTGAGTTTGCAGCGCGCGGTTCATGCGTGGACGCTGTACAGTGTGACGAACTTAGTCCGTCGCGTCCCGCCCGCGCCGATCTTGGCGACGTTGGCGACATCGTCGACGTACGCTTCATTAGGTGATAATTATTGGGCATACCGAGGTGAGAGTTCATGACGACCCTACCGCCAAATCCTGCGATAGCGCATTTTGTCAAGCCCACCTTGGAAACGCGCTTTCATATCGATTATGAATGGTGGGATCAGCAAGCGTTGGATCTTAATGTGAAGTTGTTGGGGCACCTGTGTGCCGAGCATCGCGAGGCCTATGCCGGCCAGGATGTGAGTGAGAAAATCGATTGGATCGATTGGAACACGGGTGAGGTCGAGCAAGTGGATGGGCTGCGCTACATCATCGCGACCCATTGCAGTAAACAAACGGGCTACATTAAGGAGGCTGCTACGCTAGTCGAATCGATCTTTCGCGTCTTCTTGAGCAATGGCAATAAGCCCTTGACGGCGAAAGAACTATCGGCGTTTGTGGGCCGGATGCCGGAACAAATCTTGCGGGTACTCTCCGGTTCGCGCGTCCGCAACGGCTTGCGTCCGGTGCTGGAGTTATAGCGCCGTGATTTAGTCTAATACCCCATGCCCCCGTGGCTCAAATGGACAGAGCAAGGGCCTTCTAAGCCCAAGGTTAGAGGTTCGAGTCCTCTCGGGGGTAT
>CAYXVS010000414.1:1789-2993 GCA_964468735.1 uncultured Anaerolineales bacterium | reverse complement strand
TTTCGGCTTGTGACTAGGCATATCCTGCATAAGGCGTGGCTCTTTCTTCAGTTCAAGTGCGTTGCACCTTGCTTTGCGCATGAAACTAAACTGATTCCTTTATTCTATATTCGCAATTCTTCATTCCCTATTCCCACTGGAGGTAACAGATGCTTGATTGGACCCTGCCGTATCTCACAGATGATCTGCCCGGCGTCGGCGGCGTGATCCGCCAGGAGATTGAGGACTTCATCGTCGAGGAGGTACCGGCCTACGAGCCGTGCGGCGAGGGCGAGCACACCTTCTTCCGCGTCCGCAAGCGCGATGTGCCCACGATGGCATTGCTGAAAGAAATCGCGCGCCAGCTGGGCGTCTCCCGCCGGAAGATCAGCTGCGCCGGCCTGAAGGACGCCCGCGCCGTCGCGGAGCAGACCTTCTCCGCCCACTTCGTCCCGCCGGAGCGGATCATGGCGCTGGAGCTGGAGAATGCGGAGGTACTCTGGGCCAAGCTGCACACCAATAAATTGCGCACCGGCCACCTCAAGGGCAACCGCTTCACGCTGCGCCTGCGCGAGATCGTGCCCGACGCCGCCGAGCGCGCCGAGGCCATCACCCAGGTGCTGCTCGCGCGCGGCGTGCCCAACGGCTACGGGCGCCAGCGCTTCGGCAACTACGGCGACAACGCCGAGATCGGCCTCTGCCTCCTGCGCGACGACGAAGAGGGGATGGCAGCTCACGGCCTGCGCCGCTATCCTTCGCGCCGGATGCGACGCTTCTTCATCAGCGCGCTTCAATCCGCGCTCTTCAATCAGGTGCTCGCCCGGCGCATCCAGCAAGAGACGATGGACGACCTGCTCTTAGGCGACATCGCCAAAAAAGAAGATACCGGCGGCCTCTTCATCGTCGAGGATGTCGCCATCGAGCGCCCGCGCGTCAAGGCGTGGGAGATCAGCGCCACCGGCCCGATCTACGGCTACAAGATGTTCGCGCCCCACGATGAGGCCGCCGCGCTGGAGGCCGAGATCTTGGCGGCGGCGAATCTCACGCCGGAGGAGTTCCGGCCTGTGCGCGCCAAAGGCACCCGTCGCCCCCTGCGCTACTATCCCGACGGCCTCAGCTATCGGATGGAAGACGAGCAGACGCTCGTCGTCTCGTTCTTCGCCCCCAAGGGCGCCTACGCCACGCTGCTCCTCCGCGAGTTGATGAAGGCCGACGTCGATTTGGA
>CAYXVS010000414.1:0-1689 GCA_964468735.1 uncultured Anaerolineales bacterium | reverse complement strand
CCCATCTCAACGCCCTGCGCCAAATCCACGCCCGATTAGCCGAGAGCCAGATCGATTGGGTCGTGACCGGGAGTTTGGGGATGGCGTTGCAGGGGATAGCGGTCGAGGTCCACGATATCGACCTCCAAACCAACGAGGCCGGCGCCTATGAGATCGCCCGCCGCTGCGCCGAGTACGTGGTCGAGCCGGTGCACTACCTCGTGTCTGAGCGCGTCCGATCCCACCTCGGCGCGGTAGAAATCGACGGCATCCAGGTGGAAATTATGGGCGCCCTCCAGAAGCTTCGTCCAGATCAAACGTGGGAACCGCCGGTGGACGTGACGCGGCACCGGCGCTGGGTCGAGATCCAAACCGAAGGTGGCCCCCTGCGCACCCCCGTGCTCTCGCTGGCGTATGAATACCAGGCCTATCTCCAGATGGGTCGCCCCGAGAAAGCCGCGCGATTGAAGGCCTACCTCGAAGCGCAGACGTAACAGCCCCGAAGGGTTTTTCGGACACCCTTCGGGGCTTGTTCTGGAATTCGTCTCAACTCACTTCAAAAAGGCCGTCAGTTCAGCCATCTCGCTCCAGGATAGAAGAAACTCATCACGAGAGGCAGAGACCGGGCCTTGGCTCAGGGCCGGATCATAGTAGGTAATGCGGCCAGGGCCAACATTTACGACCAAGACGGTGTGTTGAGTGCGAATGTCCCCCCATCCTGGTAAAGCAGGCGTTGTCGTCAGAGCAACAATGACCGCAACATTACTATCCAGCGCGGCTACCAGCACTTTTACTCCGCCCCACTCAATGATTTGCACATCATCCACCCACTTTTGTAGGCTTTTCACCCGCGAGAAAGGCGTCCCAACCCCCATGCGCGCGCCCAAGACTTGAGCCACCTGTTCTTGGGTCGTCTCGATGCCTAACTGAGCCAACGCCATCTGCCCACAAGCGGGCAAGCAATATCCCAGGGTGAGTTGTTGAACGTGCGCGGGGCGATCAAGTGGCAGCATTGGCCTCGGCTACCAAGGATTCGACCTGTTCCAGCAGTTCGGCGCGCTCCTCCTCGGTCAGCGACACTGCCCCCGTGTGCGCATCCACCGTCACGATAGTCACAAGCGTGCCATCGAAAAGGCGATAGGGGACGCGCCAATGTGGCTCGGGCTTGGGCGCCCAGATGGGATCGTCGCTGCTCAAAGCACAGCCGACCAAATCGCCAAATAGAGCTTGATCGGCCGCGCGACGCGCTTCCCCGGCAGATATTTGCTCCTGCTTCGCCAACAGCCTCTGATAGCGCTCATAGTTTTCAACACTCATCAGCACCGCCATAGGCTCCCCATCCTGCTCCAAGACAACGGGATGACTGAGATCAACTGAAGAGTTCAATGAGGTCAATGAGGTTATGTAGTCCGCCCCGGTCTCTTTTATCTGCTTCGATTCACTCATAGCTTTGTGCACTCCTTAACCATAACTTGATTCCATTATAACCCGACACGGGATTTCCTGCCAAATTTTGATAGACCCCCAAACCCTAACAGACCTGGAAGGTTCGCGTTTCTACGTTATAATGCTTTCCATTATGACTATAAAAACAATAACATCGATGATACCGCAGACGATAACGAAGAAGCACCTGGGATGGTTGATTATCGCGTTGGGCCTGGGCGCCGACGCGGCGCTCCTGGCGGCGGGGCGCTTGGGCGGCGGGCA
>CAYXVS010000413.1:0-3000 GCA_964468735.1 uncultured Anaerolineales bacterium | reverse complement strand
CATATTTTAACCTCCATAAATGACAAAGCAACAAATACACAAAGCAGCAAATAACAAATAATCGGCTGCCCTTGCGAAGGTTGCGCAAGTGACCTCAAACAGTTTGTATGAGGTGCAACGAGCAGGTTAATCTGTTTGCCAAAGCTACTGTGAACCTTCGCAAGGGTTACGTTTCAGATGTACCGAACTCCTCCCGCAGGCGCGTGATCAACGCCGCGCGGCGCTCGCGCAAGCGCACGGCGTAGGCCGCATCCAACGGGGCGAGGCGCATCCGATAACCATCGCCATCCCCGTAGTAGCCCTGCAAGCGGGCGATGTCATCGAATTCGTATTTCTTGTAGAGCGCGCGGGCGACGTCGTTGGTCGCGCGCACCTCCAGCGCCACGCGCTCGGCCCGATTCTCGTAGGCGCGTCGCAGCGCCGAGGTTAGGAGCAGCTCGCCAAGGCCGCGCCCCTGCCACGTCGGGCGGACGGCCAAGGTGCTGATGTGGCCCTCCTTCCGCTCGACACGCAGGCCCACGTAGCCGAGGATCTTGGCGTCCGCTGCGCCCCGGCGGGTGCTACGGGGACGGCTCAGCGCGGGACCGGTCAGTTCGAGCACGGAGTAGTGGGCGTGAGGATTGGTATAGAGTTCCTGGACGAACATCCGCTCCGGCCACGGCTCGTCAAAGATCAGCCGCTCCAGGTAGATGATCGTCGGCAGATCCTGCGCTCGCAGCGGACGGAGGCGAAACGGGAGGCGGCGCGTCATCGCGCGTAGAGCGGCCGAACATCTGCGGGGCGACCGCGCTCGCCGGCGCGGAGGCGCGCCCACGCCAGATCCGCCAGGAAGCCGGCCCGGCGCAGGTGACGCGCGGGCGGGGGAATCTCCACCAGATCGCCCAGCGGTCGCAGCGCATCCCAGCCCTGCGGCTCAATCTCGCCGACGATGATGGCCGGCTCGGTGAACTGCTCGGCCAACTCCGCCCAGGTCACGACCTCCACCTCGCTCTCCACCTCCCACTGCGCGGATCGCCAGCGATAGCGGGCAAATCCCGCCCGCTTGCGCCCGGCCGCGAAGAGCGCGTACAGCGGGCGCGGATCGGGCGGTTGGGCGGCGACTAAAATATCCAACGTGGAGACGCCGATCAAGGGCAGATGGCGCGTCACAGCCAGGCCCTGCGCCACGGCGACGCCGATGCGCACGCCGGTGTAGGAGCCTGGCCCAATGCAGACGGCCAGCGCCGTCAGCGCCTGCGCGGTCACATCCGAGGCGGCCAAGATCTGCCGGATATGGGGCGTCAGGGTGACGGTATGTTTGCGCACCGCCTCCCAGGTGAACTCGTCGCGGAGCGTATGTCCATCGTGCAGCGCCACACTGGCGCGCGTCGTCGCGGTATCGATAGCTAATAACATCAGCGGCCTATAATCTCCTTGCGAAAGGTCTCCAGTAGCGCCTGGCAGCTCGCGCCGGACGCTCGAAAGGTCAGCGTGCGCCGGAATTCATCGACCCACGCCAGCGTTACCCACAGATAATCATCCGGCAGCAACCCCGGCGCGCGGTCGGCCCACTCGATGATGCAGACCGTATCCGGCGCGCCCAAAACGTCCGAAAGGCCCAGATCCACGGCCTCCGTTTCCGACGAGAGGCGATAGAGATCGATGTGGTAGAGATAGTCGTCATCTTGCGGGCGCTCGTGGCGTCGCACGAGCACAAAGGTGGGGCTGATCAAGCGCGAGGTCGCGCCCCACCCGCGCCCGATGCCCTGGGCCAGGACGGTCTTCCCCGCGCCCAACGTGCCCTCCAAGGCGACGACCGTCCCGCCTTCTATCAGAGCGCCCAAACGCGCGCCCAGGCGGCGGGTCTGGTCGGGGTGGCGGCTGATGAATTCTAGCGTGTTGGGATTTAAAATTGGCATCGCGCTCCATTTGGCACGGGATCAAAAATCAAAACACAGAGATACGCGGAGGATGCACAGAGTTACACAGAGATTTAACGCTTTTTGCTCCGGGCGACTCCGTGACTTCTCTGCGCAACTCAGTGTAACAGAGTTCAAGTCTGAGCACGCCAACATCTAAATCAAAACACCTTGCTCTACTCGCGGTTTTGTAATGGAAGACTCTTCCGTAATGAAATCGAGGGGCAGATCGCAATTGACCCATAAAACTTCCTGTCTCGGTTCTTTGACGGAATGACAGTTCTTGACTTCCTCTTCAACGAAATGCCAATCTCCATAAAGATCTTCTAACAGATCGCAGTGGTAACCGGACACAGCCACTTTCCCCTCCACGCGATGGAGAGCCTTCGCCAGCGCCTCGTGATCCGCGTCCGTCATCTCATAGGCATAGGCGTTACTGTCGCCACGAGCATCGTGGGGATACGGCGGATCGCAATAGAAGAGCGTTTCCTCGCTATCATAGCGCTCGATCACTTCGAGGGCTGGTCGATTTTCTATTTGGACGCGCAAAAGCCGCTGAGCGACCTCGGCAAGGCCCTCCACACTCCCCAGCCATCGCGAAACCGCGCCCGCCATATCCGCGCGACTGGTTAATCGGCAATGAGCCCAACGTCCCGGCGTGGCCGTTTGAGCTAACCCGGTTCTAACCTGTCTGGCTCGAATGAAAAATCGCCTGGCGCGCTCAAGCTCCGAAAGGCCATCGTTCGGCTCTTCAATGGCCCGCTCAAATTCCTCACGAGAAAACGGGGTAAGGCCAATCGCCTGGATCAATGCCTCGCGCTGATCGCGTAGCACTTTGAAGAAATTGACCACATCACCATCCAAGTCATTATATGTCTCAATCGGCGAGGGATCTCTGTTGATGAGCACCACGGCGGAGCCTCCAAATGGCTCACAGTAATGCCGAGTGTCAGGCAAAAGGGGCAGGAGCCATGTCAAGTGACTGTATTTTCCGCCGTACCAACCAAAGGGAATCAACTTTCGCCCCATACCGCCCCCCTTCTCTCTATGGACCCCGCATCATTCGACTTTAAGCTAAATCAAGGAACCACGCTAGATTATA
>CAYXVS010000412.1:0-3017 GCA_964468735.1 uncultured Anaerolineales bacterium | reverse complement strand
CTCCCGCGCCATCCGATAGTTGCTCTCCGGGTGGTTGGGCGGGACGCAGCGCTCATCGCCCCAGAAGATGTGGATGCGCTCCCAATCCATCTGCTCGGCGAAGGCATCTGTTGCGAGCAGGGTATAGGTCTGGCGGGGTGTGCCGCCGCCGGCGAGCGCTATCACAAAGCGATCTCGTTCGGCTAGCGCCGCCGCCTCCCACATCATCACGTGCTGGGCCGCGCCGCGCGCTAATGCTGCTGCGTCAGCATAGACTCGGATGTTCATGGTCGCCCTCCGCGCTGCTATGAAATTCGAGATGTTGCGCAAAACGTATTGCGTATATCGTATTGCGTAAAAATGATCGCGAGAATTCGAAGACTCTTATACTTCACTGCGGCCCAGGCAGCCGCAGTGCCAGGAGCAATCCTCAATGGCGATGAGATCATTGGCTTGCTCCGGCCCCCAACTGCCCTGGGGATAGGTGTGGGGCGTGTTCTCCAACTCCGTCAGCGGATCGATAAGCTGCCACGCCAACTCGATCTCGTCGCCGCGCGTGAAGAGCGCCGCCTCGCCCTGCATCGCGTCCAAGAGCAAGCGCTCGTAGGCTTCCGGCAGCGCCGTATCCCCAAAATCCTGCGCATAATGGAAGTCCATATCCACCGGCTTGACGCGCATCCCGGCGCCGGGCAGCTTTGTCGCGAAGCGCAGATGGATCGCCTCCTCCGGCTGGGAGCAGAGCGAGAGGTGATTGGGCGTCAGATCGACGTTCTCCGGGAAGAGCAGATGCGGCGCGGGCTTGAATTGCATCGTGATCTCGGTGACTTTGGCCGTCAGCCCCTTGCCGGAGCGCATATAGAAGGGCACACCCTGCCAGCGCCAGTTGTCGATGTAGAGCCGGAGCGCCGCATAGGTGGGCGTGCGCGAGTCGGCGGCGACGCCCTTCTCTTGGAGATACCCCTCGTATCGCCCCAGGACGATGTCATCCGCGCCGGCCTGGCGCACCGCCTGCAACACCTTGACCTTCTCATCGCGCAGGGCGCGCGCGTTGAAATCCGAGGGCGGCTCCATCGCCATCAGCGTGAGCAGTTGGAGCAGGTGATTTTGGAACATATCGCGGAGCACGCCGGCCTGATCGTAGTAGCCCGCCCGCTGTCCCACGAGCACGGACTCCGCCACCGTGATCTGGACGTGATCGACGTAATTGCGGTTCCACAGCGGTTCGAAGATGGCGTTGGCAAAGCGGAAGGTCAGGATATTCTGCACGGTCTCCTTGCCCAAGTAGTGATCGATGCGGTAGACCTGCGACTCCTCGAAGTCGGTGTGGATCTGCTCGTTGAGCTGCCGGGCGCTCTTTAGATCATGGCCGAACGGTTTTTCGATGATCAGGCGCCGCCAGCCCTCGTCGCTCGTGTTTAACCCCGCTGCGCCCAACGCCGCCACGATGGGCGCGTAGAGAAAGGGCGGCGTCGCCAGGTAGAAGAGATAATTGCCGCCGATCTCGTGCTCGGCCTCCAGCGCCGCCAAGTGCTCCTTGAGGCGTCGATGGGTGTCGGGGTCGTCGTACCCGCCGGAGAGGTAGGTATAGCGCTCGGCGAATTTCTGCCAAAGTGAGCAGGCGCGCGGCCCCAACCGGGCGTGGTCATCGACGCCGCCGTAGAGGCGCCGGCGGAAGTCCTCGTCGGTGAATTCGGAGCGCGCCACGCCAACGATGCGCGTCTGGGGATGCAGTAACTCCTCGCACGACAAGCTGTGCAGCGCGGGCACCAACTTGCGCTGCGTCAAATCGCCGGACGCGCCAAAAATTACAATGATGGCTGGACTTGCTTTTTGGATCATAGGGTCTCCCTGGGAAAAATGACAAATATCAAAACAGCAAAGCAACAAATGACAAAGCAGCAAAAATCAATCGGGTACTACCTTCCGGGAAGCTGTGAATGAGCCGATGGCGTTAAGAAAACTGGCTTAATGGGCAAACGAAGCAGTTCTGAGGCGTCCAAGATACACGAGGTTGCACGTTAAACGATTTATCACGCCCGTCAACCCCAACTTCGTTTGCCTTGAACTTGGTTAGGCCTGCTCCAGGGCAATGAGAGCGATTTTCCCTATCGTTCTGCCTCGAAATCCCTGGCTCTCCAGGAATTCGCCGGGTGCAATCGTACTATCCCTATCCGCAACCTAGTAACGACGCAAAAAAGGTCTGTGATCCCCACAAACGCGCAAATCTTCGCCGCTTTTAGGGCTGCTTAGGGGATTGTCCGGCAAAACCCAAGAGACCCAAATCCCTTAATCAAGCCGTTTTGGCTTGAGGGAACCTGATAGGAGCTTCCCGGAAGGTAAGAATTCAGAGTAAGTCCAGGATCAGATCGTCCAGGGCGCGCTTGGGCACGTGGTGGACGCCTGCCTCATCCCGCCAGTATTTGATGTCGCCGTCGGCGCTGACCGGCTCGATGACGACCTCCTCGGCGGGCTTGCCGAGGGCCAGCGCCAGCAGGATCTCGTAGCGGTCGGGGATTTTCAGGGCGTCGCGCAGCGCATCCCGCTTAATGGAAGCGAGGATGCAGCCGCCCAATCCGCGCTCGGTCGCGCCTAGCATAATACTCTGCGCCGCGATGCCGTGATCTACGCCGAAATTGGCGCTGATCTCCGTATCGCCGAGGATAATAATGTAGGCGGCCGGGCGCTCGCCGGATTCGGGGCCGTCCCAATCGGCGAGATAGCCCGCCCAGCCCAAGGTGGCGAAAATCTCGGCATTGGCTGCCTCCTCGGCGGCGAGGATGAACTTGAGCGGCTGGCGATTCGCGCCAGAGGCGGAGAGGCGCGCCAAATCCACCAACTCGCGCAACGTCTCCCGTGAGACGGCGTGCGCTTCCACGAAGCGTCGATAGCTGCGGGTCTTGCGAGTCAGATCCTTTAACATTGGGGGAACCTCCTATTCGAATCATTTATGGGGATCACGAAGACAATGGATGACGTGCATCGTGTTCTCACTCCTTATTGTAAGGCCCAACGCGCCGCTTGTAAAGGTTTTTTGGGAC
>CAYXVS010000411.1:0-3026 GCA_964468735.1 uncultured Anaerolineales bacterium | reverse complement strand
GCCTCGCTCTTCCCCGGCACGGAGGCGCTCCAGGTGGACGACCGTCCGGTCGTGGCCAACTACGCGCCGCGACTGGAGAGTTGGCGCATCACATTGACGTTGCCCGTGATCAACGCCGCGCGTCACGTGGGCTTCATCGTCGCCGGGGAGCACAAAGCCGAAACACTCGCCCGCGTCCAGGCCGAGGCGCCGCTGCCCGCTGCGCGCGTCCGGCCCGATCCAGGGCAACTCATCTGGCTGGTAGATGAATCTGCCGCCTCGAAGCTACCAGAAACATAGCACAAAGACCCATCGCCCGGTTAACATCTTGTGGAAGTATGGTATACTTCGCGCGAAGTCGGATCAGCGAGGTGAGAGCACTCTGAGGGGAACAAGGGGCGACCTTTCACCATATCACGTCACATCACATTAAGTCGCTGGCCAACACAACTTGTTTAATTTGTTTCAAAGCTAAAGAAGCGAGGAGGATAAATATGATTCGCAAGCGAAGTGTATCAGGAAGCAATCAGGTTAAAGTCTCTTTTGCCCTACCCGAAGATCACCCCCACGCCGCGCACGCCTACGTCGCCGGATCCTTCAACGACTGGGACGCCAAGGCCGACCGGCTGATTCATCGCAACAACAAAACCTACAGCGCCGTCGTCACCTTGGATAAGGGCGAGCGCTACACCTACCGCTACGTCACGGAAGATGGCGAATGGTTCAACGTGGACGACGCCGAAGAATACGAGGGCGACAACAGCGTCTTACTGACCTAGAATTCTCATCCGACCATCGACATCACCCCAGGTCTGGCCCCGGATGCGTCGGCTTCATGCCGCCATCCCCCCGGTAGACCTGGGGTTTTTGCTTCTTACAACGACCGGCAACCAGCAACCAGTAACCAGTAACGAAAAACAGGAAGGGAGAGCCACAGATGATCCATTTTGATCGCGAGATTTGCTGTAATGCCAGCGTCTCCGCCGCCCGCGAATGGCTGGTCACCAACGGCATCGGGGGCTACGCGATGGGCACCGTCAATGGGATGCTCACCCGGCGCTACCACGGGTTGCTCATCGCGGCGCTCAATCCGCCGGTCGGGCGGACGCTCTTATTGACCAAGATCGATGAAACCGCCACCTATATGGGGCGGACGTATCAATTCTACGTCAATCGCTGGCGCAATGGCTACGTCGATCCCACCGGCTATCGCTGGCTGCGACAATTTCATCTGGAGGGCGCGACGCCGGTGTGGACCTACCCCCTCGGCAACGCGCGCCTGGAGAAGCGCGTCTGGATGCCCCAGGGCGCGAACACGACGTACATCACCTATACCTTCGATGGCGGCCAGCATCCCGTGACCTTAGAACTCGATGCGCTGGTGGATTACCGCGACCACCATCACAACACCCACGCCGATGACCGGCAGATGACCATCGAGCCGGTCGATCACGGCCTGCGCATCCGCGCCCACGAGGAGGCCACGCCCTTCCATCTGTTGATCAGCGCCGATGCGGAGATCACCCCCCTGCACGAGTGGGTGCGCGATTTCTACCTCAGCGTGGAGGCCTATCGCGGTTACGACGCCTTCGATGACAATCTCCACGCCGGCGCCTTCAAAGTGACGTTGACGCCGGATTCCTCCGTGACGCTCGTCGCCACCGCCGAAGCGGATCTTCCCGCCTTAGATGGCCCCACAGCCTACAAAGTGCATCGGATGCGCGATGCATCGCTGCTCGTCAAGGCCGGCGAGCCAGAGGAGCCGGAGATCCGCCAACTTACATTGGCGGCCGATCAATTCATCGTGCAGCGCCCGATCGGCGAGGAGAACGACGAGGGGCGCTCCATCGTCGCCGGCTACCCGTGGTTCACGGACTGGGGGCGCGATACGATGATCAGCCTGCCGGGCCTGACCTTAACCACGGGCCGCCCGGAGATCGCGCGCCAGATTTTGCGCACCTACGCGCATTTTGTGGATCAAGGGATGCTGCCCAATCGCTTCCCCGATGCCGCGACGGACGTCGAGTACAACACCGTCGATGCGACGTTGTGGTACTTCGAGGCGCTGCGCGCCTATCACGCCGCGACGGACGATGAGGGCCTGATCCGCAAGTTGTTTCCCACGCTGGAAGAGATCATCGCCTGGCATCAAAAGGGCACGCGGTATCACATCCACGTCGATGAGGAGGATGGGCTGCTCTACGCCGGAGAGCCGGGCGTCCAATTGACCTGGATGGATGCCAAGGTGGGCGATTGGGTGGTCACGCCGCGCATTGGCAAGCCGGTGGAGGTCAACGCGCTGTGGTATAACGCGCTCTGCACGATGGCGGAGTTCGCGCAAATGTTGGATGCGCCGCACGAGGCTTACGAGATGGCGGCCCACCGCGCCCGCGAGGGCTTCGCGCGCTTTTGGAATCCGGAACTGGGCTATTGCTACGATGTGCTGGACGGCCCGGAGGGCGATGATGACACCCTCCGCCCCAACCAGCTCCTCGCCGTTTCGCTGCCCCACAGCCCGCTGCCGCCCCCGCAGCAGCGCGCCATCGTCGAGGTCTGCGAGGTCTCGCTGCTCACGCCGCGCGGTCTCCGCAGCCTGGCCCGCGATGATCCGCACTTCGTGGGGCGCTACGGCGGCGATCTCCTCACGCGCGACGCGGCCTATCATCAGGGCGCGGTCTGGGCGTGGCTGATCGGGCCGTTCGTGATGGCCCATCTGCGCGTCCATCGCGATCCCGAAGCGGCCCGCGCGTACCTCACACCGATGCTGCGCCATTTACAGGAGCACGGCGTGGGCACGCTCAGTGAGATCTTCGACGGGAACGCGCCTTTCGCGCCGAGGGGCTGCGTGGCGCAGGCATGGAGCGTGGCGGAGTTCCTTCGCGTCTGGCAGGCGATAGATCGCTTCGCGGCTGAGGGCTGAACTTTCTTAATCATTGCCCCATCGCCCATTTGCTTGTCGGGTCTTTTGGATTTTGCCGGACAACCCCCTAAGCAGCCCTAAAAGCAGCAAAGATTTGCGCGTTTGTGGGGATTACAGACCTTTTCTG
>CAYXVS010000410.1:0-3028 GCA_964468735.1 uncultured Anaerolineales bacterium | reverse complement strand
CGGCGATTGTGGCGCTACGCCAGCACCAGGGAGTTCAAGACTATTTTATTGGCTTCGCTGAGCAGTTCGGTGCTTATTTACATATTGAACTTCGGCCTCTTCCCGTTTTTAGGCGTCCCGCATTGTCCCTCTGGCTCGATTTGGGCGCTGGAGAGCATTTTGAGCCTGGCCTTTTTGGGCGGCTCGCGCTTTTTGTTGCGGATGTGGCAGGAACGGATGACGCCCCAGGATGCCCTGCGCCTCAAGACGATGGTCCAAAGCCCCCTCAACGTCTTAATCGTCGGCGCGGGGGACGCCGGCGCGATGATCCTGCGCGAGATGCAGAATAATCCGGGATTGGGCTTGAAGGCCGTGGGCTTCGTGGACGATAATCCGGCCAAGCTGCACATGCATATTTACGATGTGCCGGTGTTAGGGACGCGCGGGGATATTCCCGAACTGGTTAGAAAACATACTGTCGATGAGGTCATCATCGCGATGCCGACGGCGTCCGGCAAGGCGATCCGTGCCATCAAATCCATCTGTGACGAGGCCCAAGTGCGTTACCGGACGGTGCCCGGATTCTATGAGTTGATCGATGGCACCTTGAGCGTCACTCAAATCCGCGAGGTGCAGATCGAAGATTTGTTGCGTCGGGAGCCGGTCAAGCCGCGCTCAGGGGGCTTTTCCTACCTTCGCGGCGCTGTGGTGATGGTCACCGGGGCCGGCGGTTCGATTGGTTCGGAGCTGGCGCGGCAAGCGGCGGGCCAAAATCCTCGCGCCCTTATTTTGTTGGATCAGGCCGAGAGCGCTATCTATCGCATCGATCTGGAACTTCGAGAACGATTCCCGACATTGGAGATCGCGCCGGTGATCGCCGATATTCGGCATTTGAGTCGTCTGGAGGCTCTCATGGCGCGCTATCAGCCGGAGATTATCTTCCACGCGGCGGCTTATAAGCACGTACCGCTGATGGAACGTCATCCCGGCGAGGCGATCTTGAACAATGTGCAAGGCTCGCAGAACTTACTCCAGGCAGCCGAGCGTCATGAGGTCGCCCGCTTTGTCCTGATCTCGACCGATAAGGCCGTCAACCCCTCGAACTTTATGGGGGCCAGCAAACGCATCACCGAGTTGTTGGTGCAGGATGCCGCGCGGCGCACCGGACGTGATTTTGTCGCCGTCCGGTTTGGCAATGTCTTAGGCAGCGAGGGCAGTGTGGTGCCGCTGTTTCAGCGCCAGATCGCCAACGGCGGGCCAGTGACTGTCACCCATCCGGAGGTTAATCGCTACTTTATGACAATCCCGGAGGCGGTGCAGTTGGTCATCCAGGCGGGCAATCTGGGGGGCGGCGGGGAGATTTTTGTGTTGGATATGGGCGAGCCGGTGAAGATTGTAGACCTGGCCCACGATCTCATCACGCTGTCCGGGTTGCAGCCGGGCCGGGATATTGACCTTATATTCACCGGCCTGCGTCCTGGAGAGAAGTTAGAGGAGCGCTTGTTTAACGAGGGCGAGAATTATACATTGACCTCCCACGAGAAAATCTTTGTCGTCACCGATAGCATGCCGATTGAGCCGCAGGCCTTACACTGGGGCGTGCGCAAGTTGATTCACGCCGCGCAAAATGGCGAGCGCGAAGCGTTGTGGGGCCTTATCCAGTCCTTGGCGCCAGAATGCGAGCAAGCGATGCCCAGAACGCAACCTCCAGAGAGAGAGCCAGGCGTGGCCCTGGAGGATAGCAGCACCGTCGCTTGGGAAGGAGCCTCTTGAGCCTCTTCAACTACGGCATTTTAGATCATGAATTTGATCATTGATTGGATTAACCGTAACGAAATTTATCCCTTGCTGGTGGGATGTTTGTTAGCGTCCTTCTCCGCGTCGCTGGCCCCGTGGGGATTGGGTCTCCTGGCCTTGTTGTGGATCGTGCGCCGGATCGCGAGGGGATATTTCTCACGTCCCACGCCGCTGGAATGGCCGGGAGGATTGCTGCTCTTGATGGGGGGCGTGTCAATGCTCGTCACGACGGACCAGGAGGTGACGTTTCTCGCCGTTAGTCGCTTGATGGCGGGCCTCACGTTAGCTTATGGCATCGCTAACTGGGCTATCAGCGAAGATCATTTGGGATTAGTAGCGTTGGGAATGGTCGCCGTGGGGATTGGCCTTGCGCTGTTGGTGCCCTTCACTATGGCATGGCAAGCTGGCCCTCTGAATCCCATCCCCAGAAGCTGGCATGATCGATTGCCGCGCTTGCTTTCAGATTCTCTGAACCCCAATATGGTCGCCGGTTCCCTGGTGATGCTCTTACCGTTCCCGC
The DNA here is from genome assembly GCA_964468735.1 of uncultured Anaerolineales bacterium. Lineage (GTDB taxonomy): Bacteria > Chloroflexota > Anaerolineae > B4-G1 > SLSP01 > JAAAOZ01. The sequence continues at coordinate 732 of CAYXVS010000410.1, read as the reverse complement.
TGGTTCTGATGTGGCGGCGGCATCGCTGGCCTTCATCCATCCCCCTGTTACCTGTGTTTCTGGCTCGCTGGCTTAAACTCTACTTTGTTCGCCTTCTCTTGGCGATCTTGGCGTTAGCCCTGATGCTGCCGATGGTAGCGATGACCCAATCACGCGGCGGATGGATCGCAGCGGCCTTGGTGTTGTTTATCAGCTTTGCATTTCGCTTCCCTTGGCTGTGGAGTGGTGTGCCACTGGCGGGCTTGGGGCTGGGGTGGATGGTGTATCAAGGAAGGCTTGGCCCGCTGTTAGATGCCTTGGGAACGGGCGGCGCGGTGGTTGGGTGGGAGGAACGGGTCGAGATTTGGAGCCGCGCCCTGTATATGATTCAGGACTTCCCGTTCACAGGCATTGGCGCAGGTACGTACTATGACGTCGTTTCTTTGCTCTACCCACTGTTTTTGGTCTCCCCTGGAAATATTATCCCTCATGCTCATAACCTTCTTTTGGAGGTCGCGGTCGATGTGGGGATTCCGGGGCTGGTCGCTTTTGTCGCTATCTTGATCATAGCCTTTTTCAGCGGCCTTAGAAATATTTACGGGACTCCCAGCGAGCATCGGATAGGCGCGACACTGAGTGAGGCGGCCTTGGCGAGTCTTGTGGGAATGCTGGCCCATGGTATGGTGGATGCGACGTCATGGATTATTGGATGGGGCGCGCTTTTGCCCTGGGCCGTGATCGGGATGCTTATCG
>CAYXVS010000409.1:0-3047 GCA_964468735.1 uncultured Anaerolineales bacterium | reverse complement strand
TCGATCTGCTCACCGAGTTGGGCCTGGTGCGGCGCGTCCACAGCGAGGGCCGCTGGCCAAACTGCGGCTTGGGGTGTCGTCCTGCGGGGGGGGATGCGACTGGCGGGGGGTCCGGCAAACGGTCAGTTACCTCGTCGGGGAGGCCCTTGACGATGCGGGGGCGGTCGCTGAAGGTGATGAGGCGCGCGTAGACCTTGCGGTCGTTCTCATCCTTCTGGCCGGTGTAGCGGCTGAACCAGATGCTGGCGTCGTAATCCGTGTGGCGTCGACGGAAGAACTCCAAGCCCTGCCACTTGACCATGGTGGCGCCGTGCCGATCCCACTTGACGATCTCCGCGCCGATGGCCTCCCAATCGAAGGTGGGATACTCTGGCAGGGCGCGTTGGAAGTTCGGTCCAACGTTGGGGCCGTTGCCATTGCCGTTGACCAGTGACTCGGCCATGATGTCCAGCGTGGTGTTCATCCGCTCCAACTCGGTCAATACGGCCTGCAATAACGTCTCCTGCTGCGTCTCCATCTTCGTGTTCATCTCGGTAGCTCCTTTGCCCTCGCGGGCGGTCTAAAACAATGAAGCGCCGGGGATTAAACGGCTCCCCGGCAGGGCCGTGCGACGGGGAAGGTTAGCGCCAGATGCCATTAGCCTCTGCCATAACCTCCGTCAGGTCTTTGATCTGCTCGCGGAGATCGTCAAGCGCTTGGATGAGGTTGTCGTTGTCCTCCTGCGCCTGCTGTGTGGCGATCTCTATGTTTTGCGAGACCTGCCGGACCAAACGTTGCGTTTCACCCTGGTCTTCAAGAATGGCGTCGGTGAAGAGCTTGAGTTGCTGATCCATCAGATCATCCCCAGGTAGAGCAACCAAGAAGGTTACCCGTGCTCACAATGACCATCTGGCTCGATCCAACAGCCATCGATGGCCTCACAACCGCCCTCGTAAAACATCCACTGCCGTAACATCTCGGTGGAGGGGCGCGGAGTTGTGGGTGTTAGCTTCTGACGGCCTGACGACTTGCGTTGCTTTGTTGTTTTCGGGTTCATCTCTTCTGCTCCTTTGCCCTCGCGGGCTGTGATTGACTGAAGTGATTTTGGTACTTGGGCCTCTCCTGCAAGGCTGACTCGATTTCGAAGACGATCTCGTCCTTCAGGGCTTCGATGCCATCTGGACGGTGCAACATATCCAAAATGTAGAGCAGCGTGTGCTCATACGTGACGACCACGAAGTGATTGTGATCGTTGGTGTTCTGGTAAAAGAGCACCCGTTCCTTTAGTCCGTCTACCTCATTCATCGGTCTCCTCCATCTCTTCTCGACGCTCGATTTCCAACTCAATTTCTCTCAGCCGGTTCGTTGGCCCCCAGTTGCCATAATCCGCTTGACGACACGCTATCTTGTACCATCGCCGTCGTTCTCGTTGCAGCTGCTCCAGGGTCAGTTTCTTAATGTTCATCGGTCTCCTCCTCGTCAAGGATGTGCTGATGGCGTTCATAGAGCAAAAGCGCACGATTAAGGGCCTCGATTGGCGTGGCGACCACGGGCATTTGAGGCTGGTTGCCCATTTCGTTCCACCAGTGGAAGAGCACCTCGCGCAGCGTCTCCACCAGCTCGGCGATGATCTCGCGGGTCAGGTCGTCGGTGGCCAGCGTTGGTTTTTCCTCGCTTTCCGGGTCATTGAGGGAAGGGATGCGGTCAATCTCCTCGATCTCCCCGGCCCACGCTTGACCAGAGGGCTTCTTGATGAGGATGCGGGCCGTGCCGTCGTCCATTTCGATGAGGCTCACATAAGCGTCGATGTTAAAGTGCTTGCCCAGCCAGAGATCCGGTTGCTTCTCGTGCGTCTTAGACATTTCACACCTCCGTGTGCTATGATGTTGTGACCTGCGGCGAATAAATGATGGACTCCTATTCGGGGGGGGCGCAGGGGGGGGCAAGGCGGGAGGGCGCGCCGCCGCACCCTCCCGCATCTTTGCGAGGGGAGATACGAGGGGAACGCAAAAAGGCCCGCCGAAGCGGGCCTTGCGGTGCGGGGGCAACTCAGCGAGGAGGCAGGTATGGGGTCCAACAAGAAAAGCGCCCTGGATTTCTCCAGGGCGCTTTAAGTTTGGGTAGTGTCCCTCAATTGCCTTGATGAAATTGGTGTTTTTTCACTAGTATAGGAAGCCCCGTCCTTTGGGCGGGGTTAGGCCCTGGGGGTGCAGGGGGGCGGGAGCAGCCCCCGCCCGGGGTGGTGGCCTTCACCACCACCCCGGAACCGAGGTCGGTATAGAGCGCGCCAGAGCTTCGCCCTGGCGCGCTCTATACCGGGCGAGTTTACTAATTTGCGCCTATATTACGCTCAAAGGTTAGAAAGCAAAGCGCAACAACCTGACCAAAATTGCAGTTTAGCCACCAATTAACGTACCAAGGTTAGAAAAGACGCTACAATTGACCGGAAATTTTACATTTAATGTTCACCTCCTTTGGTGATTATATCATCTGGGGAGGTATTTCACCTAAATACCCATAAGAGCCAAGGTTCAAAAGTCGGTCCTCCCGCTGCGATGTAACTTCACGTGGTCCTAAGCCACGTCCGCCGCAGCGGCGGGAAATCCAGCAAGCCGCCTGTGCAGTGATCTTCCGCGTGCGACACATCCCCCTGCGCGAATCGGGAGCAAGTCCGGGAATCGCAGCCGGCGCCCGGTCGGATGCGATATCATCCCTATGCTAAAGTATTGAGGCTCTCGTCGTGCCCCGTCACCTCTGCGCCAGCCAAAACACGACGAGCACGCCCATCAGCACGACGACACCCAGCAGGATACCCCCCCTGATCGTGATACCGGCGCTCTGTCCAGCCGTCGAAGTCGGGGTGGCGGTGGCAGTCGGGAGCGGTGTCTCCGTCGGCGTTGGCGTCTGCGTGGGGGACGGTGAGGGCTGCGGCGTCGCCGTGGGCTCGGGTGAGGCTGTGGGCGTCGGCGAGGCGGCCCACGCGGCTGTAGCAGTAGCGGTAGACCTGGTTGTTGACGTAGCGGCGGTAGAGCGCGTCGAAGGCCTCGCGGTCGCTTTGCGCGGCCTGA
>CAYXVS010000408.1:1372-3061 GCA_964468735.1 uncultured Anaerolineales bacterium | reverse complement strand
ATCAAGGTGCAACGCACTTGGATTTAAGTAACAGTTACTCCTGACGCAATATATGCCTGGTGATAAGCCCAAAAGTGCGTTGCACCTCATAAGACTAAAGGGTTGCTTACTCGGCCAACAGCGCTCGCGCTTCCTCCGGCGTCATTGCCTGGCGCTCGGAGATCATTGGATCCAGTTGCTTGGCCAGATCCTTGGCGTTGATGGCGATGGCGCCGACGATCTTGCCATCGTGTAGGACGATCTTCTTGTAGATGCTCTCCGCGCGCTCCAGGCGCCGAATCTCGGTGTAGGCGTCGTCGTCCTCCGGCGGGTGCACCTCGCCGATGGATGAGACGTCGATGCCGACGACTTTGAGCGTGGTCGAGGGCACGACGACGTCGTAGTGCGCCTCCTCGCCGGCCATGTTCGCCGCCGCGATGCGCGCTTGCGCCTGCGCAAGCGGCGCGATGGCCCAGTAGCGGCCCTCGTACACGGCGTCGTCGCCGGCCGCGTAGATATTGGGCGCGCTGGTCGCCATCCGGTCATCGACCACGATGCCGCGATCCACCTCCAGGCCGGCCTCTTGCGCCAACCCTGTGTTGCAGCGCACGCCGGCGGTCACGACGATCAGCCCGGCGGGGAATTCGCGCCCGTCGGCTAATTTGGCGGCCGCAGCGCGCTCTTCTGCGCCCTCGCTCGTGAAGGCAACTGTTTTGGCGCCGACCACCACCTTGACGCCCAAGGATTCGACGAAATCCTGCAACACCTCCGCGCCCTCGACATCGAGCTGGCGCGGCAGGAGGCGCGGGAAGTACTCCAGCACCGTCAGGTCGTTGCAGTATTGCTGAAGCCCGCGCGCGGCCTCCAGGCCCAACAGCCCGCCGCCGATGACTAACGTCTTCTGGCAAGCGCTGGCGACGTCGATCAGCTCCAGCGTGTCGTCCAAGGTGCGCCAGGTGTAGATGCCGGGCTTATGCACACCCTCGATGGGCGGGCGCGAGGGATGGCTGCCGATGGCGATCAGCAATTTATCATAGCTGACCTGCTCCTCGTCCGCCACAGTGATGGTCTTCTCCTCGGGATGGATCGCGGTCACGGGCGCATCCAAATGGACGTGAATGCCGCGCTTCTCGTACCAATCCACGCCGCGCCGGATCAAGCGATCTTGGGAGATCCGTCCGGCCAAAAACTCGGTCAACATCGGCCGATAGTAATAGGGGTGCGACTCGTCCGAGTACACATCGATCTCGCCGACCTTCCGGCTGGCCAGATCTAAGGCCGCCGTCATACCGGCGACGCCGCCGCCAACGATGACAAAATGCATAGCTCTCTCCTTTGAGTTGTCAAGCTGCTAAGTAATCTTCGGGGATGTTACGATACGAGAGGTATTTTACACGAAAGCGATAAAAGAAAAAGAGAGAGCGCGCCTGCGATCATCTTCGCAGGCGCTACAGGTTGAGGGCGCGGTCGGGTGCTTTGAATCGATCCGTTAGGGCCACGCGGTGCTGCGCGCGCGCTGCTCGAAGCGCGCCATCCATGCTGCTGCGCTGTGATCCTTGAGCGCATCGAGGTCGTGCTCGACATCCAACAGCGCGCCGCACGCCTCGCAGCGGTAGATAACGTCATAAATCGAGTAGCGACGTCCGCAGCCGCGAATACATGCCAGCCAACTGTGATACTGAGTCATAATAGTGCCTCCGTCTGTGAAAT
>CAYXVS010000408.1:0-1272 GCA_964468735.1 uncultured Anaerolineales bacterium | reverse complement strand
GGATCGCGGAGAAAATCGCGCAGGACGTGCCACAGGCTCGGCGAGGGCTTGAAATCGTAGCTGATGAAGGGATAGAACCAGGGGAGGGGGCCGTTCAGGTCGCCGAGGAGATGTCCCATATAGCCGAGCGCCCAGCTCCGCGCGACGCGCTTACCCCATAGTAGATCGATCAGCAGGGTGGAGAGCGCCAGGCCGATCAAGGTGTGGCCCCACATCCGGCCGCTGGGCGTCGCTTGGAGGAGCTGGCACGCGGTTTTGTCCACCAGGTCAGGCGCGAGGCCCGCGACCATCACCGGGACGAGGTCGGCGTCTAAGTAGCGATGTTCCAAGGCCGAGATGGCCAGGTGCCCGAAGATCATCCAGTCGCGTCCGCGCCGACGGCGTGGGTGGCGGTTTGATGAATGGGAAGATAGCCCTGCGCGGTCAGCGCCGCCTCGTCGGGCTTGTCGGAGAGGCCAAAGAGGAGCGCGCCACGCTCGCGCCACGCCAGCGCCACCTCGCGCACCTCCTGCGTGAGGACGATCTCATCCGCCAGCAACGTCGCGACGGGTACATCGGCGGGAAGGTGGCCCATCCGCGCGACGGTTTCGCGGTATTCTTGGCGGCGGAAAGCCTTGAAGGGCGTGGGATCGCCGGCCCGGACGTGCTCGTAAATCTTCCCGTGGATGGCGCGCAGATCGGTCGGGAGGGCGGTGCGCCGGGCATCGACATGGGCGATGAAGGCTGAGAAATTTGGCCATCGCTCGGCGCGGATGTCATCTATCAGCGCCTCCAGTGTGATGAAATCGCTCCCAATGACGAGGCAGATGTAGGCGAGGTAGTCTTGGTTATCGGTGGTGAATGGATGGAACTGGGGCTGATTTAGCGTGTCGTAGGCTGCCTCAAAGCGCGCCGCGTCGAAGGCATTACCGAGCAGGTCATCGACGGTGTGGCGCACGGCGGCCACGCGCGCCGCGTTGATCACGTGGTTGTTGCGCCCGCGCGCGCCGAGGGCCGTCTTATCCAGATCGATGATGATGGCGGTGTGCGCGTCGATGGGGAGGGCGTGCGCGCGGCAGTAGGCGTCAAAATCGGCCAGGGCGGCCCAGCGATTGGCCAGGTAGAGATCATCGCGCACGGTGATTTGAGCGGGGGCATCCGGCTCCGCACCGATGAAGGCCATGCCCGGCCAACCGGTCGCGGCGCGTAGATTATAGAAGGCGCCGCCGTCGTTGACCTCCGTATCGCCCACGTAGAGCACACGACGCAGCGCTGTGCCCGGCGCCATGATCG
>CAYXVS010000407.1:0-3061 GCA_964468735.1 uncultured Anaerolineales bacterium | reverse complement strand
AATCCCCGGCTACTAAGCGCAAGTCAACTAAAGTTGACTCGATTTCCATGTGGATTTCTGTTTTTCAGTCGGTCTTTAGCCGACTTCAGCTTTTAGCCTGCGATTCATCCGCAGGCGCAGGCGGCGCAAGTTCGTCTTTTCCTACAATCAAGCGTCGCACCCCTTTCCGGCTAACGCGCCAGGACGGGCAGTGTTACGCCTCGTCATCTTTTCCATTCGCTTCGTCTTGACCTGCTTTCTCTTCTTCGTCTTCATCGTCATTATTGAACAAGCGCGCCACCGAGGCCACGCGGTCGCCCTCTTTCAGATCCATCATCTTCACGCCGCGACTGTAGCGCCCCATCTTGGGGACGCGCTCGACGCGCGTGCGAATGATGATGCCATCCTCCGACATCAGCGTGATTTCATCCTCGTCCTGCACCACGCGGCCATCGACGACCGGGCCGGTATCCTGCGTCACGCGATAGGCGCGCACGCCCTTGCCGCCGCGTCTCTGCGCGTGGAACTCCTCCAGCGAGGTGCAGCGTCCATAACCGTGCTGCGAGGCTAAGAAGAGCGAAGCCTCCGGCTCCACGATCTCCGCCACCGTCAGGCCATCGCCATCATCCATCCGGATGCCGATCACGCCGGCGGCCATGCGGCTCATCGAGCGGACATCCTGCTCATAGAAGCGGATGCTCTGCCCCTGCTCCGTCACCAGGATGACGTCGTCATCGCCCTGGGTGAGGCGCACCCAGCCCAACTCATCGCCCTGATAGAGCCGAATCGCGATGATGCCGCTGGGACGCACCGAATTGAATTCATTGATCGCCACGCGCTTCGCCCGGCCCTGCTTGGTGACCAGCATAAAGTACTGGGCCTCGTCAAAATCGGACACAGCCAGCACCGCCGTGACGCGCTCCTCGCTCTTGATCTCGATGATGCCAGCTAAGAGCGAGCCTTTCGCCGTCCGCCCGGCCTCCGGAATGTGATAGACCTTCTCCTGGTAGACCTTGCCCTTATCGGTGAAGAAGAGCAGCGTGTCGTGGCTGTTAGCCGAAATCAGCGTGGTGATCTCGTCCTCATCGCCGGTGGACATGCCGATCACGCCGCGCCCGCCGCGTCGCTGCGCGCGGAAGACGGTCCAGGGCACGCGCTTGATGTACCCGCGCTGCGTGATCGAGATCAGGACCTCTTCTTTCGCGATCAAATCCTCCAGATCAAGCGAGGCGTCCAACTCAGGATAGATGCGGGAGCGGCGCGGGTCGTTATAACGCTCGCGCAACTCCAACAGATCCTCGCGGATCACGGAGCGCTGCTGGCGCGGCGAGGCCAACAGCCCCTCCAGATAATCGATGGACTTGAGCAGGTCGGCGTACTCGCTCTCGAGCTTCTCGCGTTCCAGGCCGGTGAGGCGGCGCAGTCGCATATCCAAGATCGCCTGCGCCTGCGCCTCGCTCAGGCCAAAGCGAGCGATCAATTGCTCACGAGCGATATCCACATCGGGGGATTCGCGGATCGTCTTGATGACCGCGTCCAAGTGATCCAAGGCGATCAACAGGCCCTCCAGGATGTGGGCGCGGGCCTGGGCGCGATTCAACTCGAATTGAGTGCGGCGCACCAAGACCTCGATGCGGTGATCCAAGAAAATCTGCAACATCCGCTTGAGCGGCAGCACGCGCGGCACGCCCTCCACCAGCGCCAGCAACTGGATGCCAAAGGTGGATTGGAGCGGCGTGTGCTTGTAGAGGCGATTGAGCGCCTTCTGCGGCTGAGCGCCGCGCTTCAACTCAACGATGATGCGCAGCCCGGTGCGATCCGATTCGTCGCGCAGATCGGTGATCTCATCCAACTTATCCGTGCGGACTAATAGCGCGATCCGCTCCAGCAGGCTGGTCTTGTTCACCTGATAGGGAATCTCGGTGATGACGATGCGGAACCGGCTGCCGCGCATCTCTTCGATCTTGGCCTCGGCGCGCATCACGACCTTGCCGCGTCCGGTAGCGTAGGCCTTGATGGTGGACTCTTGGCCCAGGATATTACCGCCGGTGGGGAAATCCGGCGCCTTGATGTACTCCATCAGCGCCTCGACGCCGATCTCTTCCCGATGCTCCCAGTTATCGATGAGATAGACGAGCGCATCGATAACCTCGCCCAAGTTGTGGGGCGGGATGTTCGTCGCCATACCGACGGCGATGCCGGAGGAGCCGTTGACCAGCAGATTGGGCAAGCGGGCCGGGAGCACCTGCGGCTCCTGCAAGCTGCCGTCGAAGTTATCGACCCAATCGACGGTGTCTTTCTCGATGTCGGTGAGTATCTCCATCGAGATCGGGGCCAGCCGCGCCTCGGTGTACCGCATCGCGGCCGGCGAATCGCCATCAATGGAGCCGAAGTTGCCCTGCCCATCGACCAACATATAGCGCATCGAAAAATCCTGCGCCATCCGGGCCATCGCATCGTAGACCGCCGTATCGCCGTGGGGGTGATACTTCCCCAGCACCTCGCCCACAATCCGGGCCGACTTCTTATGCGCGGAGTTGGGCCGAATGCCCATATCGTACATCGCGTAGAGGATGCGGCGCTGCACCGGCTTGAGGCCATCGCGCGCATCGGGCAACGCGCGCGCGACAATCACGCTCATCGCGTAATCCAAGTAAGCGGAGCGCATCTCTTTTTGGATTTCAACGTACTTGATCGTGCCGATTTTGTTGCCTGTCTGTTGTTCCATCGCTTGTTCCATCGTTTGTCCCATTGCTTTGTTCAAAGGTATATTACCTCACATTCTATCCATTTGATAGTCCCCCGCCCCACGCTTTGAGCGCGCCCATTTTATCCCAGGATACAAGATATCGCTTGGGTTTTTGGCGCTTGTGTTGCTATCTCACGCACTACTCAGGTAGTTCCAAAATTTGAAACCTTCCAAACCAGATACTTTTTCCTCGGAGAATCGCTGTATTTGGGAGGTTCATTTTCTCTTGGAACGGCCTTATAAAGGAAGGTACAGGGGGTTCCGAAGCACTATTATACCTCAAAAAGAGCATAAAGCGAATGGGAGACGGCTTCACTTTTTGGGGGAAGAATC
>CAYXVS010000406.1:0-3070 GCA_964468735.1 uncultured Anaerolineales bacterium | reverse complement strand
GCCAGGAGATTGAACTCGTGCTGCAAAGCCCGGTGGTTACCCCAACGCCACCCTCACATTAGCACTCAATCAAGAGCACAAATGATGAAAAGAATGAAAACTATGTTTAAAAAATGCTTATCACAGGTCTCTTTACTCGGTATGTCGCTCGTGCTTATGGTGCTGGTCAGCGTCGTAGCATCCAAACCTACGCTTGGTGCATCTTTCGCTTTACCATTGCCTACTCCATCCGATCTTGCCACAAGTCCTTTCAATTGGCTACTGCCCTCGCCAGTAATTGAGGCACAAGCTCGCATTGCGTTGGAGTACATCGCCAGGCACGAGAGCATCCCTCTCGACGATTTGCTAGTCGCCCACCAACACCAATGCGAGTATCCTCTGCTGGGGCGGCGGTTTATGTCCTTTACCATCTTTGACCGAACCGCCCGCCGTGACTTTCGCTTGTTGGTGGACCTGAACGACAGCAGCGTGGTGGACAACGTGGCCTCCATAGAACAGGCCGAAGTCGAAGCTCGTCACACCAAGTACGGCAAACCGCACCCGCTCTTGTACAGGCGGCTCCAGATTGTTGATGCTGAGGAAGTTCTACCCGTGGCTATCTGGGTCGACGGCGAACGTGGACACAGTCGCGAACATCTCTACGCACTTCTGGCTCGCCGTTATTCTCAGGTCCGGAACGCACTAGCACACCACGCGAGTCCTTTCGATGTGGATAATCCAGTCTTCGCCCGGCAGACCCGAACCGAGTATGAGCGGATGCGGCAAGAGGACATCGTTGCCAGGATTCAACCCCTGGCGACCTATCTCGAAAGCCAGGGTATAGCCGTGAAGACATACTACCTGCTCCCTTCCATCACCGCTATGCTCTCCAGGGAAGAAATCCTAGCAATGGTCCAACGTGATGATGTACAAATTGTCTACTTGGTCGAAGGTGAAGAAAAGACCGAACTGGACACTGCCGTGCATACCAATCACGTCACGCCTGTTTGGTTAGCTTTGGGAATAGATGGCATTCCTGAACCGACCATTCCTATTACCATTGCCATAGTTGAACGGGACAATGTGGATTGGGACAATAGCTTTTTGCATCATGCGTCTCGCAGGTTAGTAGCTGTGGACGGCGAACAAGACCATGCCACATGGGTTGCTAATGCCGCGGCCGGTTTTTACAGCACCTACCGGGGGATGGCTCCCGGAACGACAATTCTCAGCGCTGGCACGGATGGCACAATTTCCGGAGTTCACTTTGCCCTGACCTGGGCACTCGACCAGGGCACTGACGTGGTCAACCTTAGCCCTGGGTTCCGTACAGACACACCTGAACTTGAGTGGTTAGATCGAGCATTTGACTACACAGCGCGAGAGCGTCAAGCCACCATCATCAAGTCAGCTGGTAACCACCGTGATGAACACATCACGCCTCCGGGGAAAGGCTGGAATGTAATCACAGTGGGCGGTATCAACGACCAGGACAACGCTGACTGGAGTGACGACACAATGTACGAAGTATTAGGCACTGACGTGGGATCGGCCTACCTTGATCCAAATAGTGCTAACGGAGACAGAGAGAAACCCGAAATTGCGGCACCTGGACAAAACATCAGAACGATAGGTATGAATGATGTGCCTGATACCCAAAGCGGCACGAGCCTTGCCGCGCCCCAAGTGTCGGGGTTAGTTGCTCTGTTGATGCACGACAATGCCGATCTCAAGGACTGGCCAACGGCAATCAAGGCCATCTTGATGGCTTCGGCAATGCATAATGTCGAAGGGGACAGCCGTTTGAGCGATGAGGATGGGGCAGGCTCCATTGATGCAACCAGGGTGTACACCATCGCCCACCATCATAGGGTTGATGGTACTACTTGCTGGGAAGGGTCTTGCTGGTGGGCCGTTGACACAACGAGTACCTATCCCGCGCCCGGGGACTGGCTCTACCAGCACTTCTACGCCGAGCAAGGCGATTTGATTCGTGTGGCAATTGCCTGGTGGTCAGAAGCTGACTCGCCACCCGACTATCCCACGCTAGGCGATGACGCCTTGACCAGCAATTTCAATCTGTACGTTTGGGACCCAGACGATGAGCTCTTGCCGTCAGGATACTCGGCGAGTTGGGATAACAACTACGAAATTGTGCAGTTTAGCGCACCGAAAACCGGCTTGTACGAGATAGGTGCTTACAAATCTCTCAACGGCACGACAGAAAGTGATAACCAGGTAGGTGTTGCGGTACTCAGGATTCATATGCCGTATCGGGTTTACTTGCCAATGACATTGAGAGATGCTCCTTGAGACAACGAGGAAGTGTAATAAACGAGTGCGTAGAGTCGCAATAATGCAAAACCGCCCAACAACGGGTTGCAGCTGGCCGCGCTACGTGCGCGCAAATCGGCGGCCTCACGCGCTTTGTTGTCAGTCGGTTGGCGAAGGTGACTTCCACGCACTCGCGCGGCGGCTGAACCCAACCGTTGGGCGGCATCATAGACGAGCCATTGGACAAAAGGAAAGGATAGCTGAAAATGATGAATCAAGTTGCTAATTCCGACTCTACCTATCGAAGCCTCTACAAGATTGGCGGCGCGGCAGCTTTGATCGCAGCAGTGTTGATCTTGGGCGACGTTGTAGTTCTCGCCATCTCCCCAGCCCATCGCGTGAATGGCTTTGTCTATCACGAGAATTGGCTGCAAAATCTGCTCGTTTCTGCTTCCCGAGGTGGTTTTCGACAAACCCACAGAATCCAGTAGAAGCAGGAAACTTGAATTCACATTAAACCATACCCCCTTCTAGTCAATTTGGAGTTGGGTCATGCGACCTATAGCCTATCCCCTCAATCTTCAAGATTTAGAAAACAGTTGGTGTTCTTTTATGGAAGCCGGAGAGACGTGCGCTGTGAAAGGACTAGCGCTCGATCCGGCGATTTTGCAATCCTGGCTGCGTTGCTGGAAGCGATTGGACTCCAGCAGTGCTCACCCTGTGCCTGCTTCTGCAAAAGCTGACGCTCTCGCGTCAATGCTTAAAATCCACGCCAGTTTGCTCAACTTCGCTATTCCCTATATCGAGGATATCCATC
>CAYXVS010000405.1:0-3084 GCA_964468735.1 uncultured Anaerolineales bacterium | reverse complement strand
TTTGCTTTCCGGCAATGAGGCCATCGCCCTGGGCGCGTGGGAGGCGGGGATTCAATATGCCTCGGCCTATCCGGGCACGCCCTCCACGGAGGTGTTGGAGAATTTCGCGCGCTACGCGGGCATCCGGGCGGAGTGGGCCAGCAACGAGAAGGTGGCCCTGGATAACGCCATCGGCGCGTCGTTCGGCGGCGCGCGGACGATGGCGGTGATGAAGCACGTGGGCGTCAACGTCGCCGCCGACAGCTTGATGTCGCTTTCGTACACGGGCACGCACGGCGGGCTGGTCGTGGTCAGCGCCGATGACGCGGGCGCGTTCTCCTCGCAGAATGAGCAGGATAACCGGCACTACGCGCGCTTCGGTAAGTTCCCCGCCATCGAACCCGCCGACAGCGAGGAGGCGCGGCGCTTCGTGGGCATCGCGCTGGAGGTGAGCGAGCGCTTCCGCACGCCCGTCATCCTGCGCACGACCACGCGGCTCTCGCATTCCAAATCGGCGGTCACGCCCCGCGTGCCCGAAGAGCGCGCGTTCGAGCCGCTGCCGCCCTTCGAGCGCGAGGAGGAGGTCACGCGCGTGATTATCCCGGCCATCGCGCGCCGGCGCCACCCGGAGATCGAGCAGCGCCTTGTAGACGTCGCGACTTGGTCGGCCAACGAGGGCTTCGAGCTGGGCCTCAACCGCATCGAGTGGGGCGACAAGCGCCTGGGTATCATCACCAACGGGATCGCGTACCAGTATGCGCGCGAGATCTTCGCCGGCGCCAGCATCTTCAAGCTGGGGATGAGCTATCCGCTGCCGATGGGCAAGCTCCGTGCCTTCGCGGCGCAGGTCGAGACGCTCATCGTCCTGGAGGAGCTTGATCCGTTTATTGAAGATCAGCTTAAGGCGGCGGGGATCGAGGTCGCGCACGGCAAGGACATCTTCCCCATCTGCGGTGAACTGACGCTGGCGAAGGTGCGCCAGGGCGCTTTGCAAGCCGGTCTGTTAGACGAGTTGCCGCCGGAAGAAGCGCCGGCGCCGATTCGACTGGACGTGCCCGCGCGGCCCCCGGCGCTCTGCCCCGGCTGTCCGCATCGCGCATTCTTCTACGATATGGCGCGCAACAAGCGCAAGGCCATGATCGCGGGCGACATCGGCTGCTACTCGATGGGCGTGCTGGCGCCGTTCCGCGCGATGGATATGCTCATCTCGATGGGCGCGAGCGTGGGGATGGCGCACGGCTTCAAGCAGGCGGGCGGGCAGGAGGCCGCCGTGGCGACGATTGGCGATAGCACCTTCTTCCATTCGGGCCTGGCGCCGTTAGCTGCCGCGGTCTATAATCAGGCCAACATCACCGTGGCGGTCCTTGATAATCGCATCACCGCGATGACAGGCCAGCAGGATCATCCGGGCACAGGCGTCACGCTCCAGGGCGCGGAGGGCCACGAGATCGACATCGCGCCGGTGGTCGAGGCGCTGGGCGTCACATTCATCGAGGAGGTCGATGCTTGGGACGTGGACGGCGTCAACGAGGCGCTCAAGGCCGCGATGGCTCACGAGGATGGGCCGGCGGTGATCATCGTGCGCGGCGCGTGCGTCTTCACGCCGCACTTTCACCTCCAGCCTCGGATGCGCGTCGATACCGAGGCGTGCGTCGCCTGCGGCGCGTGCTTCCGCGTGGGCTGCCCCGCCATCCTCAAGAGCGAAGAGGTTAATCCCAAGAACCAGAAGCACAAAGCGCGCATCGATCCGCTGCTGTGCACGGGCTGCACCGTCTGCATGCAGGTCTGCCCGGTGGATGCGATTGCGCCAAGAGATGAATGAGCGAGTGAACGAGTGAGCGATTAAGCGAATAGGCGAATCTGTGAATCAGTGCAGTGCAACGAGGAGGGGGAGTTATGAGGAAACGGATGACGTGTTCGTGTTATGCAGCGTGGGAAGCGATGGTTCACGAGGGGATCGAGCGGGAGTCGATAGGGCCAAGTGAGGACTTCATGGGCTACCGCGAGGTGATGATGCGATCCACGACGAACCCCAAAAACTCGCGGAAACTCGTCTCCAAATTGGAAGAGAAGGGCGCGGCGACGACATTATCCTGCGAGCCTGAGTGAAAGTGAAAAGGGAAGGTAGCGACGTCCCGCCAGTTGGTATCAGGGAAGTTGTCGTAGCGGTAGATGCTTTCATCAAGATGTCGCCGCTCCCAGTGGAAACCGAAACGCCCTACGATCTTTTGTGAGGCCCAAACATCTATGTAACTGGTATCCACCAGCGTAATTCTGAGCTTTGTGCCTAAAGAGAACGTATGCTCGACGATCTCGGTAAATTCTACTTCCGCGATACGTTGGAGCTTAATGAGCGTGTCATTCATTCTCTAACTCATCCAACAGCTTCTGCACCGTCTCTTTTTCTGCTTCTAAATTGTCGAAGGCGAAGAAGTGCTCGAACGTCTCTGCTTCGTGGAGTTGGCCTTGTTGGATGAGCGTATCAAGCTCGAGGACGGTTTCAACGCCATACCGGCGGGCCAGATCCAGAAGCTGGGTTTCGATGATGCGCAGACGCTGCTGCAAGAAGAGCTTGAGGCTATGGCGCTCTAACTCTTTCGGCGAAATTTGCAATTTCATAGCGACGGTTTCGTACGTCACGCGAACCTCCCCGGCTATTTCTACACACTATCATCAGGAATTTAGTTTCATGATAAGCCAACGCCGAAAATCGGTCAAGAATTTTGAAGCGAATAAGCGAGTAAGTGGAGTGAGGTAGGGTCGTGATGGGAGGACGGATTGGGTCGTATACTGCATGGGAAGCAGAGGTTCACGAGAAGATCAAGCGAGAGCCGATATGGGATTTCTTTGGCTATCGCAAGGCGCTGTTTCTCTACGATCTGGCCTGGCAGGATTGCGATAAGTTGTGCGATGACGTGCGGGGCAAGGCTATCGCCCGGCAGTTGATTCGGAGCGCCGGTTCCATCAGTGCGAATTTGGAAGAGGGCCACGGTCGGGGATTTGGGAAGCAGCGCAATTGGTTCTTCAAGGTCGCTATTGGTTCAGCCCGTGAGACCAAGGGATGGTATTGGCGCGCTCATCAATTGCCCTCCCCCGAGGTGTTGG
>CAYXVS010000404.1:0-3086 GCA_964468735.1 uncultured Anaerolineales bacterium | reverse complement strand
GACGTGGAGCAGTGGGGCGCGGTGCACCTCTCGCCGGAGGCGCTGATGCGCGCGTCGTTCGCGGCGCTGGCGGCCAGCGATCTCCTGGTCGTGGAGCTGTCGGAAAAGGGCGTGGGCATCGGCATCGAGGCGGGATACGCACACGCCAAGGGCATCCCCATCGTCACCATTGCCCAATGCGGCGCGGACATCTCCACCACGCTGCGCGGCATCTCGCAGCGCGTCCATTGGTACGATCCCGATAACGCGGCGGCGTTGAGCGATCTCTTTGCGGGCGTTATGGGATAGGGCGCGCGGTAGCGCCGCATCGAAAGACCCGAAGGGCTTTTGTACCCTTTGTTTTTAGAGAAGGTGCAACGCAGGGGCGCGAGGACGCCAGGTTTTCGACGATTTGACTAAAGACTCCTCGACGATTTGACCCCTCAACGCAACACCAGCGGCAGATAAACGTCATACACGTGCGCGATCACGTTGAAGGTCAGCGGCTGCGTCTCCGAGCCGCCCGGCACGAGCGACTCGTCGTAGACGGTGACGGCCACCTGCCCATCTTCGTCCACGTCGGTGGCGAAGATGGTCGCCGTCAGGACGGAGGAACTGATGAAGCCGGTCGGTCGATCCTCGCCATCCCAGCGCACGACGCTCTCCGGCGTGAATCGGGTGCCATAGGCGGTCAGCGTGAAGGTGATGGCCTCGTCGGCGCCCCACATCGTGGGCGTCATGCGTTGCAGTGTCAGATCCGCCAGGCCGTTGTCGATCAGGACGATGGACTCGAAGGGCTGGAGTGTGATGGCGCCCTGCACCGGAGCTTGATCCAAGGTGAGGTACCTCCGATTCCCCAATTCGAACGCCTGGGAAGTGGCCGTCTCGTTGTAAAAGATTCGCGAGCGCGGCGCGTCGCCCGGCTCCTGGGTGAACCAAGCCTCTGTGGAGTCGCCGTCCTTGCCGCTGTAGGTTTGCCACGCGGTGAGCGAGCGATCCCCCTCGGCGCGGATGTGCGTCTCCCAGTAGGGATTGAAGAAGTCATTGTGGTTGGAGCTGCCCAGTTGGCCGGGGTCGTTCAGCGCCAAGGTCCGCACCGTCTGGCGGGGGCTGTAGAGCACATTGCCCGTGTGAGCGCTCACGGCGGCGGGGGCGTCGCCCACGTGGATCTGGGCGGCGTAATCCCAGGCGCGCCCGTTGTTGTAGAGCGTGTTGTCGGTGATGCTGCCGGTCGAATTCTGATAAAGGATGCCGTGCACCGTCGCGCTGACGACGGTGTTGCCGGTCAGGGTCACGTCGCGAGAGTAGTGATCGATGTAGAATCCAAACGCGCGGACGCCAACATCGGGTTTGCATCCCGCCATCTCACCGATGGGATTGACGAAGATGTTTCCCTTGAAGGTCAGATCGTGGGCCGCTGTCTGGGAGAGGTTGTCCCTGCCGAAGGTGCGCACGCTGCCGCAGTCGGCCTTGGTGGTGCAGGCCTCGCGGATGACGTTGCGCTGGAACTTATTGTGGTGGCCGAAGATGTCCATCCCGTTGTAGGCGATGCGCTCCAGCCGGTTGCCGGTCACGGTGTTGTAGCAGCCGGTGTCGTTTGGCTCATCGATCTTGATGCGGATGCCGTCGCCATCCTCGGTGCAATGGCCGCCGCTATCCGTCAGGCTGCATCCCAGCCCGGCCGCGCCCAGATTCTCGATCAGGCCCACGTCGCGGATGGTGTTGTTGGCAAAGGTCGAGCTTCGGCCATACGTGTTGATGCCCATCGCGTTGGCGGTGTCGATCACGTTGCCCTCGACCGTCATCTGGTATCCCCCGCGCCAGCCGTCCGGTCGCCCATCCTCGGCGCCCCATACCCAGGCCGCCAGGTTGATGCCGATACCGTCCACATCGGAGATGGCGTTATCCCGCAGCGTGATGTGGTGATTTTCGTAGTGGGCGTGATTGGTGGGCGTGGCGATGCCGTGGCGGAACCAGCGGCGCACGTCGAGATTTTCCACGATCACGTAGGAGATGCCGGGATCGTTTAGATCCACGCCCAACGTCACCCCGCCCCAGGAGCGGTCGTCGTCCTTCAGCACGACGGCGCCTTCGATCTGGCCGTCGGCGGGCGCGCCGCCGGTGGTGTAGAGGTAGACGCGGTGGGCGGCGGCATCGTAATACCATTCTCCTTCCTGATCGAGCGTGTTGATGTGATGGTTGAGAAAGTAACCCCAGCCGGTGCAGCCGTCCCAACAATCGGCGGCGTGGTTGAGCGTCAGCGTCGATCCCGAGTCTCCGGTCACTTCCCGGTTGAGGATATACCACGTCATGCCCCGGATGTGGGCGATGGCCCCGGTCCAATCCCCGGCCGGGAGTTGATGGTCGGTGATGCGGTCGCCGGCGGGCTGGCCATCGATGGTGGCGTAGCCGGCGCCCGCGTCGAGGTTGGGCCAGCGACCCAACGGCAGGCGCTCGGAGTCGGCGAAGAGTTGGTTGACGCCGTAGGCAAACTTGCCTGCGTTCGCCCCGGTGGAGAGGTCGGCGACGTAGATATTCGCGCTGCCGGAGGCCGTCCAGCCCGCGATCGGCTGCGCGCCGGAGAGGATGGGCTTATCCGCGCATCCCGCCGGGTAGGCGCCAAAGGTGATGGGGTTGCCCGCCGTGCCGGCGTCATCGATGACCAGCGGCTCGCCCCGCCAGGTGTCGCCGCACTTGAACAGCACGCGGTCGCCCGGCGCCAGGTCGAGCGCATTGACCTTGCCCACCGTCGCGAACGGCGCCGCTTCGGATGTGCCGGCGTTATCATCCTCGCCCTCCGAACTGGAGACGTAATAGGTAGTCCCCGCCGCCCTCACGGGCGAAAGCCCCAGCCCGGATAGCGGGGCGCAGAGCAGGTTAATCAGCAAAGCGATGAGAAGAGTTCCGCGAATCATTGATCATTCTCCATTCAATTGAGATGGTTCAGAAATAGGTTGACGCTTTTTCTCATCATCCCAAGCCCAGTGGTTCCCACGGCCATGGGCCTTAGGGCCACAGCAAGGTATTCACCGAGTTTATCTGGGAAGGCTTGTGATCCCCACAAGCGCGCACATCTCACTGCATTTAGGCCATTCCAAGAAAATAAA
>CAYXVS010000403.1:1547-3090 GCA_964468735.1 uncultured Anaerolineales bacterium | reverse complement strand
TAACTTCCAACTTGCTTTTAGGAGACCTATGAACCACGAACCATCCTGCATCGGTTTCATCTCCACCCGCTTTGCCGGCGCCGACGGCGTCTCGCTGGAGACGGCGAAATGGGCCGCGATGTTAGAGGAGATGGGCCATCACTGCTGCTACTTTGCCGGGGAGTGCGACCGGCCGGCGGATCGCTGCTACGTCGTGCCGGCGGCGCACTTCAAGCATCCGCGCATCCAGGCCATCAACGCCGATCTGTTCGACGATTACGTCCGCCGTCCGGCGACTTCCCAGGCGGTCGACGCGCTTAAGGCCGATCTCAAGCAGCATCTCTATCGCTTCTTGGATCGCTTCGCGCCCGATCTGCTCATCATCGAGAACGCCTTCGCCATCCCCATGAACGTGCCCTTGGGCCTGGCGCTGATGGAGGTGGTCGCCGAGACCCAACTCCCCACCATCGGCCACCACCACGATTTCGCCTGGGAGCGCCAGCGCTTCTCCGTCTCCGCCGCGCAGGATTACCTGCAGGCCGCCTTCCCGCCTACGCTCCCCTCCATTCGCCACGTGGTGATCAACTCGGCGGGCGAGCGCCAACTGGCCCTGCGCCACGGCGTCAGCTCCGTGCTGATCCCCAACGTGATGGATTTCGAGACGCCGCCATCCGCGCCCGACGGCTACGCCGACGACCTGCGCGCGACGCTGGGCATCGATCCCGACGCCTACCTCATCCTGCAACCGACGCGCATCGTGCCGCGCAAGCGCATCGAGCAGGCCATCGAGTTGGTGCGGCGTCTCGACAGGCCGGCGGTCCTGCTCATCTCCCACGTCGGCGGCGACGAGGGCGCCGAGTACGAGGCCTATCTGCGCGATTACGCGGCCTTTATGGACGCGCCGGTGATCTTCGCCGGTGAGCGGATCAACCATCGGCGCGGACGGACGGCGGACGGGGAGAAAATCTACAGTCTCGCCGACGTCTACCAGCAGGCGGATCTCGTCACCTATCCCTCAGCCATCGAGGGCTTCGGCAATGCCTTCCTGGAGGCCCTCTACTACCGCCGGCCCATTGTGACGCACATGTACGCCGTCTTCAAGACCGATATTCTGACCAAGGGCTTCGAGGTGATCCACTTCGCGGATTACCTCGATGAGGCGACGGTGCAGGCGGTGCGCGACCTGTTACAAGACGCGGAGGCTGCCGCCGAGATGACCGAGCATAACTTTGAATTGGGGAAACATCACTATTCGTATCGAACCCTCCGCCGCCGTCTGGTTGCGCTGCTGGATGAGGCATTGGCTTTGGGCTTTACATAAAGCGGCCTTTTGTGAAAACGATGGACTCATAGTAAAATGGAAATGAGTTTATGAGGAGGAAGCCAATGGAACAAGCTATGGAAAGAGCTATATTGCTTGATGAGAATGGGCGCATCCTGATACCGGCAGCACTAAAACAGCGTCTTGGACTGCTGCCGGGGATGCATCTCGTCGTTGAATCAGGAGAAGAAGAAAGCGTGCGCCTCCGAGTTGAATCGAATCTTCCCCAGCTTGTCGATAAGG
>CAYXVS010000403.1:0-1447 GCA_964468735.1 uncultured Anaerolineales bacterium | reverse complement strand
GAGACCGGGGCACGGCATTGGCCTCGGTCTTTTTTATTGACATGGAGTTGCTTTATGGTATGATTTATGTAGTAAATTTAGCACTCGCTTGAAAAGAGTGCTAAATTCGTGGTGATGTGATATGTCTCGAATCAGGTCAAATAGGGTGGGAACAGAGATCATGGCAGATGCAGCAACATCGGAGCAACTGACGGCGCGACAGGCGCGCTTGTTGCGCTTGATCGTGCAGGAATATGTGCGGACGGCGGGCGAGGTCGCCTCGCGGACGCTGGTGGAGCGCTATCAGTTGGACATCAGCCCGGCGACGGTGCGCAATGAGATGGCGCGCCTGGAGGAGATGGGCTATCTGCACCAGCCGCACACCTCGGCGGGCCGGCGTCCGACAGAGGTGGGGTTCCGCTACTTTGTGGAGCGCCTGATGGAGGAGCAATCGCTGCCGCCGATGGAGCAGCGGATGATCACGCATCAATTTTATCAGGCGCGGGATCGCGTCAAGGAGTGGTTGCCGTTGGCCTCGACCGTGCTGGCGCGCTCGGCGCAGGGGGCGGCGGTCGTGACGGCGCCGCGCACCACCCGCGCGATCTACAAGCACGTGGAGTTGATCGTCACACACGGGCGCGTCGTCCTGCTGATTTTGGTGCTGGAGGGCGGCTCGGTGGAGCAGCGGATGCTCTCGCTCGCGGAGCCGATGAGTCAATCGGCGCTACGAGAGGCCGCGGATCGCCTGAATCAGGCTTTTGCGGGCTGCGGCGTCGAGGAGATCGCGGCGCAGATCTCGGAGTTGCCGGCGCTGGAGCAGAGCATCGCGCAGATCATCACCGCGATGATGGGCAAGGTCGCGCAGGAGCCTTCGGGCGAAATCTACTACCACGGTCTCTCGCGGCTGCTTCAGGAGCCGGAGTTCGCGGAGGACGATTACGCCTCGACCGGCGTGGTGCAGGTGATGGAGGAGCGCAGTTTCTTGCAGGCGGTGCTCGCCGAGACGCTGACGCCGGCGGTCGGCGTCGGCAGCGTGCGGGTCATCATCGGCGGCGAGGGCCGCTGGGATGAGCTGCGAGCGTGCAGCATGATCTTGGCGCGCTACGGCGTGCACAAGTACGCCACGGGCACGCTCGGCGTCGTCGGCCCGATTCGGATGCGATATGGGCGAGCGGTCTCCGCCGTGCGTTTTGTCGCTGATCTGTTGGGCGAGCTAGTCTATGAGACCTATCAGCCCGGCGCGCACGATGTCTTCACGGAGGTGGAGGTCGAGCCGCCGTCTTAGAAGTGAGAAGGTTTTTTTGCCTGAAATTATTTTTTGGTGGGTGAAACGTATTTCGTATTGCGTATTTCGTAAAATTATGTGAGTGATAATTCTCATTCTGGTTAGTGTCTTAAAGTATTCACCACTAGGCACGGCGGTTCCCACGGCCATCGGGCCGTTGGGTCAAAGAGAAACCGCGTGCCA
>CAYXVS010000402.1:0-3099 GCA_964468735.1 uncultured Anaerolineales bacterium | reverse complement strand
ATATTGATTTTGGCCCTGTCTCGCGTACAATGACAGTGAGAACATCATTCATCAAAGGAGAGGGACACGATGAAAATAGACCAGAATCTCAAGCCGGCGATTGTCAGCGCGATCATTATCGGGGCCTTTACCCTGATCGCGGCGTGCGTCACGCCGGTGGTGATGCGGTTGATCGACGCCTGGGGGCAAGATGGGGGGAGGGGCGGACGCCCGGCGCCCACGGCGAATCCGGCGCTGCTCTTTGCGGATGATTTTGAGTTGGGGATCTCGTCGGAGTGGCAGGTGCTCGTGGGGGAGTGGCGCGTCGTCGACGGGCGTCTGGCGCCCACAGATTTCTCCCGCGCGGACGGCGACGCGGGCCTCTTGATCACATCTGCTCGATACGAGGATGAGACAGCCTATCGCGTCGCGTTCGATGCGAGCGAGCTGAGCGGGGAGCACATGCTCGCCCTCTGGATCGATATGCAGGATATCGAGAATGCGATGGTCTTCGCGGCGGATCGGGAGTCGGCCTACTGTGGTCTCTACATCGATGGCGAGCACACCCAGCTTCGGACCACTTCGATAGCGTTGGAGGACGCCGTGCATCACTACGTTGTGGAGGTGCGCGGCGATGACTACGCCTACTGGATCGATGACCGGCGCGTGTGCGCCTTCACCGATACGACCTTCACCGGCGGGCAGATCGGCCTGTGGGATTGGCGGCGCGGTAGCTCGGCGGCCGGCGTCCCGTGGTTCGATAATGTGGAGGTTCGCTCCCTCCCATAAATCCCTCAAGGCTCCAAGCGGATCTGCCGATCCGCGCTGCGTAAGAGACGGGAATCTGTTTAGCTATGTGAATAGACCAAGGTGCAACGCACTTGAACTGAAGGAAGAACAACGCCTCATACAGCATAAGCTTGATGATAAGTCCAAAAGTGCGTTGCACCTTATAAGACTAGAGAGAAGAATTAAAAAGAAGAATGGTTGACAAAATATAGAATTAGACTATACTTTTCTTGGTTATTATCCGTAAAATGGTCAATAAATGGCCTGCTCGCCAAATTCTTGTGCGGGATACGAGATTTGACGGGAGGCGCAAAGGAGCGCAGTGGATGGCAGATCATCAAAATCCTCAACAGTTAGAGATCCGAAATTTACACGTCAGCGTCGAAGATGAAGAGATTCTCAAGGGCGTCGATCTCGTCGTGCGGCGAGGCGAAACCCACGCCCTGATGGGGCCAAACGGCTCCGGGAAGAGCACGCTCTCCTACGCGCTGATGGGGCACCCGAAGTACACCATCACCGAGGGCGAGGTGCTGCTCAACGGCGAAAATCTCCTGGAGCTGGAGACCAACGAGCGGGCGCAGAAGGGCCTCTTCTTGGCGATGCAATACCCCGTCGCGGTCTCCGGCGTGACGCTCTACAACTTCCTCCACGCCGCGACCAGCGCGGTGCGCGGCTACGACGAGAAGGCGCAGACCTCTGGCCAGGGGCGGATGGGCGCCCACTTGATGCCCCGGCGCGAGTTCCGCGCGGAGCTTAACGAAAAGATGGAGGCCCTGAAGATGGATTCCGCCTTTTTGCGCCGGTATCTCAATGAGGGCTTCTCCGGCGGGGAGAAAAAGCGCGCCGAGATCCTCCAGATGGCCTTGATCGAACCGACCTTTGCGGTGCTGGACGAGGTCGATTCTGGCCTAGACATCGATGCCCTGCGCATCGTCGCGGAGAACATCAACCAGCTTCAGAAAGAGCTGAATATGGGCCTGTTGGTGATCACCCACTACCAGCGCGTCCTGAACTACATTCATCCCGATCACGTCCACATCGTCTTGGACGGCGAGATTGTCAAATCCGGCGGCGCCCAGTTGGTCGATGTGCTGGAGGAGCACGGCTACGATTGGGTCAAGAAAGAGATGAGAGAGATGGCAGAGATGAAAGAGATGGCCGCGTTATGACGAACCATCAAGACGACCTACGCGACATCAAGGATCGAGGCGGCGCGGATTTCACCACCGAGATCGCCTACGCGCATCGCTCGCGGCGCGGCATCGGCGCGGATGTGGTGCGCCAGCTCTCCGAGGTCAAGGGCGAGCCGCAATGGATGTTGGACTTCCGCCTGGAGGCGCTGGAGACCTTCTTCCAGATGCCGATGCCCACCTGGGGCGTCGATCTCGGCGCGCTCGATTTCGAGCAGTTCTACTATTACATGCGCGCCACGCCCAACAAGGCGCGCTCTTGGGACGACGTGCCGGAGGCGATCAAGGACACCTTTGATCGGCTGGGCATCCCGGAGGCCGAGCGCAAATATCTGGCCGGCGTGGAGACGCAGATGGACTCCGAGTCCGTCTACAGCTCACTGAAAGAACAGTGGGAGAGCCACGGCATTATCTTTGTGGATATGGACACCGCCGTGCAGGAGTACCCCGATCTGGTGCGCGAGCACATCAGCACCGCCGTGCCCATCGATGACAACAAGTTCGCCGCGCTGAACAGCGCCTTCTGGTCCGGCGGCAGCTTCGTCTACGTGCCCCAGGGTGTCAACGTCGAGATTCCGCTCCAGGCCTACTTCCGCATCAACGCCCAGGCGCTGGGCCAATTCGAGCGGACGATCATCATCGCCGAGGAGGGCAGCAACGTCCACTACATCGAAGGCTGCACCGCGCCCCAGTACACCGAGGCCGCGCTTCACACCGGCGTCATCGAGATCTTCGTCAAGGAGCACGCCCACGCCCGCTACACCACGATCCAGAACTGGTCGACGAACGTCTACAACCTGGTGACGCAGCGCTCCGTCGTCGAGGCGGACGGCAGAATGGAATGGGTCGATGGCAACCTGGGCTGTCTGGCCGAAGGCGCAACGGTGACGACGCCCGACGGCGTGCGCCCGATTGAGGCGGTGGAGGTCGGCGACCAGGTGCTCTCTTTCGATGAAGCGAGTGGGCAATTGGTCTTCCGCACCGTCCTGGCGAAGCGCTTTTCGGGCCATCAGCCGGTGCGCGAAGTGACTTATGGCGAAAGGCGGCTGCGGGTTACGGACAACCATCCGTTTTATTCCTACATCTATATGCCGGAGCGCGCGCGAAAGCTGGGGCGGTATGAACTGGCTTATGTGCGGGC
>CAYXVS010000401.1:0-3125 GCA_964468735.1 uncultured Anaerolineales bacterium | reverse complement strand
TCCCAAGGAGCGTGATCTTATGGTGCATATTATTGGAGACACAACCTCAGTCCTCGATCCGGCCTTCGTCGCAGCGCACGATGTGCCGGTGATCCCCCAGGTCATTCACATCGATGGGGAGACCTATCTGGAGGGCGAGGAAATCGACAGCCCGACGTTTATGGAGAAGATGGAGAGCGCCAAGGAACTGCCGAAGACATCGGCGCCGCCGCCGGAACTGTTTGTGGAGCTTTTTGAGCGGCTGGCGCCAACCGGCGAGCCGATGATCTGCATTCTGCCCTCGTCCGCGGTGAGCGGGACGGTGCGCTCGGCCACGGTGGCGCAGCGCGAGTTCCCCGCCGCCGATATTCGCATCATCGACACGGGCTTTATCGCCGGGCCGGTGCGCAGTATGATCGAAGTAGCGGTCTCGTGGGCGGAGTCCGGCGTCGATGCGGACACCATTGAGCAGCGCGTCTATGAGATGATGCCGCGCAGTCGGCTCTACTTCGTCGTCGATACGCTCAAGTACCTGGCGATGGGCGGTCGCATCGGCGGGGCCGCCGCGCTGATGGGGAGCATCTTGAAGGTTAGGCCGGTGCTGATGTTCGATAATTCGCGCGTCGATGTCTTCGAGAAGGTGCGCACCAAACGGCGCGCCCTCAATCGGATGAAGGATCTGGTCTATGAGCAGATCGCGCGCGAGCGCGACGGGCACTTGACCATTCTGCAAGCCGGCGTCCCCGACGAGGGTCAAGCGCTGGCCGCTGAGCTGGCGGAGCAGTTGGGCTATTCGGACGTTCCGGTGTTGGATATGCCGCCGGCCATCGTCACGCACGGCGGGCCGGGTATCTTGGGCGTCGGCTTCTTCACGGACTAAGGGGGCATGGAGGATAAGATGCGAATTCAACAAGTAGATACGAATCATCGCACAGACGTTAACGAGTTCGTGCAACTGCCATTCCGACTGTACGAAGGCTCCGAGCAATGGGCGCCCCCGCTGATCTTCACGGTGAAACAGGCGCTGGATCGCGACAAGCACCCCTTCTATCGGCACTCCGACGCCGCCTTTTTCCTGGCGTGGGAGCGGGGCGAGGTAGTGGGACGCATCGCGGTGTTGGATAATCGCCACTACAACGAATATCACAACAGCAAGGTGGCCTTCTTCCACTACTTCGACGTGATCGATGACCTGGAGGTGGCGCAAGCGCTCTTCGACGCGGCGGACGCATGGGCGAAACAGCGTGGCTTAGATACACTCATCGGGCCGAAGGGCCTCCTCCGCTCCGAGGGGATGGGCATCCTGGTGGAGGGATTCGAACATCGGGCCGTCTTCGGGATTCCCTACAACGCGCCGTACTACGTCCGCCTGGTCGAAGACGTCGGTTTCGAGAAGGAGGTGGATTACGTCTCCGGCTACATCGATGGGGAGTATGAACTGCCGGAGCGCGTTCTCCAGATCGCAGAGCGGGTGAAGGAGCGGCGCGGCTACTGGAGTAAGCGCTTCACATCTAAGCGTGAGTTGCGAGAATGGATCCCGCGCGTGCAGCGCATCAACAACGAGGCCTTCACCGATGTCTGGGGTTACTATCCATTGGATGACGCCGAGACGGAGATGATCGGCGATCAGTTGCTCACCATCGCCGATCCGCGCATGATCCGGCTGGTGATGAAGGGCGATGAGGTCGCCGGATTCGCCTTCGTCTTCCCCGACGTCTCGGAGGCGCTGCAGGCGATCGACGGGCGCTTGTGGCCCTTCGGCTGGATTCGGCTCTTGTGGGCGCATCGATTCACGAAGCGCTTGAGCGCCAACGGCTTGGGTCTGCTGCCGAAGTATCAGGGCGTGGGCAGCAACGCGGTCCTCTACTCTTCGCTGTTTCAGATCCTAGAGGAGCGGGAGGTTGAATTTGCAGATGTGGCGCAGGTCGCGGAGACGAACCTCAAGAGTATGGGCGATATGACCGCGTTGGGCATCCAATGGTACAAGACCCATCGCATCTACCGGCGCTCCATCTCTGGCTGATGCGCTGGGAAGAGATGAGTTATTTTAAAAAAAAGGGCCTCTGGCGATTCGACCAGCAATTTTTGGCCGGCGGCTCGTTGCGGAATTGGATTCATCTGTTTCGCACCTACGGCGGGATTGATGCGCGGTATTTCGCCCGCGCGCTCTACATCTCGACCATCACGCTGGTGAGCACGCCCTTCCGCGCCTATGAGCGCGCCCGATTCGATGCGCAGATCGCGGCGACGGAGATTCAGCAGCCGCCGATCTTCATCGTGGGCCATTGGCGCAGCGGGACGACTTACGTGCATCAGTTGATGGCGCAGAATCCGGCGTTCGCCATCGTCAACTTCGTCAAGACGATGATCCCGGAGCTGTTCCTCACCGGCTGGATCTTTCGGAAGATTTTAGAGGGCAGCCTGCCGGAGACCCGCCCGATGGACAACGTCCGGCTGAGTTTGAATTTCGTCGAAGAGGAGGAGTACGCGCTTGGCAATTTGGGCGCGTATTCTTTTTACCACGCCCTCTCGTTCCCCCGGCAGATGCGCGAGATTTTCGACCGCGCCGTGCTCTTCGAGGGCGTCGCTGATGAGGAGATCGCGCAATGGCGGCGGACGTATCTCTACTATCTTAAGAAGATCGCCTTCGCCTCGCAGGGACGGCGCTTGCTGCTCAAAAACCCCGCTAACACCGGACGGCTCAGCGTCCTGCTGGATATGTTCCCGGAGGCCAAGTTCGTCCACGTCTGCCGCAACCCCTACGTGGTTTACAGCTCCACGATGCACTGGCTGGATAAGGAGATGGCGCCAACGGCGCTGCAAGATGTGGAGAGGGCTGCCGTTCGAGAGAATGTGTTGATCAACTATGAGAAGTTGACGAAGCAATACCTGCGCGAAAAGACATTGATCCCGGCGGGAAATTTGGTGGAGGTCAAATACGAAGAGGCGGAGGCCGATCCCTGGGGCGAGATCGCGCGCATCTACGACGCCTTTGATCTGTCCTTCGATGGGCAGGCGCGCGCGGGCGTCGCCCGATATTTAGCCTCCATCGATGATTACCAGAAGAACGTCTATCACCTGGACGCGGCGATGATTCAGGAGATCACGGAAGCGTGGGGCTTCGCCGCCCGCCTGTGGGGGTACGA
>CAYXVS010000400.1:0-3127 GCA_964468735.1 uncultured Anaerolineales bacterium | reverse complement strand
TATGCGCCGTGCCCCGTGCTCACCGTGCGCTATCGCCCCCTGAGCCGGTAATGTGTGTTTAAATTGGGTGTAGATACTCTCAGTTACTATCCCTGAGAAAGTTGCGAAAAGCGCCATAACGCCCAACTTAGAGTTGTAAAAATGAACCGAGATCTCAAATGACTGCGTTTATGAGCGTTTTTGGCGGCTATTTTGTATTAGATTATTGCGGTTGGGTAGTTTTTGTACATACTTACTATGCAAAAAGGCGGTGATTCCGCCGTGGTAACTAGGAGTAACTGCACCCGTTTAAATTGTTCTAAGGTGCAACGCACTTAAACCAAACGCATCGAGCAGAGGAGGAGAAACGAATGGACCTACAAACCTTGTTGGCTGATGTAAATCTTGTGGGAGTGACCCCGTCCGATCACCTGGAGATCACGGGGATCACGGACGACTCGCGCCAGGTGACGCCGGGCGGGTTGTTCGTTGCGGTGGCCGGCCTGAGCGTCGACGGCCATCGCTTTATTCCCCAGGCCATCGAGGCCGGCGCGCGCGCCATTGTGGGCCAGCGCCCGCGCGCGGCGATGGATCTGCCTGCATGCCCCTACATCCGCGTGGCCGATGCCCGCGAGGCTCTGGGGCGATTGCACGCCGCCTGGCATCACCATCCAGCCCGTAAGTTGACGCTGATCGGCGTGACCGGCACCGACGGCAAGACGACCACCACCACGCTGATCTACGAGATCCTGCGCGCGGCGAGCGTTCCCGTGGGGATGATCAGCACCGTCGACGCGCGCATCGGCGCGGAGACGTTGGACACCGGTCTGCACACTACCACGCCCGCCGCCGAGGATGTGCAGCGCTACCTCGCGCAGATGGTGGACGCCGGCATCACCCACGCCGTGCTGGAGGCGACCTCGCACGGCCTGGCTCAGCGGCGCTTGGCCGGCTGCCGCTTCGATGTGGCTGCTGTGACCAACATCACGCACGAGCACTTGGATTATCACGGCTCCTGGGAGGCCTATCGCGAGGCGAAGGCGCGGCTTTTTGGGGAGCTGTTGACGGATCGGCGCTTGGGCTTGGCCGTGCTCAACCGCGACGATCCCGGCTCCTACGACTACCTCGCGGCGCTGGCGGGCGATCCTCAAATTGCCTATTCCGTGCATCCAGACCTAGTCGATTCGTCACGTGATCTGGCGGCGAAAAACATCCGGGCCACGCCCGGCGGCGCGCGCTTCACTCTTGGCACGCCCGATGGCGAGGTCGAAATCACCTCGCCCCTGATCGGCGATTATAACGTCAGCAACATCTTGGCGGCGGCGGCGACGGCGTTGGCGCTTGGCGTTCCGCTGGATGCGGTGGCCGCCGGGGTGCAAGCCACGCGCGGCGTGCCGGGCCGCATGGAGTGCATCGACGCGGGGCAGGACTTCTTGGCCATCGTCGATTTCGCGCACACGCCCAACGCCCTGCGCCGCGCGCTGGAGACCGGTCGCGCGCTCGCGGGCGACGAGGGTCGCGTCATCGTCGTCTTTGGCAGCGCCGGCCTGCGCGATAAAGAGAAGCGCCGTTTGATGGGCGAGATCGCCGGGCAGTTGGCTGATCTCACCGTCGTCACGGCGGAGGATCCGCGCACCGAGCCGCTGGCCGAGATCTTGGCGGAGAGCGCCGCCGGATTGGAGGCGCACGGTCGGCGCGCGGGCGTGGACTACTGGCGCGCGCCGGATCGCGGCGCGGCGATTCGCCACGCGGTGAAGTTGGCGCGTCCCGGCGACGTGGTGCTCGCCTGCGGCAAGGGCCACGAGCAGAGCATGTGCTTCGGCGCCGTCGAGTATCCCTGGGATGATCGCGAGGCGATGCGCCGCGCGCTGCGCGGCGAGACCTTGGATACGCTGCCCACGGCGGATACGGAGGAGGATCGGGCGTGAAGCTCGCGCTCGTCCACGATTGGCTCAATCAGCACGGGGGCGCGGAGCGCGTGCTGGAGCAGTTGGTGGCGCGCTTCCCGCAGGCGCCGATCTACACGAGCATGTATTGGCGCGCGGGGATGCCGGCGGCCTATCGCGCGTGGCCCATCCGCACCACCTGGATGGATCACCTACCGGGCATCTACCGCCATCACCAGGCCTACTTTCCCCTCTACGCGCTGGCCTTCGCCCAATTGGATCTCTCCGGGCGGGGCTACGATCTGGTGCTGAGCAACAAGAGCGGCTTCTGCCACGGCGTCCGCACCGGCGCGACGCCCCATCTCTGCTACTGCCTGGCGCCGACGCGCTACGTCTGGGAGTACGAGGCCTACGCCGCGCGCGAGCGCCTGCCCGCGCCCGTGAAGGCGGCGCTCAAGCCGCTGATCGCGCTGCTGCGCCGCTGGGATTATCGCGCAGCGCAGCGGCCCACGCTACACTTCGTCGCCATCTCCACCGAGATCCAGGCGCGCATTCGCCGCTATTATCATCGCGAATCGACCGTGATCTTCCCCCCGGTCGAGGTGGAGCGCTTTGAGCCGGCGGCCCAGCCGGACGATTACTACCTCATCGTCTCGCGCCTGATCCCCTACAAGCGCATCGATCTGGCGATCAAGGCCTTCAATGCGTTGGGGCTGCCGCTGTGGATCGCCGGGCGCGGGCGGGATCGTGAGGCGTTGGCGGCGCTGGCCGGACCGACGATTCGATTTTTGGGGCGCGTGCCCGATGATGATCTGCCGGGGTTGATGGCGCGCTGTCGGGCGCTGGTCTTCCCTGGTCGCGAGGATTTCGGCATCACGCCGGTGGAGGCGCAGGCCGCCGGGCGGCCCGTCATCGCCTATGGCGCGGGCGGCGCCTTGGACACGGTCATCGCGGGGGAGACGGGGGTTTTCTTCCACGAACCGACAGCGGAGGCGTTAGCGGCCACGGTCGCGGCCTTCGATCCGGCAGACGTCGATCCGCTGGCCTGCCGCGCTAACGCCGAGCGCTTCTCCGCCGCGCGCTTTGGGCGCGAATTGTTAGCTGAGATGCGGGCGGTGGTGGATGCGGGGTGAGGTAGATAACGAACGGCACTTCACTTCGTTTCACTCGTTTCGTGCCTGACTACGAACGAATAATTGTGCTCTAGGGCATCGCCTGGACTTCCCACTCCGGGCGTTCGGTCCACCAGGGCAAATCCCCGT
>CAYXVS010000399.1:0-3129 GCA_964468735.1 uncultured Anaerolineales bacterium | reverse complement strand
GTAGTCAAGCGGTGCGATTACCCAAGGAGTTCCGATTTGAAGGCTCCAGCGTCTTTATCAAGAAGGTGGGGGATGCCGTGGTGTTGCTCCCTCAACCAGATTCGTGGCAGGTGCTGTTCGACAGCCTCGAGCAGTTCACCGACGATTTTATGACGACGCGCGAGCAACCGGCGCCCCAAGAGCGCGAGGATCTCTTCGCGTGAGGTATCTGTTGGATACGAACATCTGCATCACCATGATCAAGCAGCGCCCGTTGCGCGTGATGGAGAAATTTCGCGCCTGCGATGTGGGGGACATTGGCGTCTCGTCGATCACGGTGAGTGAATTGTGGTATGGCGTGGCGAAGAGTCTAAATCAAGCATCAAAAGCAGCGAATAGCAAGGCATTGCGGCAATTTTTGCTTCCGTTGAACGTGGTGAACTTTGATGATCGCGCCGCCGAGGCCTACGGGGAAATTCGAGCGGCCTTGGAGCAGGCGGGCGAGCCTATCGGCGGGATGGATCTGCTGATCGCAGCGCAGGCCGTGAGCTTGGGCATCCCGCTGGTGACGAACAACGAGCGCGAGTTCACGCGCGTACCCGATCTTATCGTCGAGAACTGGGCGAGCGCCTAAGGTTTTTGGGTAAGCGGCAACGGGGTGACGCGGACACGATGCTTATCCACAACACAGATAGATCGCTCTAAGGTCTCCGGGGGAACTTGTTGCAGTACGCGCCCCAACAAATCACACATCTCAAGGTTGGTGTAATTTCCCCCTCGAAACAAAATGACGCCTGGGCCTTCGGCGGCACTCAGCGCCAGTAATTGCGGGAAATCCAGATCAGCCGTGATCACGACCCGTTCTTCACGACGCGCAATAGCCAATAACTCGCGATCGGTGGCGCGATCTTTGCCGAGTTGATGGGCGTGAACGCCCTCATGTCCATAATCACGCAGGACATCCAGTAGCATGGCTGAAACCGGCATATCAAGTAGCGCTTTCATTGCAATGGAGTGTTAGGGATTCGACTAAGCGATTTCAAACACGGGAGCGTCAGCCAAGTAAACAGCATAATCCAAAGCAGCTTGGATATCCTCTGGTTCCAAATAAGGATAAGCTTGCAGAATCGTCTCGGCGGTCTCGCCCGAAGCCAAAAGCCCTAACAGCCGCGAGACGGGGAAGCGCAGGCCGCGAATGCATGGTTTTCCCCCACAGACCTCTGGATCAATCGTGACCCGTTCAAATATAGGCGCATCTCCCTCATTCACACGCATCTACCTTCTCCCTTTCATCTCACCTTCATCTCACCATATCATCATACCACCCAGATGAAAACATTATATCCGATCTATGAAACCAAGCAACGGCCCGTGAATTTTGATCCAGCGTGATGAAAGGCCGACGTTAATCACAGCAAAGCGGCCAACTCCTCGGCGGCGCGACGAACGTCCAGGAAGAGCAGGCCCAGCTTCGCTTTGTGGCGCGCCAGGACGGACAACACCGCCATCTCACCGACGGCGCGCAGGACGACGTAGCCCTCCGCGCCTCGGACGTAGACCTCGTCCAGGCCGCCGCGCTGCAACTCCCCCGCGATGCGCTCGCCCAGGGAGAGCATCGCCGCCGCCATCGCCGCGACGCGATCCTCCTCCACATTCCCCGGCAGCGACGCCGCCATCGGCAAGCCATCCACACTCACCAAAACCGCCGCCTCGATGTCCGGCGTATCCATCTGTAACGCTTCCAACCGCTCCGTCAGGGCATCCATGCGTGCCATTCCCGCCTCCCGTAAGACAAAACGAAAAAAGATTGACGTTCATCTCCACACTTACATCGTAACATCCCCCGCGTCCCAGAGGATTACACCATGGTATACAACCCATAACGGCTCAATAACCCCGGCGAATGAGCGAATGAGCGAGCAGAATGTCACGGCCCTTAATTCTTGATCCTTAGTTCTTGATACTCATTCTTCGGTTGACTTCCATCTTAGCTGCGGTATCCTTAGAGTTGTTATGATTTACGATCAAGTAAAAATTCATGTCCAAGCAGGCAAAGGTGGCGATGGATGTGTCGCCTTTCGACGCGAGAAATATGTCCCCTACGGCGGCCCCTCGGGCGGCGATGGGGGGCGCGGCGGCGATGTGATCTTGGAGGTCTCCGAGCACCGCAACACGCTCTACCACTTCGCCCATCAGAAAGATTTCAAGGCGGAGGATGGCATCAACGGGCGCAACAAGGATATGCACGGCGCCGGCGGCGATCCGCTGATCATCAAGGCGCCGCCGGGAACGCTCGTCTTCGATGCGCAGACGGGCGAGCTGCTGGCCGATCTCAAGAAGAAGGGCGAGCAATTTGTCGCGGCGAAGGGCGGGCGGGGTGGACGCGGCAACGCGCGCTTCGCCACCTCCACCAATCAGGCGCCGCGCATCGCCGAGCGCGGCGATCCCGGCGAGGAACGTTGGCTCAAGCTGGAGCTGAAGCTGCTGGCCGATGTGGGTCTCGTGGGCAAGCCCAACGCCGGCAAATCCACGCTGATCTCCGTGACGACGGCGGCCAAGCCGGAGATCGCGCCTTACCCCTTCACCACGCTCCAGCCGAACTTGGGCGTCGTCGCGCTTAACGTCAACCAGACCTTCGTGCTGGCCGATCTCCCCGGCCTGATCGCCGGGGCCAGCGAGGGCAAGGGCCTGGGGCTTGAGTTCCTCCGTCACATCGAGCGCACGCGGGTGATCATCCATCTGTTGGATGGTAACGCCCTAGATCCCATCGCCGATTTTCAGGAGATCAACGCCGAGCTGGCCGCCTTCGGCCACGGGCTGATGAAAAAGCCGCAGATCGTCGCGGTGAACAAGATGGACATCCCCGGCGTGGAAGACATCTTCCCCATCATCAAGGAGGAGATCGAGGCGCTGGGCTACGAGGACGTGATGTTGGTCTCCGCGCTGGCGCATCAGAACACGCGCGAGTTGATGGGACGCGCCCACCAGAAGCTCCAGGAAGCGCCGATGCCCCAAATCCACCGCCCGATGCCGGCCATCATCCGGCCGCGACCGGAGGAGTTGGGCTACACCATCGCGCAGGAAGCGCCGGATACGTGGCGCGTGCGCGGCGACCAGGTCGAATTGATGGTGCACCGCACCCCCACCCAT
>CAYXVS010000398.1:0-3139 GCA_964468735.1 uncultured Anaerolineales bacterium | reverse complement strand
TCTGTGAAGTCAAAAGCCAACCCTTCCTTCATAATCTATGATAATCAGGGAGAGGGGTTTGTCAACTCGGTGCTTCAGGAATTCGCCGGGCGCAGTTACTCCCATCCATAACCCAGTAACGACGTAAAAAGGTCTATAACCCCCATCAACTCTCAGTAGATGAAGTAGATGAAGGGATATTTACGTCTCCTCCGATGTGGACGGTGGCGCCATGCCTTCCTCCATCCGCTGACGAGCCTGGCCCAGCGCATCTTGTTCCTCCGCGCTGAGGCTGTAGGAGGAGCGCCACTGGATCAGCGGCTTGGCATAGACACGTATATCGCCGTGGCCATGCAGCCCGCTGACCATCGCGCCGGTGCCGTGCTCATCCACCAGCGCCAGCGAAAAACTCTGGTCACCGCCCACGTCATTATAGGCGCGATACCGCACGATGCCGCAGCCCTGAATCGTGTGGGGAAGCACCTTCGCCATGCGCATCACTTCCCCTTCAACGCCCAACAACCGCGTCGCCTGATCATCTAAGCGGGCCAACAACTGCGCCACCGTCGCCTGATCAGATTCCTCCGCCAACCGGAGGATCTTCTGATAGCGCGCCTCCATTCCACCGACACGCTTCTCCAGTGTGTAGATCCAGTAGGCCGCCACGAACAACAAAATCGTCGCAGCGATGACCCACGGAATTAAAATCGTCTCCATTTTACGCCTCCTCCGTTCCCACCTTTGTCACGTTCTGCCCTACTCTACCACGATTGGCCCTAAAATAAAGCGGTCGCCCGTCATCTGGCCGGATAGATCTAACTGGGGGATGCGGCGGACGCTGCTCATCTCGTACATCCCCACCTCCAGCCGATATTGGCCCGGCGGCAGATTCTCCGGCGCGACCAACCGATAGGGATCGACGACCTGTTGGCCTGGCAGCCATTTGGGGAACCACAAATACGACGGGAACGCACCGCCCAACGGCGTGTAATCGTGCCCCAACCACAAGCGCCCCTCCGCATCGACGAGGTGAATGAAGACGGTGTAGCTGGCGCGCGGATGCTGCAATACCTGCCAACGCAGCGTCAAATGAAAGGGCTGACCGGGTCGCAGGCGCAACGGCTCGGCCCACACGCCCTGGCGGGATGCAAGGCCCGCCTGCACTTTGGCCGATCGCAACGCCACGTCGTTGCCAAGGTTCACGAGCGAGCGCGATACCACCCGCGCCGCATCGGGGGCGCGAGAAGCGGCGGCCACCTCGATTTCTCCCAAGGTCAGCCTCGCGAGGCCGCCGGATAGCGGCAGGGTCGCGCCGCCCGCGCTCATATCGACGTAGCTCAACCGCAGCGGATAACGTCCGGGCGGCAGCGTGTACGGCGCGAAGATCTCGTACCGCTCAGCAACAACCTCACCGGGCTGCCAATCCGGCGTGAGCCGCCGACTGTCCGTCGTCCAGCGCTGCTCGATCTCGCCCAGATGACCGACCGGCATCAGGATCGCCGTCTCCGTCGTCGGCGCGCGCGCGTAGAGGATTAGCGGCAGCACATCGCCCTGCGCGACCGTCGTCCCGCGTTGATCAAGGTCATAGCCCACCAGCTCCAGCCGATCATCGACCCAGACGTCGTCCAAGCGCACCTGCGGGGCCACCGGCTCGGTCGCGGGCGGCTCCAGCACGCGCCACAACGCCCCTTCCGGTCGCAGCCGAAAGCCCAACTCGCGCACATCGCGCCGATAGTTCGTCAGATAGACCGGGCCGCGCGGTAAGTTCGCGAACACCGCCTCCGTCCATGGAAGCGAGCCTGTCGCATAGACCGGGCGCATATCCGCCGGATCGATCTCCAAACCCTCGACGTAGGTATGATAGAAATAGGGCGTCAGATGCTCCCAATCGGAGACCAGCGCTGCATCACGGCCGGCATCCCCCTGCCCCGCGAAGCGCTCCGCGACGCCCGCGACGAACACATCAGCCTCGCGCCACTCGCGCAGCGAGATGCGGGGGAAGGTGAAGATCAACGCGCCGATCAACAGCAGCGTCAATCCGCCGCCCACCGCCGCCGCCCCTCGGCGGGAGCGCGCTTCTATTGCGTTCAGCGCCTCCTGCGCGCCTACCCCGATCAACACCGCCAGCGCCGCGAAGGGATGCAACAGATAGGCCATCACATCCTGCACGGAGTTGAGCGTGAAGCCCAGATGGCCCAGCAGGAAGAGGCCCCACAACAGCGCGAAGCGCGGTTTCCGCCGGGCCAACGCCGCCGCGCCCCACAGCATCAGAGCCAAGAGCGGCCACGGGTACTGCAAGCGCAGCAGCGACCAGAAGACGCGCCAGCGATCCGGCCAATCCGCCGGGCCGAAGTGAAAGAGGTTCACGCGCAGGCCCTGCGCCGTGGCGTGGCGCAGAAAACCGGCCCAGGAGCGCATATCGGTCGGGCCAAAGGGGACGTGCGGGCTGCGCAGCGGGAAGTAGAGCCACGGCAGCAGGCCCAGCAGGCCAAAGCCGACAAATGGCAGCCACGTCTTCGGTTGCAGGGGCAATCTGGGGCGGCGCACCAAAATGAAGAGCGCGTAGGCCGGCAGACCCCACACAGTGATGGGGTGATGCGTCACGCCGAGACCGCAGAAGAAGGCTGCTGCGAATAGCCAGCGGTCGTCGTCGTCGCGCGCCCAGCGCGCCAACAGCCAAAGTTGCGTCATCGTCAACGCCACGCTGACGATGTGCGCGTTGGCGTGGATGCTGTGCTGCCACACATCCGGCGCGATGCCCAGCGCCAGCCCTGCGATGGCGGCCCCCCACCAGGCGGGCCAGCGCTGCGCTTTCGTCAGCGGCCGCCGCGCTTCGAGCGCCAGCAGCGCCACGCGGCTCACCGTCCACGCGCCGGCCGCGCCGGCCAACAAGTTGGTGCGGAAGCTCACACTGCCGACGCGAAAAATTCGCTGCCACACGCCGGCCAGCAGGGTGTAGAAAGCGTAACCCGGCGGATGCGCGATGCCCCAAATCGCGGGGATAAATTGGTATTCCGAGGGATCGCCGAAGATCGTGCCGGGCGCTGCTGTGAGCGCGTACAGCGCCCAGAGGGCCAGCGCCAGCCCGGCGGCCAGCACCGCATCACGATAAAGCCACGCCTTGATTTTCCTCATAACCCGCGCATTATAGCGCCGTTTC
>CAYXVS010000397.1:0-3152 GCA_964468735.1 uncultured Anaerolineales bacterium | reverse complement strand
CCCTGGCCCTGATCCGGCAAAGGCCGCTGCTGGGATATGGCGCCGATGCCCTGGGTATAGTGTTTCCCCGCGTCTATGCGCCTGAGCTTGTCTACTACCAGGGGCGCGGTGTCTTTGTTGATCGTGCCCACAACTTGCTCCTCGATTGGGCCGTGGTGGCCGGCATTCCGGGAGTCCTTGCCCTGTGCGCCGTGCTGGTCACGTTTGGGTTGGTTGCGACGCGTGCCTTGCGCTCGCCGGAGGCGGCGGACAAGCGGCCCCTACTCATCGCCGTGGTGGTTGCCGTACTCGGGAATTTGACCGGCAACCTGGTGAGCTTCGACGTAACGCCGACAGCCACAGCCACCTGGTTGCTGATGGGGATCGGCATCGCGCTGGCAACGTCGCCGGCTTCCCCGGGCGATGTGCCGGCGGTTGATCGACCACGCCGGCATGCGGTGGGTAGCGTGCTGCTCTTTGTGGGCATCGCCGTGGCCATTGGGCAGTTCAACCTGCGTCCTCTCCTGGCCGATACGTCGGCCCGCGCGGCGATCCGGTACGCCGAGCGCGGCGATGACGCCGGATCTATCGCCGCCGCCGAGCGGGCTGTGGCGCAGTGGCCGGTGGAACCGGCGCATCATCTTGCGCTGGCTCAGTTCTACTGGCAGCAAGCGATAGCCGGCGCCGGGAGTGTGCCGGCCTGGTTGCAGCGGGCAGAAGCAGCCCTGTCGGCGGCGCGGCGACTTCGCCCCGGCGATCCCATCGTATGGCTGCACACGGCCCGGTTCTACACCGCGACCGCCCAGGAATTCGGCAGCGACACGCGCGGCCCGGCGGATGAGGCCTTCCGGCAGGCGCTGGCGTTGGCGCCGAACCACGCCATGATCTATACGGCGTGGGGGCGTGCTCACCTGGATGCCGGTGAGGTTGAATTGGCCGCGCCTTTGCTGCGACAGGCCGTCAAGCTCGATGCCACGAGCGGCGAAGCCTACGTCTATCTGGGCGCTGTCGAACTGGCGCTAGGCCGCCCCAATGTGGCGTTGGCCGATTATCAGGAGGCGGTTCGCCTGCTGCCGACATCGGGTCAGGCTTATGCGGGTCTCGCGACTTGCTATTGGGCGTTAGGACGATCTGATGAGGCGTCGCTGGCCGTGGAAGCGGCGCTACAGCGCGACCCTCAGAATGTCCAGGCGTTGGCCCTCCGGCATGCGATGAGCCGCGTGCCATAGGGGAAGAGGAACAGAGAAGGTGCTTTTTCTGAGTTAGGGTTTATGTGAGGTCTAAGGCAGAGTATCCGCGAAGGAGAGGGTTATGAAAGGGAGAAATGTGTTGGTCATTGTCAGTGTGGTGACGCTGCTGCTGATGGGTGTGGGGATTGCCGGCGCGACGCCGTTCCGGCAGCCGCCGTCACCCGTGGCTGTCGCCGCCACGGTCGCCGGTGGGATCAGCTATCAGGGCCGGCTTACCGATTCTGGCGGCACGCCGTTGGATGGAACGTATGCGATGCGCTTCATTGTCTATAACGACGAGGCGGCAGGAACGGCGCTGTGGGACAGCGGCACGTTCAACGTCACCGTCGAGAACGGTCTCTTCAACGTGGCCCTGGGGGTGGCCCCGTCCGATTTCAACGGACAGGCGCTCTGGTTGAGCATCACCGTGGGCGGGGAAACGCTGTCCCCACGGCAAGAGATCCTGCCCGCGCCCTACGCTCTGAGCTTGCGCCCGGGCGCGACGATCGTTGGCGATGCGCTGGGCGGGGGCGAGGCCGCTCTGTCTGGCTTCGCGCCGGCAACGGGCACGGCATTGCGGGCAGATGCTAATGGCGGCATGGGCCTCTATGCTTCGAGCACCAATAACTACGGCGTCTGGGGCTCCAGCAACAACAGTTGGGGCGGCTACTTCACCAGCGATGAAGGCTACGGTATCCGCGTGGACACCGCCGGCGGCGACCATTTCGACCACGGCGCGTTCATCACGTCCGAGGGAGGCTACGGCGTCTACGCCCAGAGCGCCAACAACCAGGCCTTGCGGGGCGAGGCCGGTGACGTAACCGGCATCACGACAGCGTTTGGCAACGTCGGTATCGTCGGTCTGGGTGAGAACCGGGGTGTCCACGGAGCAAGTGGCAATGGCCTCGGCGTCTATGGCACCAGCACGAACAGCACCGGGGTCTTCGGCAACACCAACCGGTCGGACCGCAACTACGGCCTCTACACCAACGACAACCTCTTCTCACTCAACATCAACCTCGCGGGCGCCATTATGCAGGTGATGCAGAATGGCGGAACGGAGCCGCTGGCGCCGGGAGATGTGGTGGTTTTTAGCGGCATCAATCGGGCGGTGACGGCCGTTGACGGCCCCATCGCGCAGGTGAGCCGCACCCACACAGCCCACAGCACGGCCGTAGCCGGGGTGGTCTTCAGCCGCTTCAACATTGACGCGGTGAATCCCGATCTGGAGGTTCCCGACGCTACGGCGCAAGAGCGCATGGCAGAGATGGCTGTGACGCCACTGGGCGAGGTCACGCCGGGTGAGTTTTTGCTGGTGGTAGTACAAGGGCCGGCTTTGGTCAATGTCAGCGCGCTGGCCGGTGACATCCAGCCGGGTGACCTGTTGTCTACCGGCGGGGCTGGCGGCGTAGCGGCGAAGGCTGCCACGGTGACGTTAGACAGTGTCGAAATCACCGTGCCGGGCACCGTCTTCGCCAAGGCGCTCGAATCGGTCAGCGACGCACAAGACATGATCTATGTCTATGTGACGCTGCACTAGGAGGATCGGATGAGACACAAAACGGTGAAGGCCCTCCTGGCGGTTGCTACTGTGCTGCTGTTAGTGGGCACCGGCGCGATCGTGATGGCCCAGATATCTGCCCAGTTCAATCTCGGCTGGCACGTTCTGGGCAGCGGCGGTGGTGCATCCAGTTCTGCCGGCTACCAGGTTCGGGGCACGATAGGGCAAGGTCTTGCCAGCCCTCCCGTGTCGAGCAGTGCCAGTTTCAGCGTGAGCAGCGGGTACTGGTCTGGGACAGGATCCGCCCCAGAGTTTCATATCTACATGCCCATCGTGGTCAAAGGCTAGCCCTGGGGTCGTGGCTGCGGAGGGGGTGCCGTATGCGTGGTAGAGTACGAGGCGAAGCCTAGCAACAGCCTTGCGACCATCAGCCTCGTCCTGAG
>CAYXVS010000396.1:1272-3152 GCA_964468735.1 uncultured Anaerolineales bacterium | reverse complement strand
CCCTATTCATCATTCTAAATTCGCAATTCATCATTCCTCAATACTTCTTCCATCCCTGTTTGCAGTAGGTGATGGAAGTATGAGGCTGTATCGGCGGCGAGGGCGGCGCGGGGGCCATGCTCGCGGATGCGGCCTTCTTCTAGGATCAGCACCTCGTCGGCGCGCTGGACGGTGTGGAGCCGGTGGGCGATGATGACGCCCGTGCGCCCGGTCAGCAGCATATCGATGGCGCGCTCGATCTGGCGCTCGGTGGCGGGATCGAGCCGAGAGGAGGCCTCGTCCAAGATGACGAGGCTGGGATCGAAGAGGAAGACGCGCGCGAAGGCCAGAAGCTGCGCCTGCCCGGCGGAAAGGCCGCCGCCGTCCGCGCTTAATTCTGTATCTAAGCCCTCCGGCAAACTCGCCAGCCACACATCCAATCCAAGCTGGCGGAGCACGGCGATGACCTCCGCATCCTCAATCTGTGGATTGAAGAACGTGAGGTTATCGCGGACGCTGGCGCGGAAAAGCTGGACTTCCTGCGTCACCAGCGCGACGCGCTGCCGCACATCGTGGCGCGTGGTCGCCGTGAGCGGCAATCCGCCGAGGCAGACGCGGCCCTCCGTCGGATCGTAGAGGCGCATCAGGAGCCGCGCCAACGTCGTCTTGCCGCTGCCCGTGCGTCCCAACAGGCCCAGCACGCGCCCCGGCGCCAACCGAAAATCGATATCGCGCAGCACGCGCTCGTCATCTGATGGCAAAGTTATCTCTGCATCCTCCCCCTCTTCGGGGGGGACTGAGGGGGGTGTGTCCTCATAAACGAACGAGACCTTCTCGAACACCACATCGAGCGCGCCGGGGGGCAAGGGACCATTCGCGCCGTCCTCCAGCCTCGATTGCCGAGCGAAGAGCGCCTCGATGCGCCCGATCCCCGCCTCTGCGTGTTGCAGGTCGGAAAGCTGCCAGCGCAGCTCGGCGATCTGCCCGAAGAGCAGGCCCATGTAATCGCTGATGAGGTAGGCCACGCCGA
The DNA here is from genome assembly GCA_964468735.1 of uncultured Anaerolineales bacterium. GTDB lineage: Bacteria > Chloroflexota > Anaerolineae > B4-G1 > SLSP01 > JAAAOZ01. The sequence goes on along the minus strand of CAYXVS010000396.1, from coordinate 2,143 downwards.
TGGTGATCGATCCCCGGAACCAGAGGACGCCCGCCAGGCCGTAGGCTAACGCTTCGCCCACGGCGATCAAGGCCGCGTTGGTCATCCAGCCGGAGTAGGCGGCCAGGCTGGCATTGCGGTCGATGGGCAGCCAGCGGCGGACCATCAGATAGAAGCGGCGCATCACGTAGGCCTGTGCGCCGTTCGCGCGGATGTCCTCCGTGCCGGAGAATTGCTCGCCCAGGAAGCCGTAGAAGCGCGCGCGGATGTCGTGCAGGCGATCCCAGAAGGGGATGGTGATCTCGCGCAGGCGCACGAGCACGAGCAGGCCGATGATCGTGTAGAGCGTGAAGCTGACGCCCAGCAGCCAGCCCTCGCGGAAGAGGAGGATGAGGACGCCGATGGCCAGCACGCCGTTGCCGATGACGTTGAGCGCAAAGCCGGAGAAGAAGTTGGAGAGCGCGTCCACGTCGCTGTCGATGCGCTCGGTCAGCTCGCCGGGTTTGTGCGCCTTGTGGAAGCTCAGGTCGAGGTGCAGGCAATGGCGCAGCAGATCGAGCCGGAGCGCGTTGGTGGCCGACCAGGCGACCCTCTCGCTGGTGTAGAGGTTGGCGACGGTGAGGCCCTGGGTGAGCACGGCGATGGCGAAGAAGGCCGCGCCCTCGCGCACCAGCGTGGCAAGCGGCGCGCCCGCGAACGCCTGATCCAAGAACACGCGCATAATCTGCGGGTTGAGCAGGCGCAGCACGATCTTCGCGCCGACTAGGATCGCCAGGATCGCGATCCGGCGTCCCTGCGGGCGGAGGTAGGTGTGCAGGAGTTGCCAGTATTTTCGGATGGGGATTTTCATTGAAGACTCCTTGTGAACCTTCCGGGAAGGCTGATGATGCTG
>CAYXVS010000396.1:0-1172 GCA_964468735.1 uncultured Anaerolineales bacterium | reverse complement strand
GACGTGCTGCGACAGGGATAACTCGTAGCGCTTGCCCCCGCCTAACCAGTCAAATTCACGTACAATGAGCAAGAATTTGGCGGAAAGGAACCCCCTTTAGTGCCGGGTTCGTCCACGTTAGGTAGGCACGTCAACGCCCCGGCGGGGCGAGAATTGCCTGAAAAGGCTTGGGTTCTAGTGTACGATGTTTGTGTCGCAGACCATGGTTGTTATCCTTTGGGTAAGATGCGCCTAATCTAACACACTTCGGGGGATTGGCAAGGAGGGGTGTTCAAAGAGGGGGGATGTTCACCCACAGTATATAGAATTCGCCGCAGGTTGACCAATCCTGATTTATTGAGCCGGAGCGTTGCGACCGTGGCGCGCCCTGTAGGCGTGATTCCGATGACGAGCGTGCAGTCATCATTCCAGGCGAAATGCTCCTCCCAGGATTGTTGTCGAGGATGGTACAAGGGAACCGTTTTGCCCGTAATTGGATCTACGCCAGTTGTTTTGGTGTATTTATGATTGTTGCAGCTTTGACACGATAACGCGAGATTATCAAGCGAGTTTTTCCCGCCTCGACTTTTGGGAATGATGTGTTCAATCGAAAATGCCTGATTAGTGAAGCGCAATTGATTTTGGCAGTATTCGCAACACCCCCGCGCGCGGCGGATTACCATCTGCTTTTGCTTTACTGTTACGGATCGCTTAGACAACATCACCTTCTTGAATACCTAAGTCACGCATCAACTCCGGTAAAGATACATCCCGTAAGCGCGCCAATGCTACTAAGGTTTCAAGTCGTTGGACGTTCAATCCTTCAAAATGTTCGGTAAGAGCCAGCAACTCCTCGTATTCTTCGTCCGTTAGCGCTTCGGCTTGGCGTTTCTCCACCAATACGGCATGTCGTTGTTGCATCTCTGGTGTGGGCGTACTTTGGTTGAGTTTTAGCAACAGTTCAGCTTCACTGTGGGACAAGACCGGCGCGCGCCGTTGGGCTACTAGATGCATCACCTGTTGCACAAATTGCTCTAACTCTGCCGAATTAAGCTGGGCCACAGCTTTCAAAAGTTCCTCGGTGGGTAATTGCATTTCGACTTGCATAACCGGCATAAACTCTCTCCTTTGAGGGTAGGCCAACCTCTCTCTCTAAGTGTAAGTGAGTTTGGCGCTGAGTCAATTGAAGTAAC
>CAYXVS010000395.1:0-3154 GCA_964468735.1 uncultured Anaerolineales bacterium | reverse complement strand
ATGCATCTTCTTACCCCATAGGCTACTTGAATTTCTTCCGCGCTTGGACGATCATCGTTAGCCCCCCCCAGAAGAATGTCTGTATGATTAAGGCGATCCAGGTCGTCAACAAATGCTCGGCCGTATGCTCATAGTTCAATCCCAACTTTTCAGGCTCGCGCGCGGACGATTGACAATCGATCCTTTTTTCTCCTCGCGTCTCATCGGTCTCTGTAGGCATTTCCACTACGCTCACATTGCAGGTGAGACTCTCTTCATTTAACTCAGGGATATTCACCGTTGACCCCATGGCGTCCATCGTCCAATGGGAGATGACCAACTTGGAGGCTAAGTTATCCTCCAGTGGAAACATCGCGCCAGAGAGAATAATCTGCGCGAAGAGTTGGCCCAAAATGACGTAGAGCACGATGTCGGCGGTGGGGACGATGGCGGAGATGAACAGGCCAAGCATAATGCTGGCAATGACGCCGAGCAGCAAGGTCACGAATAATTCCATGCTCCCGGTGGGAAATAAGCCCAGAATCGGGTCAAAGTCCATGCTGACTTTCAAGCTCAGAATGAATAAAGAACTGGCGACCTGAATCACAGCGAACATGCCGAGCACCAAAATTTTAGACACGACATAGGCCCCCGGTTGCAAGTTGACCGAGCGCTCGCGCAGGAAGATGGATCGCTCCTTGACGATCTCAAACGCCGCGCCGAACGTGCCGGCCTGAGTCAGGGCCAGACCCAACATGGTGATCAACTGGGTGGCGGTAGGCTCCGGCATGTAACTCGCCTGATCACCTTCCTGAAGACCGTTGGCTTCCAATGTCTCTCTAAGCCTCATTTCAACGTGCGATTGGGGTATTTGCCATCCAACCAGATCTTCCTCTGCACTGACTGCCATAAACAGCAACGAGATGATCGGCATCATAATCAATAAAATAAACAGCGTGATCCAGTCGTGGCGGATGAGGTCGAGGTGACGGCGCGCCAGCACACCGATCTGGCGCAGGGCAGAATCGCGCGTGGGGCGCGGACGACGCTGCGCCTGAGGCGCCCTTTGTTGTGGCGATTGACGCTGCGCCTTCAAAATGGGCGCTTGGCGCTCTTTCACGTATTGACGACAGATCGACGAGCGGCGATATTTCTTATTCCACGCGGCAGGATCGCTTTCTTGGGACAGCTTCATGTAAATGTCGGCGAAATCCTGCGCTTGAAAGTAGTCAATCGCTTCGTGGGGCGGACCATAATAGGCCAGATATCCCCGCGATAGGAAAGCAACCTGGTCGCATTGCTCGATGTTCGCCGTGGCGTGCGTCACCAGTACCACCGTCTGGCCCTGATCCGCCAGCCGGTTGAGATCGTACATCATCTTCTTCTCCAGGCCGGGATCAAGGCCAGAGGTCGGCTCATCCAGAAACAGCAATTCCGGCTGCGAAAGCAGTTCGACCGCGATGCTGACCCGCTTGCGCTGCCCGCCGCTGAGAACGTAGACCGGCTTTTCGGCATGTTGCTTCATATCGACCGACTTCAACACGGCCGCGATCCGCTGATCAATTTCCCGGTTGCTGGCGTCCGGCAAGCGTAGCTTCGCCGCATACCACAGCGCCAAGCGCACCGGCAACTTCTTGTGGATGATGTCATCCTGGGGCACATAGGCCATCAGGGTGCGATAAGCATCTAGGTTGGTATACAGATCGTCGCCGTTGATCAACATCCGCCCGTGGGTGGCCGGATTAAATCCGTTCATCGCCTTGACCAGCGTGCTCTTGCCAGCGCCGCTGCCGCCGACCAGGGCGATGAACTCGCCCCCCTGCACGGCCATCGAGATATCCTTCAAAATCATCAGGCCGCTCTCGACCTGTTTCCCCAGCCGCAGCGCATCCAGGCGATGGCCATGACTCACGGCGGCCGCCAAGCTCTCCACGCGCCCATCGTATACCAGCTTGAACGGGCCAATTTGGATCACATCTCCGGTATGCAGTACGCGCCATCCGTCCACCCGTTGCCCGTTCACAAAGGTGCCATTCATACTGTCCAAATCGCGAATCGCGTACCTCCCAGCCTGACGCGCAATTTCCGCGTGCTTTCTCGACACCATCGGGTGATCAAGCATCAACTGGCAATCCGCGGTGCGTCCAATGGTGATGCGGGAAAACTGGGCGAGCTTTTGCATGCCCAGTGGCTGCATGCGCAGGCTCTCCACCTGACGATGGCGATATTTCAGCTTCATACTCAACGAGTCGCCCCGGCGATTGCCAATGCGGATCACATCGCCCAGTCGGAAAGGACGCGGCGTGTGAGATGGGATAAACTTTCCATTGATTTGGGTCCCGTTCGTGCTCCCCAAATCTGTGACTTGAATTCCCTTTGTGCTGACGTCCAATTTTAGATGATGTACAGAGACGGTAGGGTAATCTATCACGACATCATTCGACGGCCCACGCCCGACGAGCAACGTTCCCTGCATCAGGTCATGCTCAACCAATCGCTTACCTGGCTGACGGACGACCAGCGTAGCCTGCCCATCAGGGCGCATTTGAGAAGCCAATGGCGCGATGTCAACTGTCGCGCCGCAATACGCACAGAAGCGCGCCCGCGATTGCAATGGCGCATTACATCGAGCACAAGATTTAACGTCGGTCGCAGGCGAGCGACGTCGCTCGCTAACCTTGATCTGTCCAGAGACAGATGAAGGCTCAGGTGCATCACCAGATGTGATAGCTCGCACCCCAAGCTGGAAGCAGCCAACTGTGATAACATCTCCAAGCTGAAATGGCGTCGGTGTCTGAGGCGGCACGGTTTGTCCGTTGAGGCGCGTCCCATTTCGTGAACCGAGGTCTGTTACCAACAACACTCCCGAAGTAAAGGTCAGTTTTGCATGTTGCCCAGAGACCTTGGGGTTATCTAGAACGACATCATTATCCGGTCGACGCCCCAGGGTCAACTCACTCTTCGTCACCGGGTGCTCGACTCTATCTTTATTTGCAGTTCGAATTTGCAAGATATAAGGGAAAGCGCTCATTCTATCTCCTAAAAGAGTTCCTTCAACGGCCCCGTGTGGAGAACTTCGCCGCTGCGATCTGTCCCCACGCGCCTACCAGCAACAGCGAAAACCCCGCCCCGGCGACAAAGATGCCCAGTTCCGGGGAAAGCGAAAGCCCAACGA
>CAYXVS010000394.1:0-3157 GCA_964468735.1 uncultured Anaerolineales bacterium | reverse complement strand
GGGCGGGACGAGCATCTCGGGCGACGTCATCCAATGGATCAGCCGGGCTTTCTACGAGGTGCGCACACTCACCTCGCTGAACGATATGGATTTTAAGGATGCGCGCGGCGAGATGAAAAATAACGCCCAGGGATTGATCGCCGGCAACGGCTACATCATCCGCCAGACCTTCGAGGGGATGCTGGACTACACCTCCGACGCCGACGCCGACGACATCGAGGATAGCACCGTCCACGCCTGGTTTGAACCTTCCTCCGATAGCGCTAACACCGCCGGTACCAGAGGCGACACCGAATGTTACAAAGCGCTCAAGGAACTTGAGATCGACTTCCCCTTTTCCGGCTTTTTCTCCACCTTCCCGCCCTTCTACAAGTCGGTAATTCTCTGCACCAACGAGACCAGCGCCGAGTATTACTTCGAGCAGCCGGGACGCAATATCCGTCTCCAGATCGATACCCGCGTCTACGCCCGCACCTATTACGAAGAGTGCAGCCTGTGGGGCGATTCCTGCGACCGCACCAAAATGATAGTAGACCTGCCCGAAGACTTGACCGGCCATCGCCGTCAGCGCTGGCAGCCGATGGCGTTTTACGTCGATGTGCTGCCGGGCGCCGTGACCGATCTCTGGTCGTGGGACGAGCTTCACAACCCCGACCGCGACGCCGACGGCCTCTCCAACGACTATGAAGCCGACCTGGGTACCGATCCCGACCTCTGGGACACCGACGGCGACGGCCTCTCCGACCAATTCGAGCTGGACAATCAGGAGGCTTTGGGCTGCGATCCCCTGCGCTTCGATACCGACGGCGACGGCCTCTCCGACGGCCTGGAATATCGCCTGGGAACCGGCATCGATCAGCCAGACACCGACGACGATGGCCTGCTCGACAGCGAGGAGGTCTTCCACCTGGGCGAGACGGGATGGGCCGGCGGCTGGTGGGTGGATGACCTGCCCGAATCCGACCGCGCCTACTGGGTCTATTCCGATCCCCTCCAGGCCGACGCCGATGACGACGGCCTCAACGACAAGGCCGAGCGCGCTTATGGGACCAGTCCCTACGCCTACAACGACGCCCCGCGCCTCGACATGCAGGGCGATCCGCTGGCGAGCAGCCCCTCCGGGGATCGCGCCGCCTATCTTGAGCCGGGCGATCCCGTCACGCTGACCCTTACCCTGGATAGCACCGGCCCCGACCCGATCAGCGCCACGCTCACGCTTTGTCTGCCGGATTTCGTGACCGACCTCCAGGGCGGGCACATCCAGGGCGACCGGACGCCGCCCCGCGAGACGGCCACCGGCTGCGCCGCCGATCAGCACGGCTTCCAGTGGGACTTCACCGGCGCGCACACGCTGCACACCTGGGAGCGCGTCTCGACCCCCGTCACCGCCGTGGCCGCCGACGCCGCCTCCGCGCGCGGCCAGGCCGTGGTCTCCTTCCCCTACCCGATGGGCGACGAAACGCAGGAGATCGAAGATCGCGTGGCCGTAGCACTCGATAATGAGCCGCCCACCGCGCGCTTCTCCGCGCCGGAAAATGGCGCGATGCTGGGCGGCGGCATCAGCGACTACGTCGTCGGCGGCAACGCGGGCGACGCGACAAGTTGGGTGGATCACGTCAGGGTGAACCTCCCCGGCGCGGGCATCGTCACCGCCGAGGGCGAGAATCCCTGGGCCTACACCTGGGAACTGCCCGACGACGGCGTCTACGACCTCACCGCCACCGCCTACGATTATCTCGGCTATGCCAGCGCGCCCGATGTCGTCCAGGTCACGGTCGATAACACCCCGCCCACCGTCACACTAGATCTGGCCGAGGGCGAATACGTCGCCGCCGAGGTGGGCAGCGTGATTACGATCACGCTCAACGGCACAGCCGATGATAACCTTAGCGGCTTGACCCGCGTTCAGGTCAGCCTCGACGACAAGCCCTGGCGCGAGGTGTGGCAGGGAACCGCGCATCCGCTCAACGCCAGTTGGAGCGAGGACTGGACGCTGCCAAACGAGGCCTCCGCTTCCGGCGAGCACGTCGTGCGCGTGCGCGCCCTCGACCGGGCCGGCAACGTCAGCGCGATGCTGGAACGCACCATCATCGTCGATGTGCTGCCCCCGACCAACGAGATGGCCGACCGCATCTACGCGCAAATCGTAGCCGATCCGCCGCACGTCCGCGCGGGCGAGCCGCTCGATCTCTACGGCGTCGCCAACGACCGGGGCGCCGTGCCCGCGCCTTCCCGCCCCAAAGAACTGCTTGGCGCACTGAACAGCCTCTACGACGCGACGATCTGGCTGGGCCTGCCCACCGTCAAGGACAATGACGAAGGCGTCGCCCTGGCCTGGATTGGCGACTTCAACAGCGACCGCCTGGCCGACCTGGCCATCGGGCTGCCCGCCGCCCATGAGGGCGCGGGTCGCGTGACGCTCGTCTACGGGCAGGCCGGGGATTGGCCCGCGCCGGAGGATGCCGCGCCCCTGGCGAAGAGCCGCACCTCGTTCGTGGGCGCGGATGGCGCGCACATCGGCGCGCATCTGGCCTTTGCCGGGGACGCCAACGGCGACGGCCTCGCCGACTTGCTCATCGGCGACCCGCGCAACCGCCGCGCCTTCCTCGTCTTCGGGAGCACACAGCCTCTGGGCCGCGACGTGCGCCTCACCGATGCCGCCCCGCAGTGGAGCATCCTGTCGCGCTCCGATGGGGCCGCTTTCGGCGCGCGCGTGGCCTCCGCCGGCGACGTGAACGGCGACGGCCTCGCCGACCTGCTCCTGGGCGTGGGCGAGCGCGTCTACCTGCTCCTGGGCCAGCCCTCCTGGCGCGAAGGGGTCTACGTCGATCAGATGGCCGCCGCTCAGGTCAACGCCGGTTCCGATAACGCCACCTTCGCCGCGCTGGGCGACGTGGACGGCGACGAATACGATGACTGGGCAGTCGGCGTGGGCAACACCGTCTACCTCTTCCTGGGCCACGATGACCTGGCCTCCACCCCGCCCAATCCCCAAACGCTGGAATTGAGCGATGCCGACGCCACTTTCAGCAGCGACACCGCCACGCCCCAGATTGTCGCGCTGGGCGATGTGGACGGCGACGGCCTGGCCGACTGGCTCACTCAATCGGGCGACGCGCCGCAACTGGTCTTCGGCAGCGACACCCAAACCTGGCGC
>CAYXVS010000393.1:0-3165 GCA_964468735.1 uncultured Anaerolineales bacterium | reverse complement strand
ATTTCACCCGCTCCCTAAACCGAGGCCGCAGCGTGTTGAGCGCCTGATAGTTCTCACTGTGGATCAACCAGCCATCCAAAGCCTCATCCAAATGCTCGAACAGCCCCACGATCTCCAACTCCAGATCGGGCACGTGGCGCGTGTCCAACGGCAGGTATTGGTAGCGCGCGTCCAACTCTTGGCCGAAGAGATCGCGCGCCCAGACCTGCTCTGGGGCGAAGTCGGCGTCCACCATGCCCAGGTCGCGCCACTCGGCCACCTGATCCGCCATCCCCTGATGCGCCAACACCCGCCCCAGCAGATCCACGTCGCGCGCGGCGATGTGATCCACCGTGATGACGTAGTGGCTGTTGCGCACGAACTTGGGCTTGTTCCAGACGCGCACCAGCTCATCCTCGAACTGCGCGATGAAGTCGATGAGCTTGTAGGCCAGCTCCTTGAGGCGCTGGAGCATCTCCAAGCGCCGCTGGAGCCAGATGTTCTCTCCCTCGAAGAGATAGCGATACATCCACAGATCGAACTGCTCCTTGAGGAAGCGTCCGGCGTCCTTGTTGATGAAGAAATCAACCTCGCTCTGCTTTTCAAAGACGCGGATGGCGCGTTGGATCACATCCTCGCCCACCTGCACCTCGGCGTCCACCTCCGCATCTGCATCCCGCAGGCCCTTGAGAATATCCAGCAGCTTGGTCTTGCTGCCGTAGCTGGAGTATTCGACAGCGAAGACAATCGTCCCATCCTCGCGCACGTGATCTAAGCGGTAGACCAGATCGCGCTTTTCGTTGGCCTGCTTGTGCTCCAACGCGGAGACGTCGAAGAAGAAGCGCTGCGTCGTCGCCGTGGCAGGATCGGCGGTCACCCGCAGCGGCGTCTCCACCTCCATGCTACGGAAGAGGCGGTCGGTCTTGACGTAGTAGAGCATGTGGGTCTTCCAGAAGAGGATCACGTCCTTCTCGTCGGTGTAGACCTGCTCGTAGACGCTCTGGGGGTAGCGCGTGCGCCGGAAGTAAATCGAACCGCTTTCGCTGAAGTAGCGGTGGAAGAAGTCGTAGAGCTTATCAAACAGCTCATCGCGAAAGCTTGAGTACTCCGACAGCACCGCCTCGATATCGATCTGTAATTGGGGGAAGACAATCTCCTGGAAGTAGCGAGACTTCATCCGCATCAGGTTGATGTAGCCCGATTCGCCCTCAATCTCCGCGCCGACGAAGACCTCGCGCAGCGCGGCATAAAAATCCTGTTCTTTGGTCATAGAAATCCTTTCGTGTCTGGGTCAGATGCTAATAGGGGATGGCGCTATTGTACACCACTCCAGATATGCTGAAAGTTCTCACCTAGCCTGTTGCGCCCGAACGTCGTCACCTTGATCTCCGCACCATTCTTGACCACAGAAAACGTCCTGTGGCGATGTTGGCGCCAGCAAATCGGCCTCGGTGCAGATGCCAATTCCTAGAGGTTACAAAATTATACTTTCGGTTGGCAACGCAAAAGCGCCCTGGAGAGATCCAGGGCGCTGTGAGTTTGTTCAGCCGTTATAGCCAGGCTAAGGATGACGGCGTGGCCGCTGCACGGGTGCGTGGAAGTTACCTTCGCCACAAGACCGACTCAAAGCGCGTGTAGTCGCCGATTTCGAGCGGCGATAGCCGCGTCGGGTGCAAGCCGTGGTTGGGTGGCAAGAATTACGAAGACTCACTTTGCAACAACTGCTTTAACGTATCTATTACCGCAAAACTGACCATAAAGGCTTGCTCTTTGCTTGGAATAGGCGCTTTGGCTTTTACATGAACGCCTATGATCCTCTGTTGGTTGATGATTTGCCACACACTTGTCAGACTTGGATCGAGGTATTTGCCAGCCTGAGTGATCTTGTTTATGAGTTGACCAATCATCCACTTATCTGAAAAATCTATTTTATGCTCGACACAATATAGTTTCAAACACAACTCCAAAAGCCTGCCACTTATGGCTAATGCGGCTCTGTAGGCACATATTCCGAGACACTGCTGTAACTCGTATAAATCATACTTTATCTCATCGCCGAACGGAAGTTTGCCGCCATCAACTTGATTGGCTATGTTATCCAAATCAAGGTAGATTTCTCTCTTTGAACGAACTACCTTGATTTCTTCCCCCGAAGCAAATGACACTATCCGCTCCACAAGGCGTTTCCGTTCTGCATCTAATCCCTCAGTTTCTATAACCCTCTGGTTATTGTGCAGAAGTGCGTAGATACAAACATCTTCTCTTGTGATAGGCTGGATGTACTCTTGACCATCTTCAACGGTCCCCATAAAGCTTCGTTGGATACGGTGACGGCAATAAAGAAAATATTTGCTCTTCCCAGTTTTGTAAACTGTGTAGTGATCACCAACCGCAAAATCTAACGAAGAAGAATTTGGGTCATAGTCGAAAAGAGTTTTCCAAGATAAGACAACCTTTGCTTTTTCGGTGTCGTACTCAGTGAAGCCATAGTCGAGTTTCATCTGGTTCTCCAATTGACAAAAGCGCCGCCGACCAACGGCTCGCGCATCAGCCGCGCCGCGACGACAAAGCAAGCAACCTCGCAAGAAAGTTACTTGAGGACGCGATTTATCCACCGCTTACAGCCGCGCAGCGGCGTCGGCTGCATGCGCTGGGTGCGACCCGTTCGCCCGAAATCCCGCATAGCGGGAGGGATGGGCGGGAAGGTCAGGTGCTCAATGAGCACATTGTACCTTAACAACTGTGTATTCATAGCGGTGCAACTCCGCTCCTCCCTGGTACGGGAGTGACAGCATTTTCCCCTGGCGTGCGACTGGTCATCAATCGTCAGAAGCGGGATTAAAAGGCGGTGCGTCTTGAGCCAAACAGGACTATCCCCGCCAAGCAGGTGACTATGGTGAACGCAAGTAAAGGTGCATTGAGGCGTCGTCAGTGACAACCAGCCCACGTTGGCTAAGAGGTTGGCCCAAAAGGGACTTGATTCCGGGACTTGGGAGCACATCGGCCCAAGTCGTACCCCATTAGGAATCCGGCGTAAAGCATCCACCTAACGTCACATCAAATGGATACACGGAACGGGGAAACCCGACGTGCGCTCTCTCCGCCTCGCGCGGGAGCAGGCGACCAGGCCGCAAGCCACGTCGGAGTAGGATGCCCCAAGAAGCTAAGGCTCCGGGTAACGCCGGA
>CAYXVS010000392.1:0-3180 GCA_964468735.1 uncultured Anaerolineales bacterium | reverse complement strand
ATGCTCAGGCTCTAGTTAACACAGAGTTTCACGGAGTTTTTCACAGAGATACACACAGAGAATCATTTCTCCGTGCTTCTCTGTGCCTTCTCGGTGGTGCTCTGTGTCCAAATTAAACCGCTGGATGATTTCACCCGATTTCCTATATGAGCCGAATCGATTATACCATAACCTCACAAATGACATGCTGTCATGAAATCCCGCGCTGGTCCTACCGAGGTTTTTTCTCTTTTGGGGGATAATTCACAAAAAATAGTGAGGGAATCGTATTTATGACGCATTGCGTTTCAGTTAAGGTATGCTACACTTATGAGGTAAGGTCGCACCTAAATTGAACAGCCTGTCTAAAACGCAAACGCCATCTTCTGTCATTGATACTGTCCAGCTGAACTATCCAAAATTGGGCTTGATTGCCACCCCTGTCCCATTTTCAGATTGTCATCTCAGAACTTATGGGCGAAAAGAAAAGCGTTAAATCCCCGGAAGAGATGCAGCGGCTCACTGTGCTTTTTGAACAGAGCGACGATGCCATCATGTTAATCGCCTCCGCATCAGGGCAATTCTACGATGCAAATCAAACGGCGTGCCAACTGCTGGGCTATGAGTATGATGCGCTGTTGGGAACCTCGGTAGCAGATCTTCAAGGCACGCTGGCCCATCCCTGGGCAGTGGCGTTACGTTCGGCGCTACGAGTCTCCCCTCCCCCCCGCTCCCAGACCGTCGTGCATAGCGGCCAACAAGATGGCACGCCCACAATCTTCGACCTCACACTCAATCACATAAGCCTCAACGATACATCCTACCTGCTGGTGGTGGCGCACGACATCACCCCCTGTGATTTGGCGACCACGCCCCCCCAGGTGGGAAACGCGACCTCCTCCGAAGCGGATCTGCGCCAGGTGTTAGAAACCATCGCGGGCTACGCGATGCAACTCTCTCTCGCCGATGTAAGTTGTGTGCTGGCCTTCGATCCCGATCTTGAGTTCATGGCATCGGGCGCCAGCGAGGCGTTCTGCAAGGCTATCGTTCCCTACGCTAAGGGAGCCTTGCAGCACGAGACATTTAAGCAAACGCTCTCAAAAAATCGGAGCGTGCATCTCTCCGATCTACCCGGCAAGCAGGATTCGCCTCTTTCGCATCTGAAGACCACCCTGGCAGACAATGGCCTCCGTGCGGCGCTGCTCGCCCCCATCCTGCGCGACGAGCAGATCATCGGCCTGCTGCTGATCGGGCGCCACACCCAGCGCGATTTCACTGGCGAGGAATCACTCTATCTCCAAACCCTGGCCCAACAGGCGGCCATCGCGATTGAGAACGCGCGCCTATTTGCCGCCGAGCAGACGCAGCGCGAGATGGCCAAGGCGCTAGAGGCGGCCACCTCGGTTATTACCAGTACGTTGGATCTGGATCAGGTGTTGGATCGCATCCTGAAGCAGACCGCGCGCGTCGTTGACGGCGACACCTTCAACATCATGCTGATTGAGGATAATAAAATCCGAATTGTGCGCCGGCGAGGCTATGAATCCATCGCCGCTGATCTTCAACCCGAAGTACTACACCAACCCTTCGAGACCTATCCAAATCTATTGCGGATGATGCGAACCGGCCGCCCCATCGTCACGCCAGATACGGTGAATGATCCCGATTGGGTTAGCTCCCTTGAGCATGAATGGCGGCGCTCCTATGTCGCCGCGCCGATCCATATCGGCGGGGAGACGGTGGGATTTCTCAATGTCAACAGCACCCAACCCAATCAATTTGATGCGTATGACGCGCAGCGCCTGAAAGCCTTTGCCGATCACGCGGCCATCGCCATCCAGAACGCGCGTCACTACGAGCGCCAGCGTCATTACGCCGATGAACTGGAGCAGCGCGTGCAGAGGCGGACGATGTTGTTACAGGCACAAAAGGCGTGGCTGGAAGCGATCTTGAGCAGCACCACAGACGCGATCTTCGTCACCGACAGCGATGGCCAAATTGTCCAATCGAATCGGGTGGCCAATATGTGGCTGCGCCAGATCCTTCCGCCTGATGAGGTTCCATTGCTGCGGACCAAAATCCGCGAATTAGCGCATCGGGCCAAGGATCGCCCCGAGATCTTGATTGAGTTAAGCGGGATGGATCTCCAGTTGAGCGCCGCGCCCATCTCGGAACAGGACACAACTGGGCCGGCGGTCGTCATCGTCGGGCACGATGTCACGCACCTCAAAACCCTGGAGCGGATAAAATCCCGATTCGTCTCCAACGCATCTCACGAACTGCGGACCCCTATCGCATCCATTCAGCTCTACGCCTCGCTATTGCGGAACGCGACGCCACATCGCCAGGACCAGTACCTCAAGGCCTTAGATCAAGAGGTCGCGCAGATCACACGCTTAATCGAGGACATCCTTGAGATTTCTCGCATCGACGCCGCAAGCCTAGATTTTGATCCCCAGCCGGTTAACTTTGATCAGATGACTGCGACGGCGGTCGCCAGCTACCAGCTGCTGGCCGAGTCAGAGGGTGTGACGTTGAGCTATCAAGCCCAGACGCCGGGCGTGCGAGCGCTCATCGACACCGACAAATTCAGCCACGTGGTAGGAAATTTGATCATCAACGCCATCAATTACACGCCCGCTGGCGGGCATATCAACGTCAGCACCACGGAGCAGACCATCGACGAGCGCACATGGGCCGCGCTCATCGTCGCCGACACCGGGATGGGCATCCCCGCCTCAGAGTTAGATCACGTCTTCGAGCGATTTTATCGCGGCGAGCAGCCGCGCAGGCAACAAATCCGCGGCAGTGGGCTGGGATTATCCATCGTCAAAGAAATAGTCAAACTGCACGGCGGGCAGGTGACGATAGAAAGTGAGGTCAATGTCGGCTCCACGTTCACCGTCCGCGTGCCACTGGCCTGACATCATAAAGCCCTGTGAAGGTTTCAAGAAAACTCGCATACAGTATCATTTGTAGCCGGGTCTTTTGGATTTTTCCGGACATTCCCCTAAGCCGCCCTAAAAGCAGCGCAGATGTGCGCGTTTATGGGAATCACAGACCTTTTTTACGTCGTTACTAGGTTGCGGGAGGGGGGCGCAATAGCGCTTGGCAATTGCACCCGGCGAATTCCTGAAGAACCCTGTGGCCTTACGCCCCAGCTTTCCATAACACAGTTGCCACAATCTTCGCAAAGCTGGG
>CAYXVS010000391.1:0-3195 GCA_964468735.1 uncultured Anaerolineales bacterium | reverse complement strand
TTATACCGTGGACATTTCTGGTGATAATCAGGAGACTATCGGAACTGGGGGGATCACGGTGGTCGATACGGTGGCTGCCCAGTTGGCGATTGATGGTTATACGACCTCAACCGGGAGCATTGTGCGGGATGGGCAGACGCTCACCTGGACGCTGCCGGTAAGCGAGACGGGCGCCTACACGGAACAACTCACCATTGATGTGACGGTGCCCACCGATGCTGTTTGTAACGCTTCTGATAGTGTACAAAACACCGTTACGGCCTTCACGGCCTTCGCAGATGTTTGCCCCTCGTGTTCCCTGACGACCACCGCCGCCAGCAATGTCACCTACATTATGGATGTCCTGTCGCCCACCTCGAACACGTTCGATCTATCAGCCTCGCCCGTGCAATTGTGTGCGCCATCTGACACGCAACTGGTCACGGCGTCGTTGAGCGTGGGCAGCGGTATCACGTGGGCGGGGTCGATTTACACCGATACGTTGGGGCGAGAAGTATTGTCTCTGCCGTTGGAGGTGGATACCTCCACATTGCAAGTGCTGATTGACGGCGTCGATCGCACGTCTGATGTAGACACCACGCTGGTGACGGACACGCTGGCTGACGCGGCTTTGACGTTAGATTTCAGTGATATCGGGACGTTTAGCCAGACGGCCGATATCAGCATCACCTATCAGGTCTACGCGCAACCTGGTTCGATCCCAGAGGACGCCGCTGCGATCAATTCTTTCCTCTTCGCTGCGTTTAAGCTTAACGGGCCGGCCCGCGCCTGTGATGGGGAGTTGGTTGGCTACGTGGGGACGGATTGGACAATTGAACGGGGGGATTTGAATATCGCGGCGGCGCCCGCGACGTTGGACTCCTGTCAAGAGAATACCATCACGCTGACTGTATCCGGGGCGGAGGCGGACACGTGGACGGACAATGTCGTCGTCACCTTCACGGCGCAGGCGGGCGATGTCTTTACCCCGACGAATCCCACGCTGGGCGGCGCATTTGAGGGAAAACCGCTTACTGTGACGGAGGCGGGTGAGGTTGTCACCTTCACCTTCGCCAGTGACCTGAAGTTGGATGGTGAGGGAACCATTTCTTTCCCCTTGTGGCGCGCTTGTGACAACGATGGCGCGCTATCGGCGGCAGTGTCCTATCAGGATCTTTGTCATACGCCGCGCTCGGCATCTGGTACCGGTGGGGAAACCTCGCGGGTCTCCAACGTTCATCTCTTCGTCACCCCACAGGATGCAACGGTAAATGAACGGGAGACTCGCTGGCGTTTCTACGTGTACAACACAGGCTCACTTCCGGCGACGCCGATCATCACCAATACGTTACCCTCTGGCTATGTTTTTTACACCTACACCGTCACCAGCACCACGGCCTCCGGCATCCTCGATTCGGTTACGTTGGTGACGAATACTGTGGGCGGTCGACAGGTCCTTACCTTCACCATTCCCGGTTTAGCGCAGGATGCGCAAGTGCAGTTTGATGTATATGCAAACATTGAGTCGCAGTGCGCTCCCGTTTCCCCTGTGAAAATTAAACTAAAACAGGCATGTGGTCAGGTTGCGGGGGAATGCGGCGATTCTCCAGATAGCGAACGTGCCGTCGAATTTGCTTCGGGTCGGGCGTCCATCAATAGCAGCAACGATCAAACGACGGGATTGCCCTTGTGTGATGTGGGTACAGTGCAATTGCTGGTCAAGAACACCTCGCCGCAATCCCAGATTTTCGATTTTACGATCACGGAGATTATTACAAACGGCTCGTTCGTCACCGGCACGACCCGGGTCACGGTGACGAATCGGAGCGGGGATGTGGTGACCGGGGCTACCTCCGGGGAGTTGCTGCAAGATATCCCCTTCACGCCGACCATCATGACGGTGGGCAGTACACAGATTTTAACTTGGACCGTCGGCGATTTCGTGTCCGGCAACCCAGCCTACGATGTCCTGGCCCAGCGTGAGTCCGGCGATTTGATGTTGCTGACCTTTGAGTTGCAAACCGGCTGTGAGGGGCTGGAGGCGCAAGCTCAGTCGGGCGGCGCGGCCCGCGATGTCTGTGATAACGAGCTCGGCTTTGATGAGGATAGTCAAACCTTGGTTGTGGATGCGCCGGAGTTGAGGGTCGTCAAATCT
The DNA here is from genome assembly GCA_964468735.1 of uncultured Anaerolineales bacterium. Classification (GTDB taxonomy): domain Bacteria; phylum Chloroflexota; class Anaerolineae; order B4-G1; family SLSP01; genus JAAAOZ01. Next base: position 1,061 of record CAYXVS010000391.1, on the reverse strand, counting down.
GGGTGCAATGATACGGTCAACGATTGCAGCGACGCCAACAACTTCACGGGCGAGGTCTTTGCCGGCGTGGATGAGGTCGTCGTCTGGAAAATTGATGTCTTTAACGATGGCCCTCAGGACGCGCTAAATTTGTATGTTGAGGATGTCATCCCCGCTAACTTCACCCTCAGTGAGACTACCCCCATGTCTACAAGTATGTCGGGTAACACAGTGAGATGGGAAATCACCAACACGACCGCCCTCGCGGCCGATGGTGGACAGGAAACCTTTTACATCACAGGGACAGTTCCTAGTGGTCAATGTGTGGATAGCGCGTTGATCACAGTGACGGCCGGCTTCGGTTGTACGTCTGATGGCGTCTCCTGTTCAAGCGCGGATGTCTCTGACATCGCCTCGTTACGCAACGAGCCGGCGATTACGCTCAATGCCCGCGATCTTGACATCAGCCAGTGTGGCGGTGGGCCGGTGCGGGTGTCTGTTACTAACGATGGCGCGTATGCCAAGGATTTTGTCATCTCTTACACCTTGCCCATCAGTATCGTCTACAAAGGCGACGCCGGCAGTTCGCCTTCCCCGGATGATTATCCTGCGCTGGACGCGACCGGAACCATCACCTGGCGGTATGCCACGTTGACGCAAACGGCTGAATTGAGCTTCACCGTTGAGAACCAGGCGGGGGTATGCCCTGGCGCGGGGACATTAATAGGGACGGCGGATGGGCGGTATTTAGATTCCTGCGACGTCGCTTTTGATGATATTGATGAGGACGATGCCACGATCACCGTGCATGCGCCGAACATCGTGGGTAACCTGCCGGGCGGCGCGGCGCAGTTGCCGATCACCCGTGTTGTTACGGCCGGCGAGGTGGTAACCTGGGCTATCAGCCTGCGTAACAGTGGAAGCTCGCCCGGACACGCGCGGAATGTCGTCGTCACCGAGACGTTTGGCACGGGATACGAAAGTTTCACCGGCTCCGTCTCGACCGGCAGCGGCGGGGGCGAGGGCGTCACGCCGGTTGTGGCCGGGCAGACGATTACGTGGGATGTGGGCACGCTCAACGC
>CAYXVS010000390.1:0-3199 GCA_964468735.1 uncultured Anaerolineales bacterium | reverse complement strand
CGGTGGTGCTCTGTGTCCAAATTAAACCGCTGGATGAACGGGGGATGATTTCACCTGATTCCCTATATGAGCCAAACAAGTTCGTAATTTTTAGCATAGATCAGGGTTTATGATGACATGTACTGCGTTGGGTATTGATTAGCGCCAATCCAAGAGCGTGACCTGACCCTCATCCGTGAGCGGGGTCGCGGTGTTGGTCGCAAGCGACAGCAGATAGAGGTTGTTATGCTGGACAAAGGCGATCTGCTCGCCGGTGGGACTCCAGCGCCACGTCGGCGCCGCGATGCCGGCTTGATCCTCCGGGGGGAAGAAGCAGTTCTGATTGGAGCCGTCGCGGTCGATGGTGCAGAGCGTGTACGCGCTGGTCTCGCTCTGATAGGGGACGCGCGCGCGCCCGAAGAGTAGCGTGGCCCCATCCGGCGCGAGGCGCGGCGTGGCCCACATCCCCACCTCGGAGGCCAGCTCCGCGCTGTAGGCTCCCGTCGCCTCGATCATCCACAGGTCGAAGACCGGACTCTCCTCCGGGTCGGCTTGGCCGCTCTCGGCGTTGTGCAGCGTCGCTGCGATAAAATCGCCGTCGGGCGTCCAGATCAGATCCGGGTGCCACGCCCAACTGCTATAGGTGCGATACGTGGGGTAGGTGATCAGCGAGGTCTTGGCGTTGCGCCTCACATCGACCACGCCGATCTCATCTGGACGGCTGTAGGCCAGGCGCTCCCCATCCGGCGACCAGGCGTAGCGCGTGCCCCACCAGCCATAGCCGCCGCCGGCTTCCGGCTCGAGGATCTCGCTTTGCATAAACAGTCGTCCGCTGAGGCTGAATGACGTGATCCACAAGTCGTTCTCGCCGCGCCAGCCCGGCGCGCGCTCCACCGTCGTGGCTGTCGTCCAGGCGACGCGATTGCCGTCCGGCGACCAATCGGCCCAGAGCACATTGCGCACCTCCATAGCGACGGGCGCCGCGTCCGCCTCGCGGGTGTTGATCATCCACAGCGCGTTGAGATCGCCCGCTTCTGTCACGGCGCGGGTGAAGAGCAGATGTTCGCTGTTGGGCGAGAGTGTGAAGACGCGCCCGTCCAGATCGCCTAACGTGGTGAGCCGCCGCCGCGCGCGATTGCTCCCGCGCATCAGCCAGGCATCTTGCGAGTTGAGGTAGATTAACGTGCCGGTGATGACGGCCCGCTGCACCTCCGGGCGCGACCCGATGAGGATGACTTCGTCCTGGGGCGGGGTGGTCAGGTGCTCCTGGACCAGCGTCCGCTCGACAAGCTCACCGTTCTCCTCCGTGATGCGATAGACGCGCTCCAGCACGCCGGCCTCGCCCGTCTCCAGCAGCCGCGTCTCGCCCTCCGCCAGGTTGGCGTCGCGCACGGTGCGCCGCTCGAAGGGCACCGTCTCCGTCAGCGTCGTCGTGTGCTGCGTGACGCGGATCACCTGCACCGTCGCGCCGTCGGTCAGCGCTGTGGTCTCCGGCGGCTTCACGCGATCCAACGGGTCCAAGGTGACCTCGGCCTCGTCCAGCAACGCGCGCACCGTCTCGGCCTCGGTCTCGAAGGTGCGCTGCTCGCCGTCCGCCACGAGCGTGACGCGCCGGGGCGCGCTCGGCAGCGTGGTGCAGGCGACGATGGACATAATAAGGAAGGCCATCGCCAGCACAAGTGGGATGCTCTGTTGTCTCATAGAATTACCCTCGCTTGGCGCTTGGCGCGTCATCACGGCGCCGGCTCCGGTGAATGGATCGGCCCCCAGCGCAGGGAGGTCGCGCCCTCCAGCCGAGCGGCGACATCCCAGAATCTGCCGTTGCTGGTCACGCCAATGTGGGTCGGCGCGCCGTCGGCGGCTTGGACCACGAAGGCCGAGCCGTCGTCCGTCCAGCGGATGGCGCCGCTGAGGTCGTCATCATCCAGAAGCGCGATGGGACGGAACTGCGTCTCTGGCCCCAGGAAGTAGAGACCGGCGGCGGGACCGGCGCACTCCTCGCCGCAGCCGTGATGGAGGAAGGCGACACTGCCATCGGGCAGCGCTTGCGGCGCGGCAGGATGAAGCGGCCAGCCGCTGGCGTGACAGATCCCTTCGCTCACGACGACCGTCCCCATTGCGGCGTCGGGTAGAACTTGATAGAGGCAGCCTTGCTCCGGCGTGTCGACGGCGGCCCACATCCCCTGCGCGCCCCAATCGGCGCTCAGATGGCTCTCAGCATCGACGGTCAGATCCGAGAGCAAATACGGTTCGCTGCCTGCTTCATCATCTTCATCATCCTCTTCATCGGGAGGATTGGCGAGAAGTTCAGCAATCGGCAGCAGGGCCAGCGTCTGCGTTGTCGGGCTGTGGATCTCCAACGAGAGCCACGCTTGATCGGGAGAAAACTCGCCCAGCTCCCAGCGCAGCTTCTCATTTTCTAGAGCGGCGGCGGGCATCGCGAGGCGGGCGGTGGCCGCTTCGTTCGCTGTTTCGTCCTGGGCCAGCGCGCTGATCCAGACGCCGTGGCGGTCGCTGAAGGCCACGTGCGTCCCCTGCGGGGAGAGGCGCAGATCGCCGCAGGGTTGATCCGCGTCACCCTCGCAGAAGCCCAAGATGCGTTGGAGCGCCTTCGGCGTTTGGAGATCAAGCGCGAGCACGGTGCCGAACGGCTGCTCGGTCTCTTGCACGATGCCCTGGCTAGCCTTGGGGCGGACGTCCCAGGCGAGGTAGATCATCCAGCGCCCGTCCGGCGTGACGGTGATGTGGGTGTTGGCCTCGTCTTTCACCAGCCGGCCCGACGTGGGCAGCGGGATGGACTCCCACTGCGCGCGATCCACCAGATGCGCCTCGCCGCTGGCCGTTGCGTAGATCAGGTAGCGCCCATCCGAGGTGAGGGCGTACGCCACGACGGTGGGATTGGAGCTTGTCGTCTCTGTTTCAGTCGTCTCGGTGAGGCCGTCGGTCTCCGTGAGCGTGGCTGTGGGCGGCGGGATCGCCTCGGCGACGCCGCCTTCGGCCAGCCACTGCCAGAGCTGCCCTTCGCGGAGGAAGTAGAGATCGGCGGGGAGGGCGGGCCATTCGTCTGTCTGGGGCGCGCTCGGCTCCGGCGGGAGGATCAGGCCGGGCGGTAGCGTGGGGGTTGGCTCCGGTGTGGGCGTCGGCGTGGCGGTGGGCGTCGGGGTGGGCAAGGCGGTGACGCGATTCCAACCCGGCGATGAGGTGTTCAGCGCATATAATG
>CAYXVS010000389.1:0-3203 GCA_964468735.1 uncultured Anaerolineales bacterium | reverse complement strand
TAGCAGTTGCGGTTTTTTTGTGCGTCAAGCGCCAATTTTGGTATAATAGGCACATGAATAACGAAACGCTCATCATCTCTGACCTGCACCTCGGCGGCGGATGGTTCAACACCGCCGCCCTCGACGCCTGCCTCCGCTACCATGCCATACGAGCCACGCATCTCATCATCAACGGCGACGCCTTCGAGTTCTCCCACAACCCCGACGACCCCATCACCTTGCTTCAGCGGGTAGATCAGCTCTTCCCGCGCGTCTTCACCGCACTCTCCTGGTGGCTCGACGCACCCCGCCGCCGCCTCACCTTCATCTGGGGCAATCACGACACACCCCTCGGACGGCCCGAAGTCCAGGCCGCCCTGCGGGAGATGCTCGGTCACTCGGATCTCAGTTTCGCCTCGCATCTCTTTATCCAGAACAGCTTCATCGAGCACGGCCATCAGTACGAGCCGATGAATCGCCACAGCGGGCACTTGGCCACCGCAGGGTTTATCACCACACCGGACAATACCCTTCCCGCTGACCTGATCGCCAAAATTCACGCCACCGGCCAGCGCTATGCTGCCCCTCTCCAATTCGCCCGGCATCTCCTGGCCGCGCTCCGCGCCCGCTACGACTATCTCACCCCCGTCGCTTTCCAGATCGCCGAGGAGATCGCCAACCACACCCGCCCGCGCGCCATCATCTTCGGGCACACGCATCTTCCCCACCACATCATCACCGCGGACGGCCTCCACGTGTTCAACAGCGGCTCGTGGATCGCCCACCCCCCCGGAGGTAAATCCTGCACCTTCATCCGCCTCAACGCGCAGAAGACGCCAGCACTCTATCACTGGACACTGGATGGGCCTCGAGAAATCAAGCCAAGGAGGTCTGTATCATGCGTCTCATCATCACTGGAAAAACGCGCTCCGGCAAATCTACTGCAATCCACCGGCTCCTGAGCCACGCTCTGCGACAGCACTGGGAAAGCGTGCTGCTCCTCGATGGCAAGGGGAGCGAGTTGCACAGTTACAACGCGCTCGATCTCACCTACCTCGGCGCCGATGAGCTCGACCGGTGGGAAGAAGAATTAAAAATCATCGCCAACACGCTGCCAACGCGCTATGCCAAGCTGACCGAGCGCGGGCTGCGTGAAGCTGCACCTGGTGATTCACGGTATCTGGTGCTTGCCGACGAGATACAGCGCGGCACCCGCGACAGCAAGCACGGCAAGGAGATCAAAAACGCGCTCACTCTGATCGCTGAGCAATCCGCTGCGCTGGGCGACGTGCTCATCCTATCCACCCAGCGCGAGCAATACAGCATCCCCACGAATGTCCGCGCCAACGCCAACGCCTGGTTGCGGATGTTGGGGAAAGGATACTTCTACCTCGATTGCGACGGCCACGCTCAGCGCGCCGGGCGCGTCGCCTATATCACGCCCCAGGACTCACTCGCCACCATCCGCCGCAACGGCGATGGCGATGACCCAATCCCTCTCACACTCAGCGATCTGCCCCAGGTTTTCGGCACCACGCCGCCGCCCGACTATCATCCGAGCTGGACTCTCTACATCGGCGCCCCAGGCAGCGGCAAAACGCACGTCCTGCAACATCACCGGCCAATCTGCGGTAACAAATCCACCCGGACGGTCCAGGTGGACCTACGCCACAGCCACCGCGATGCCATCATCAAGATCATTCGAAAGTGCTCGGCCTCCATTCCACCCCGCTCCACCATCGCCGATCTGGTAGAGATGGCCCGCCTGACCCTCGGCGCGGAGCCGACGCTCCTCATCATCGACAATCTCCACGCTGGCACCAGCAAGACAATTACCAACATCATCACCATCGCTGAGGCGGCCGCCGAAGTCGCCATAGCAGCCAACACGCCCGACACGCCCGCCCAGAAGCAAAAGCTCGACCCGTTTCTCACCCGCGCGCAGCTCATCAGGATCGAGCCGCTCACCACCCTCGAGGCCGAGGCCCTGGCCGAAAAGCATCTACCGGATGGCGTCCCCAAACGCCACAACCAAGTGCGTTTCATCGTCCGGCAGGGGCACGGCCACCCGCGAACCATCGTGGATCTTGCGCGTCGCACGCAGACCGGCACCATCTCCGAGCGGCGCACGATTATGCCGCCCCAGGCCACCACGCCGAGGTACAATCTGCTCTGGGCCATCCTGATCGTCGCCATCTTAGGCGTGTTTATCATCCGCTATCAGAGCAACGGCGCTACCGCAGCCGCACTCGCCACCATCGCAATCATCGTTCTGCGCCCGCTGTTTATACGCAGCCTCCGCAATACCCGCAGCTAACCCAAAATGGCCTATCTAACCCAGATACCCTTTCCGGTTAAAACGAGGTATGACACAAATTTTTAAAAATGGCCCCTTCATGTATTTTTTTGTGTCACATCAAAAATGCTAAAAATCGCCAAAATCGGCCTCGATCAATTCTAACCTAAAAATCAGGCGGGAATGCCTATGTACTGGATTAGGAATCATCTAGGAATTATCAGCCACGTCGCGGCCGGACTCGCATCCTACACCTGGATTGTTGCACTCACCGACTGCCCGCCGCTGCATCCAGTCATCGCGCTTCTCGTTGCCTTTTTTGCACTGCTACCAGATATCGACACGCAGGCATCGCACCTGGGACGCCTGTGGCCCACGATCTCCGGCTACATCGAGCGACACATTGGCCATCGCGAAGCGACGCACTCCCTGCTGGCCGTGGGCCTCATTGCGCTGTTCACCTGGCTGATCTATCCCGAAAATCTGGCCTGGCTGGTGCTCACCAGCGCCTACGGCTCGCACTTACTCCTGGATATGATCATCGGCGGCGGGGTAGGGATCCCCCTGCTGTGGCCCGCCAGGATGCGCGCCTACTTTCTGGAAATTCAGGCTGCTTCCACCGGCGAGGCGCTGGTCGCTGGGGTGCTCTGCGCACTGGCTGCTATGCCGCTGCTCACGCCGGCGATCACCGCCGCCGTCACGCAATTTGTCATCACGCCCCCCGCTACCCCAACGCTCACGCCGACACCCACGCTCCACCTGGCCAGCGTCCGCGTCCCCCACGTCTACGATCTCAGCGAGATTGCCGTCCGCGTTGGCGATCACGTAGAGATCGGCGATCTCCTCGCTGATCTCCGCACGCACCGCCAATTCATCGCCACGCCTACCCCCACCCTCACGCCCACGCCAGGCCCTACCCCCACACCGG
>CAYXVS010000388.1:0-3213 GCA_964468735.1 uncultured Anaerolineales bacterium | reverse complement strand
GTGAGCCGGCGGCTATCCTTCCTCGCCTGTGACGGTGGCGACGCTCTCGGCAGCGGCCATTGCCGCGACGATGGCGACGGTTTCGACGCTGACGGCGACGACGCGGCGCAGGAGGTCGATGACGTCCTCTTTGTGGTCGGCGAAGCGATAGGTGTTGAATTTCTCGCGGATGGTGGGGTCGCGGGGTTTGCGCTCTTTGTAGTAGTAGAGGATCCAATCGATGGCGGCGCGGTTGCCGAGGACGTACTCCCAGGCGGCGGGCGGGACGTCCTCCAAGGTTGTTCGGCTGTCCAGGATGATGACGCCCTCGTCCTCGTCGGATTTGAGCTTGGCCTGGGGCATACCCCCACCCCGGCCCTCCCCCGAATCAGGGGAGGGTGCATCGACGCGGCGGAGGGGGTAGGGGGCGGCGTCCTCGAAGTGGAGGTGGAGGTCCATCAGTTGCTGGCCCCACGCGGCCCACTGGGCGAAGTCCTCGTAGAAGGGGAGGCGGGGGAATTCGCGCTTGAGGTTGAGTTCGTACTTTTCACGGTAGGCGGGGTGGTGGAGCACGCCGTAGGTGTAGTAGAAGATGGCGTCGCGCGCGGTGGCGCCAATGGCGGGATCGAGGGGGGAATGGAGGTGCGCCGCCGCAGCCGCGAGCGCCTCGCCATAGTGCGCGGTGAACTGGGCCACGCCCCAAGCGGTGATGTTATCGTGGCGCGCGCCGTCGTCGTCGTAGGTGTAGCGGGGGAAGCACTGAGTTTTTTCAAGCATATCATAAGAGGGTCTATCATTGACGGCTAATACTTGAAATGGCTTAGATGAGGATAATCCAGAAATACAAACCAACACATTATCGTTATGAAACAACTCTTCAAGTATACTTCTCTCATCAACAAATATGGCAGAGTTATACAAAAATTTCTTCACATAGGGCCTATAGTGGGATTTTTTGATACGTTCAGGGGAGAACTCCTCTTGATGTCCCCTACCGAACTCTCGCATTAAATTACGAGACCATTTGATAACCGTATCTTCAGCATCACGTTCTTTGTCATATCCTTGATAGTGATTAACAAAGAATCGCATTTTGATTTCTAAATCTGACTCAGAAAAGTCTGCAACCCATTCGTCCCTGCCTGACATGTATCCAGTAGAATATACTTTAAAGATCGCCTCTTCAACGCTTTCTTTTCTCGCCCGTTTAGTTCTTTTCGTGCCAATTGGTAGCAAATCATCCCAATCATACTCAGTCTGGTTAATCCAAGTGTGTCGATGATTAGGCCGAATATGCTCAAAGTTTATTTCTCCAAAAGATGTAGTAGCCAAGAAGCGCAGCTTCTCGCGCGCCGTCTCCATCTCTGGGCGGCGGGCGTAGTAGATGCGGGCCGGCTGCTCCACACGCGCAGCATCCTTGATTAAGAATGAGATCGCCACGCCGGTCTGAATCGCGAAGACGTTGTGCTTGGGGCCGGAGAGCCGGGGGTTTTTGCGCACATCGCCGCCCAGATCCACCACGTAGATGTCACTGAATTCGTCGGCGACCACTTTGCGGAAGCCGTCAAACGACCGGGCATCCAAAAAGGAGCGGTTAGTGATGAAAGCGAGCACGCCGTTTTCCGCCAGCCGATCGCTGGCCCAGCGGAAAAAGCGCGTGTACATATCGTAAAGCGAAGTTTTTTGGGCGGAACTGTGCTTGATGTAAGTCTCTTTGATGCGCGCGTCCACACCAGGATACTCTCGATTCTGGTTATAATCGTTCCAACTTTTTTGAAGTGCATTATAGGGTGGATTTCCGATAATCACCGAGATTTTGCGCTGGTTCTGGCGGCGGATGCGGGCCAGGTTTTCGGCGGAGATCTCGAACATGCCGAACTGCTTACCCTCGTAGCCAAAGCCCAGGTTGTCGAGCGTATCGACGAAGCAGATGTTATCGAATTCTTTGTAGCGCCCCATCTTCTGGGCGTAGGTGTATTCGATGTTGAGGTTGGCGATGTAGTAGGGGAGGATGGCGACCTCGTTGCAGTGGATTTCGTGCTCGTATTTGTGGGGCAGTTGGTGGGCAGGGATGTGCTCGATGATCTCGGTGATGAAGGTGCCGGTGCCGGTGGCGGGGTCTAAAATTTCCACGTTCTCATCGGCCAGAAAGCGGCCAAAGTGCTCGTAGACCAGATGATCGGCGGCCTCGACCATAAAGCGCACGATCTCGTTGGGCGTGTAGACGATGCCCAGCCGATCCGCGCCGGCGGGGTTGTAGGCCTTGTAGAAGTTCTCGTAGACGGCCTTGAGGAAGCGGCGCTTCTCGTGGTGATCGGCGATCTCGGCGGCGGCGGCCTTGATCGTCTTGACGTATCTATCGATGCGGCGCTCGATGTTGCGCCGGATGTCGCGCGTGTAGAAGGTGCGGATGACGCCGTCCAACTCGTGGGCGACGTTGTTTTCGCGGTGAAATTGGGCATCCTCATAGACGGTGACAAAGATGTCCTCCGTGAGGATGTGCTGGATGATCATCTCGCGCACGTCGGCCATCACCAGGTGGGGGTTGATGGATTCGCGGCAGAGTTTGAGGAAGTCGGCGCGCGCCTGGCGGAAAGCGGCATTGATCTCCGCCTGCTCGGCGATCAGCGCGCGCAGGGTCTCCAGCAGATCGGGCAGATCCTCCTTGAAGGTCTCGATGGCCTCGCGGAAGCTCTCCACGCGCGGCGGCTCATAGCTCACAAAGGCGGTGAGCAGGTGGTGCAGCGCGGGGGCCTCTGTGAAGGGCGCGCGCGCTATCTCCTGACCGTTCTGAATCAGCACCGCCGTCTGGCTATCCTCGAAGAGGATGTTTTCTTGGGGATAGCCCTTCTCGAACTTGGCCGTGATCTCCGCTTCGAGATCGTCGTAGCGATCCTTGCTCTCCCAGTAGCCCCAATCCTGCCGCAGCGCATCCTTGAGCGTGCCATCGGGGCGGACGGTCGCGCCGGTAGGCGTCTTGTACTCCAGTTCGGCGATCAACTCCAGGTTGGTATCGGCGCAGTAGCTCTCCAGCAGCCGCTCGAAGGCGCGCCGGACGGCGCTTTCGTTGCGCGATCCGCCGTGCTGGATGATTTTTTCGACTTCGGTGTAATAGCGTTGGATGGCTTGGAGGGACACGGTTTATCTTTCCTTTCTGGAACTACCTAAACGAAGACGGACGATCAAAGTTTGTCTGTTGTGAGCGGGATGATACCCCCTGCCTTGACGCGAGGA
>CAYXVS010000387.1:0-3218 GCA_964468735.1 uncultured Anaerolineales bacterium | reverse complement strand
CCTCTTGGGGAGGATAAAAAACGCCGGCCCGAACCATAAGAGCTATTTTCGTTATCGTTGGTGAGTTACTAATCATGGGAACTCCTCCTTAAGCTTCATCCCCATTGATGAACTCGTGATGATCTCCCGGCCCAGCGGGTCGAGATCGGGCACGTTGAACGGTTGGAGGCAAGTGCGGAAGAAATCGTAGAGGATCTCGGCGCCCGCGTCGTAACCGGCCTCGCTTACCTCCGGCTGCGTCTCGACGCGCAGGAATTTCTGGGAGACCATGCGCCCTTCGACCTGCAGGTGGCGCGGCAGGTATCCCAGCAAGGGCGAGCGCGCCGGGCGGATTTGATCGGGCTTGAATTCCGCGCCGCCGCGCCGCGCCAGGTACTCCCGCGCGATCCCCTCCGGCGTGAAGCCCACCTTCCACGCGCCGATGTGCTGGTTCGGGCAGAGGATGTAGCGCGTCTTGAGATGGATTCGGAAGTGATCCAGCAGCAGATTCGCCTGATCGACGCGGCGCCCGGTGGCGAAGGGCCAGTAGGAGCCGACGCCCTCGCTGCTCATCCCGTTGGTAGCGATGATGCTGGGATTGGCGTAGCCGCGCGGCGCGTCGAGGCGCCAGAGCCAGGCGAGCGCGGGCGGCAGAAGATGGAAGAGGCCGAAGATGCCGTAGCTCGGCTGGTCGGCGGTGCAGGGCGGCATCCGCACGCCAAAACTGCGGATGTGCTAGTGTCTTAATGTTTTCGCCGCTTGGCCCGCCTGCGAATGAATTCGAGGCTGATACACAAAACCCGTTAAAAACGGGTTAAAAAAACTGATCGAGAAAGCAAACCCAGTGCGTTTTAACGCACTTTGGATATCAGACGATGGTTTCAACCATCGGCGCGGCGCAGTGGCGAATACTCCGTGACAGTAACCGGATGTCGATCTCCACCGGCTCATCGACGATGTGGGGCAGGGCTTGCCCGGCGCGTCCTCGATGTGCTCCCAGATCAGGGCGCGGCCGCGCGGCACCGCGTCGATGTTGAGGAAGAGTAACGGATCCGGCGCCTGGGCCGTCATCCGCTCCAGATGCACGTCCGCGCCGTAGTGATCGATGTGATCGACGCGCACAAACCAGGACGTCTCCGCGTCCGCGATGGTGAGCCGCCCGCTATCGGATTGGAGGCCGGGCGGGCAGAGCGCCATATCATCGGCCACGGGATGCAAGCGGCAGGTGTGGGGAATCTCCAAATGGCGGCGCTCGCCCGTGATGATATTTTCCCCAGCAACAGACGCCCGTCGGCCTCGCGGCGGACCTGCTCCAGCATCTCGCTCTTGCCGCCGCCGCTGGCGCCCTCATGCATCATCGTGGTGACGTTGTCGTAGGGCGTGATCACGCGCACGGCTGAACAATGCGTCGTCACCCAGCCCTCGCGCTCGCCCTGCGTCAGGAGCATCCCGTAGACGCCCTTCTTGGCGCTGGGGCCGGGATAGAGGTTATAGGCGAACATCTCGTGCCGCCCTTCGAGCCGGTTGTGGACAACGACCTGCTGACCGTTGAAGTGGGTGTGGCGGAAGGGCGGCGCGACGTAGATGATCGAGCGCGGCTGGAAGTCGTCGGGCAGCTCATCGTAGGGGAGGATGCCTTGCAGCAGCGCCAGGCTCAGTGAAAAGAAGCCCGCGTTCGCCGGCGCAATGGCGATGGCGTCCATGCCCATGTTCTTCTGCCCGGCGATGTAGCCAAACATCGCTAACGGCTGATCGGCTAACCAATCGAAGGTCGCTGTGCGCAGCGCGTCGAAGTCCTCGCCGAAGCGCTCTTTGAAGGTCGGCTTATCGGTGGGGCGTTGGTCGGCGATGACCAAGCAGTTGGGATCGCGCCGGCGCATATACGGCTCTGGATAATTCGCCGCGACGCCATTGCGCACGCGCGAGACGGTCGCCTCCAGCACGCGACCGCGCCCCGGCACATCGTAGGCGACCTCAAAGTGATGGCTGCCTAATCCGCCACACGCCAAGTTGACCAGCTCGTTGATCGAACTGGCGATGGTCAAGTCGGGACAGGCGTCCACGACGCGGGCAGCGTCCTCGGGTAGATGAAATCTTTGCCAGTTCATTATGATTCTCCTTTTTGTAATCCTGCAGAGGCAGCGGATAGATTTGCTAACGCTACTTTCGCAAGGTGTAGATTTATGCTATCGACGCCCGCGCCGCATCGATCACAGGCCCACAGATCTCCCAGAGGGCGTTTTCGGTGTTGCTCAAGATGGTGACGAGCAGCGCTTCAGCGACGAAGTACTCCGAGATAAAGGCCACGCCCGGATCGCCGCCGATGGCGTAGTAGGAGCGGAGTCGCCCGTCGCTCTTGGTGATCCAGATGCCGTAGCCGTAGTACCGCTCCGGCGTCTCATCGTCATCCCCCGTTGCGATGTGGGGCGTGAGCATTGTAGCGGTCAGCTCCGCGCTCAGGAGCCGATGGCCGAGCAGCGCATCCCAGAACTTCGCCATATCGGGCGCGGTGGTGAAGGCGCCGCCATCCGGCCCGCCGATGACGGGGATGCTGTAAATGTTGGTGCGCCACTGGCCGTCGTCTTCTAAGATATAGCCGGAGGCCGTGCGCGGCGGCAATTGATCCAGCGCGAAGTAGCCGGAGTCATCCATCCCGGCGGGCGCGAAGATGTGCTGCGTGACGTACTCGGTGAACGGCATCCCGCTCTGCTGCTCGACGATGAGGCCCAGCACGATGAAGCCGGCGTTGCTATAAGAAAATCGCGTGCCCGGCGCGAATTTCATCGGTTCGTTCTGGAAGAGCGGCCGCATGTCGCGTGGCGAGCGCATCAGGTACATTGGGCGCTCGTGCCACAGCAGCTCGTACTCCTCATCCTCCATGATCTCCTCATCGAAATAGTCAGGGATGCCGGAACTGTGGGTGAGGATCTGGCCCACGGTGATGTCGGGATCGAAGTGGGGGAAATCAATATCAAGGCAATCAGCCAACGGCGTATCGAAGCTCAACTTGCCGGCCTCGACGAGTTGGCAGATGGCGACGCCGGTGAAGACCTTGCAGCCCGACGCGATGCCAAAGCGGGTGTTGACCCGATTGGGGATCTGTTCGGCCCGATTGGCGAAGCCGTAGCCCTGGGCGAAGACCTGCGCGTCGCCCTGTTGCACGAAAATCACGCCGGAGAATGGATCATCCGATGGCTCGGCTTGGACTGCGCTCGAAATCTTGGCTATATCAAATGTCA
>CAYXVS010000386.1:0-3218 GCA_964468735.1 uncultured Anaerolineales bacterium | reverse complement strand
GCTTGTTGGTTGGTCAGGGTGATGGCTTCTGTTTGAGGCATAGGGCAGGGTTACTCCTTTGGTTTTGGTGTTATTTGTGAGGTGCAACGCACTTTAGACCTATCATCAGGCATATACTGCATGAGGAGTTGCTTTTTCTTCGGTTCAAGTGCGTTGCACCTTGGTCTGCTCATAAAATCACGAACACGAAATATCGTGGGGCGCGCTCCATATACGCGCGAAAATCGTCGCCGTAGTGTTGCAGGCAGGAGCGCTCCTCGGCGCGGATGCGGATATGGTAGCAGATCGCGGCCAGCGCCAGGAGCAGCAGCGCCGTCCAGGAGCCGATGGCGAGGCAGCAGCCGGTGAACATCACGACCAACATCACCCACTGGGGATTGCGGGAGAGTTTGTAGAGGCCGGTCGTCGCCGGCTGACCCGGCGGCGCGGCCTTGAAGTTGAAGAGCGCGACCACCACGCCGATTAGGCCCAGCGCGAAGAGTGCGATGCCGACTACGAAGATCGGCTGACCGATCCGCAGCTGCGAGAAGCCGATCAGGACGAAGAGGAGGGCGGAGAGCACCTTACCCACGAGGATCAGTTTGCGCTGTCGCTCCGTCCAGTGGGAGGTGTCGTAGAGCCGGTCCACGACCTCTTGGGGGAAGCTCTTCACCACCACGCCGAAGACAATGCCGTAGATGGCCAAGAGAATCCAGCCGTTGAGCCATCCTATGCTTAGTTTGGGAAAGAAACTCATCGGGAACCTCCAGAAGTATCGTGGCTCTTCAAGAATTCGCCGGGTGCAATCATGTTAGGCCCTTATAGGAAATTAGGTGAAACATCGCTAATTGGTTCGTTGAAGTTGCAGTCCGATGAATGAATTCATCGTCTGCTACCCAAAACCCGTTGAAAACGGGTTGTATCGTATGGTTTAGTGATAGACAGGCAGCATCATTTTACAACGGAGTGCGAATCTCGTCCATAGGAAACCGGACTTGTTCCAGGGCGGAGAGATTGCCCTGCTAATCAGAGCCTCTCTGCGTTCGCGATGGGGAGCGTGAAACGGATACTTGTGCCAACGTCTGGCTCACTGGTCACTGATAGGGAGCCATGCATCGCATTGACCAGCCTTTTGACGATGGCTAATCCCAGGCCGCTACTGCTTCGAAACCCCGGTATGTAAAATCATTGACAACCTGTCACTCGTTGGTAGAATTCTAGTGATTCGTTAGAGTTTTTTGATTGGACAGCATCTCAGAAGGAGGGCTATGAGGTTGGGGCGGAATGTGAACAGCAAGGTGCAGAGGCTGGGAGGGGTGCTGATGGCGGTCGTGTTGCTCTCCGTCATGGCTGGATGTCGGCCGGAGCTGCCGACGGTCAAGGTAGGCGTCTTGGCGACGCTGAGTGGCCCGGCGAATTACGTTCAGACCTCTGGAGAGGCGACGGTGGACGGCATCAAGTTGGCGGTGGCGGCGTGGGAGGCCAGAGGCGGCACGACGGTGGGTGGCCGCGCTGTTGAGCTCGAGGTGGTGATCAAGGACAACGGCGACACGCCCGAGATGGCCATTGCGGCGGCGAAGGAGTTGATCCATCAGGATAATGTCACCGCCATCATCGGGCCACAGCTCAGCAGCCAGGCCATACCTGTCGCTGAGATCGCCGAGGAGGCGGGCATCCCCATGATCAGCCCGATGTCCACTCATCCGGAGACGACGGCCAACAAGGACTACGTCTTCCGCGTCGGATTCACCGATGCGTTTCAAGGGCAGGTGTCCGCGCGGTTTGCCGCCAATAATCTGGGCGCCGCGCAGGTCGCGGTCCTTTACAATGAAGCGAATGCCGATAGCCAGGGACTGGCGGATATTTTCAAAAGCTCGTTTGAGAGCGGCGGCGGCGAGGTCGTCGCGTTTGAGGCGTACACGTCGGATCAGCCTCAGTGGGAGGGGCCGTTACAGAATATCAAGGATAGTGGCGCCTCTGCGCTCTTCCTGCCCAATTATGAGGAGCACCTTTATCCCCAGGCGAAGGCGGCGCGCGCGATGGGCCTGGCGACGACGTTCTTGGGGCCGGATACGTGGAATGCGTTCGATTTCGAGGCGATCCCGGCGTTGGAGGGGAGCTTTTACATCACGCACTGGCATCCCAATACCTATGCGCCGACGTCGCAGACCTTCGTGGCGGCCTACGAGGCAGCCCATCCCTATAAGCCGATCTACGTCACCAGCGCGTTGACCTACGATGCGTTTGGGCTGCTCATCAACGCGATAGAGGAGGAGCAGGCCGTTACCAGCGAGGCGATTCGCGAGGGTTTGGTCAACACGCGCAACTACAACGGCGTCAGCGGCATGATCAGCTACGAGAACTCCGGCGATCCCGAAAAGAACGCCATTATTATGCAGGTTACGGGCGGCGAGAGTCGATTCTACAAACTCGTCACGCCGTAGGGGGCGGGGTTTGGAGATAGGGAAACCAATCAGCGCGGGGAGGTATCTCCTCGCGCTTTTTTATGCGGTTGCGAGTCAAAGTTGGGGCAGTATACTTGGGACTCTTCAGGAATTCGCCGGGTGCAATTGCCAAGCGCTATTGCCAAGCGCTATTGCCAAGCGCTATTGCGCCCCCCACCCACAACCCAGTAACGACGCAAAAAAGGTCTGCGATTCCCACAAACGTGCACATCTTCACTGCATTTAGGGCGACTTAGGGGATTGTCCGGCAAAATCCAAAAGACCCATACTTGGAATGGAGATGTGCGTTGTCCGCATTACTCCCTCGAAACTCAATGTGCACAGGTGCAACGATGAATCAAAAATCCCTTTCCAAGTCCTAGTCGGCGGCCAATCCCCGCAAAACATCCGTGACGGTCAGCCAACCCGCGCCGGGGAAGAGCCGCGCCATCTGCGGCGCGAAGCGATCCCCAGCCAGCACCTCCGCAGGCCGACCGCGCGCGACGATCTCGCCCGCTTGCAGCCGCCACACACGGTCGGCCACGGCGGCGACCAACTCGACGTCGTGCGTGACCAGCAGGATCGCCATGCCCTCCGCGCGGAAATCGCGCAGCAACGCTGCGAGCCGCTCCTTGGCCCCGAGATCCAGCCCGCGCGTCGGCTCATCCAAGAGCAGCGCCTTCGGCCCGGTGACCATCATCGCGCCCAAGGCCACGCGCTGGCGCTCCCCGACGCTCAAATCGCGGGGGTAGGATTGGGCGTGCTCCGTCAGGCCCAACCGATCCAACAACGCGC
>CAYXVS010000385.1:0-3229 GCA_964468735.1 uncultured Anaerolineales bacterium | reverse complement strand
GTCACATGATGGGCAAACGAAGCAGTTCTGAGGTGTCCACGACAAACGAGGTTGCCTGCCAAAGCGGGCGTGTCCTCCTCCTTGGTGCGGAAGCCCGCCGCGCCTTGCACTGCCAAGCAGATCGGCGTCACCGGATGGGTGGCATCCTCATTTTGAAATACCTATGCTGACTCGCTCAGTTTCACCTACTAATCTATCGCGCACAAAGATATCCTTGAAGCCATTCAGATCATCCTCTGTCAGGTTATCGGCAGATGACGCAAATGCCACCCAACGCCCATCCGATGAGACGCTGGGAGCGTTGCTAATATCGTTAGCCTGCGCGCCATCACTGGATACGGAGATCCGTTCGGTCGTCTCCGTCTGCAGATCGTGCACGAAGACATCTGGACAGTTGATAGCGAAAGTGGAACGCGGGCACTCATTGGTATCACCCAGTACAAGGTTGCTCGCAGAGGATACGAAAGCCACCCAACGCCTCGTGGCGGAAATGGCAGGGGCGTGGCTCTCACCATCGCTTGGCGTTCCGTTGCCGGCCACGCTTACCCTGATCGTCACACCCTCTTCTAGATCATGCACGAAGACATCATAGCAATTATGTGGTCCAGTGATCGGATTGTCACATTGATTCGTATCTTCCGCTACGAGATTGCTGGCATTGGACGTGAATGCCACCCAACGCCCATCCGCCGAGATGACTGCCCCACCGCTCCACCCTTGTTGGTGCTGGACGAGACCACTTTCCCCATCTCCTTCTATGCCATCACTGGAGATACTCACCCGACGTATACCGCCCGTTTCCCGATCGTACACGAAAACATCGAACTCCTTGTTTGTATCGCCTTTTACCAAGTTGCTGGCCCACGACACGAAAACCACTCGGCGTCCATCTGCGGAAATACTGGGTGCCACGCTGTCGCCATTGCTCCAAGATCCATCGGCAGCCGTGCTGACTAATTCCGTGGTGCCGGTCTGGCGATCGTGCACGAACACAGCCCAATGATCGTGTGGGTATTCTGGCACGAGATCGCTGGCCCAAGAATAGAACACCACCCAGCGACCATCGGCCGAGATGTCAAGACGGTGGTTGCCACCTCCCAGGCCTTGGCGGCCCACGGCCCTGATTCGCTCTGTGGTCTTGCCCTGCCGATCATGCACAAAGATGTCGGCGCAGTTGTAGGCCTGGGTCTCCTCGCCACACATCTCGGTATCGCCCGCCACGAGGTTACTTGCGAAGGACCAGAAGATCACCCAGCGCCCATCTGCCGAGATGCTGGGTGAGAAGTTCTCGCCGTTTCCCTGGGCGCCATCATTGGCAACGCTGACGCGCTCGGTTGTCCCCGTCTGCCGGTCATATACGAATATATCCGACACACCATTGGTGTCATTCCTTACTAGATTGCTGGCCTCAGACTGGAACGCTACCCAGCGACCATCGGCCGAGATGCTGGGGGCATAACTGTGTCCGTCGCTCTGTCCACTGGTCGTTGCCGTTACGGTGGTCTCCGCTGGCGTTGGTGGTTCGGATGTTGCCGTTGCAAATGTTGTAGATGTTTTTGTTGGCACGGGGGTTGGTGACGGCATGGTCGCTTCGGAGGGCAGGCTTGTCACTGTCGGTGGTTTGGCTAGCTCCGAAGGCATAGCCGAGTCAGTAGGAAGCTCACCAGGTACTGCTTGGGGAGCACAGCCTATAACGTAGAAAAGGGTGATTATCAGAAACCCAAATGCTTGTTTTCGTCCTGTTATGGGCATCTTAACACCACCCCAGATTCCAGTACCAGTGGCAGAGCCACGTAGAACCGGCGTACAATGCTTGATAACAACTAAAGTTGCGTACATCTCCCAGATCACCCCGTAAGTTGAACTGTATATGCACGTGTACTCCATTTGAACATCCACAGTTACAGTCGGGAGGAAGCTCTCCAATACGCAAAGATCGTGTGTTATAAACTCCGTCACTGACCCTATCCTGAACGTGCCCATATCCTACGCTGGCGATGTAGCATTGAGCATCTGGTTCGGCAAAAAAATCTACTACAACGCCATCATCCCACGGTGCTGGATCCACTGCGCAGACTCCTGAGACCCGTCTCGTTTCAATACTCTGGATGATGGAACTTCCATAGAAATAAAGGGAATTACCCGCAGAACCACTGATATCAAGTGGGCAACCCCCTCCCAAACAATTCACGACTGTATGAGGATCGTCAGTACTACAATATGTCTCCTGACCCCAATTTTGTCCTGTGACTGGAGCATAGACGTAAGCGTATGGCATAATAACCTCCTTCAATACTTCAATTGGCCCTCTATGAGGAGATGTTGTATTGGTATTAACGTGTCTGATCGTATTATTCAACGAGCGCTAACGACGGCACGAGCGCGAGGGCCTCTTCACGAGATGCGTCAAATTCCGTTATCAACGTATATAGCACGTCGTTCTCGATCCAGTGGAAGACGTAACCTCGCCGGGTGGTCACCATAATGCCGGGTGAAGGAAGGAAGTCCACCTTCTCCAGAACCACAGCGGGGCCGCCTGGCTCGACAGGATCACTCGACCATAAGGGAAATGGCCTCGGAAAATCCGACTGAGACCAGATACTCATTGCCGTTTCCCACGTGTCCTTATGCTCATCATATACTTGGAAGTCGATCGAAGCAGCGAACGCCTCACCCGTTTTGTGCTCGATTAGATTCACTCCGAATGGACGGATTTGCCTCGGTAAATTATTGATTGCATAAACTGGGAAGTCGATTTCTTTTGCCAGGTCTGCTGCTGTGCTGAACGACCTACCCACCGCCGTTGGCTTGGGGCCACCTCGACCAGCTCCCACCCCACAAACGATAGGTATTCCATGCTCAGGATACTTGATGATTGGCGGAACGGAGGCTCCGTCGGGGAGAAGCAAGAAGCCTGCATACTGCTCGCCGGTTGAGGATCTCTGGGGAGTATACATCCGAGGTGAGAGCAGTTCTTGAGAAGTTTTCAGCCTATCCTGAGAAATAAGTAAGCCCCCGCTAAATGCTGCCAAAGCTTTAATGAAAGTTCGCCGGGTTAACATGACGTTCCTCCCTACTAATTTATATCGCCTGGAATTGCTATTCTGGTGCTAACGCTCAACAACAGCGCCACTAACACGAACACCGAGAACAACTTCATCTTGCGCATTTGGAAACCTCCTTTGTTGTTAGATTACCCAACGACAAGGTTAGTATACCTTATGCGCGG
>CAYXVS010000384.1:0-3234 GCA_964468735.1 uncultured Anaerolineales bacterium | reverse complement strand
CTAACCTGTAAAATTCGTGTGCAACGAGCAAGAAACTTCTTGATGATGGCTCTGCCTCGTTAGGCTAGATAAATTCAAATTTGATTATAGCATACCCTTTGTCAGGAGCAAATCTCTCATCTAAATTTTTTCGTTGTGGAATGTGTTGGCCTTCGCGCCACTTTTGATTATAATGTATAGGAGGGGTGGGGGGCTGAAAAAAGTCATCTACATCAAAGTAGGTTCCCTATCCATTCGAATCGTAACGAATTATATTGATTTCCAAGAAGGAGTTAGTTGCCTATGGACGTGACGTGGCATGGACTGGGATGTTTTCGCCTCAAGGATCGCGGGTATCCAGCAATTGTGACGGACCCTTTTGAAGATAGGGAGGCGACTGGTTTGGTATTGCCGAGTGCGCGGGCAGATATTGTGATCTCCAGCGTTCCGATGTTGGACCCGAAGGTGGCGGACTATTCCGATTTGCGACAGGTTTCGCATGTGTTGGCGGGACCGGGAGAGTATGAGATCGGCGGCGTGTTCATCACGGGGGTGGCCACCGCGCGCGCTCAATCGAAGGACGCGGCGCCGCAACAAAACATCGCCTACGCTTGTGAGATCAACGATGTGGTCGTCTGTCACCTGGGCGCGTTAGGAGGCATGCTCACCCAAGCCCAGATCGAAGCGCTAGGGCGGGTGGATGTGTTATTGATCCCGGTTGGGCTGTCGCATGGGCTGAAGCCAGGGAAGGCAGCCGAGTTGGTGAGCATTATCGAGCCGGATATCGTCATCCCGATGGAGTATCAGGTGCCGGGCTTGCAGGTCGAACGCGAGCCGGTGGACCGTTTCTTGAAGGAAATGGGAGAGGCCGACAAGACGCCAGTTCCCACTTTGAAGATTTCCTCCTCCGATGTGGGCGGGGAGGAGACGCGGGTTGTGATTTTAGAACCGGAGCGTGATTAAGTTAGACGGTTTGATTCACGTTCTTAGGTGAAAAACTAACTTGAATGTGTAAATTATTTTCTCGACGCGCAAGATGACCGCAGGAGGTATATATGAACAAACGACTTATTAGTGTAGGCGTGGTCTTAATATTGGTAGTTGGTTTGGTGGCTGGCATCTATTTCTCTCTGCGTTCGCCTCAGCCCACCGAGGTGAAATTGGAAGATGTGCAGCCGCTCGTAGATGATGGAAGGTATGAGGAGGCGCGCGAGCAGTTGAAGCAGTTCGTCGTGGCCAACCCTCAAAATGCGGAGGTCCATTTTCTGCTGGGCTTAGCGCATTTCAATTTGGAGGAGTATGGTCCGGCTGAGGAGGCGTTCCACCGTTCTTTAGAGTTGGATGTGGATCGGGCGGCGGCGGTGCACCATAACCTGGGGGCGCTGGCCTATCAGACGGGCGAGATCGAGACGGCGATTGCGGAGTTTCAGGCGGCGTTGGAGATTGATCCCGACGACTCGGATTCTCACTATCAATTGGGGGCTGCTTACCTGGTGAAGGCTTTGCCTTCTGATGCGACATCGCCGCCGGACGAGGCTTCTTTAAAGAAGGCCGAGACGCAGTTTGAGCACGCCTTGGAGTTGAAGCCGAACAAGCCGGAAGCGTTGGTGGGCCTTTCGAACGTTTACATGTTACAGAATCGACTGGATGAGGCCATTTCGCTATTGGATGAGGCGCTGGAGCAAAATCCTCAGATGCGCGAAGCGCTCTTTGCCTTGGGCCGCGCCTACGCCGCCGCCGGCCAGGTCGAGAAGGCCAAGGAGACCCTGCAGCGCTTCTTAGCGACCGATCCGCCCTCGGTATGGGCGCAGCAGGCAGAGGAGTTGTTGAGGCAATTGGGCGAGTAACTTGCGGTGAGATAAAAAAAATGATGAAGGGGGTGTACTATTGCTTGCTCTTCTTGATTCTATGTGGTAGAATGTTCTTGGCGTCAGGGATAGGCTTTTCTTCCTCAACATCTTCGACGCCTGAATCTTTGCCGTCATCTCCTTTGACCATTGGCCCTTAGCCTTGTAGCGGATGAATTGACCGTTTTCTAACAATTAAGCTTTTAGGAGGGAAGAGAATGATGTTTAATCACAGAACCTTGTGGCACATTGAACCTTTCAAGCGAGGCGTGCTCATCACTGTGGCGTTGGCCCTGTCCGCGCTGATGTTAGCGCTGGTTGGGATGAGTTTGCCGACTCAGGCCGCACCTTTGTTTCGCACCACGGCTTCTTTGGACGCGACGCCGCCCCCATACAATTCGAAAGACGACGTTCCGTCGGTTGTTGCGCCCGGGGAGTTGATCACCTATGTGTTTGAAACGACCGAAACCGACACATCCTACGACGGAGTTACTCGGTTCGATTTGGCCCCCGGAATGACGCTATCCACGGCGGACCCGACGACCTATACGTTAGGCGGTGACGTCCAAAGCGGTTTGATTCTCACGTGGACTTTAACGCAGATTGAAGAGCGAGATATGTATTTCACCGTCACGGCCCAAGTCCCGACCACGGCTACGTTGGGAGATGTTCTCGTCACGGCGGCTTCTTTTGAAACTAACCATGGGAGTAATAACGCCGATGTTGAGCATCGGGTTTTGCCCCCCGTTGCTAAATCCAACACGACAGAAATCAGCGCGACGTTAAATGGCCTGCATGAGGCCGTCGCTGGCGAGGTGGTGACGACCACCGTCGTTTACACCATCCCGGCCGGTACGACCGCCTACAGCCTCACGCCGCGCATTCAACTTGACGAAGGATTGTACCCCTATGATGCTGACCCGATGTGGACTGAGCTTCTGACGGATTCCTTCGATAACGCCGGGGGGCGGGATACGATCTATGAACTGCGTTATGGCGATCCTTTCACCGTGGAGAACGAGGCTGCAATCGTTGAAACCTATACAATCTATGCCCGTGTGGCGCCCACGGAGACGGGCGGTGATTTGATTAACGACAGCTATGATTTGATGGTTCGCCCCATCTTGCGCTGGACACCCGAATCAACCGGCACGATTGACGAGAGCGGAAATAGCCCCTATTTAATCGTGAACGAATTGGAGGATCTAACCTTCCGCCGTCCCGGGGTTGAACCTTATCCCAATAACATCGAGCCAGATGATAATGACTTGGACCTCTACTTGACCTATCTAGATCTTCTGGGACAAGGGGAAGGGGGCGGTCGGGTTGAGATCATCATCCCCAATGAGAACCAGCAGAATCATGCCCCTGCCTACGAGAACGTCTTCACCGCGACCTTGTCGCCCGG
>CAYXVS010000383.1:0-3234 GCA_964468735.1 uncultured Anaerolineales bacterium | reverse complement strand
CGCGTCGCGGGATGGCCGGGGGATACCATCGCCGTGAAACCCGCCGCCTCGATGAGCGCCGGGAAGAGCGGCTCCCGCAGCGGGCCATCGAGATCGGCCAGCATAAAGGCGCCCGGCGCGGGCGGATGCGCCACCTCGAAATGCACGGCCCAGTACGGGGGCATCGCGCGGGCGGAAGAAAATGTCGCAATTTGTGAGTTTGTCATCGAAAAAACCCAGTAGCCTTACCCTTGCGAAGGTTCACGGAAGCTAGGTCAACAGCTTAACCAACTCGCTGCACCTCATACGCGCTGTTTGAGGTCACTTGCGCAACCTTCGCAAGGTTCTCCTCTAAATCATCTAAAATCACGTGCCGTGAATGGCGTGGCCGAAGACATCGTGCGCGGCCTCCATCACGACCTCACTGAGCGTCGGGTGGGCGTGGACGGTGCGCGCGATCTCCTCCGGCGTCAGTTCGGCATTGGCCGCCAGCACCAGCTCCGGCAGCAGCTCCGTCGCCTCCGGCCCAACGATGACGGCGCCCAAAATCTCGTGCAAGTCGTCGTCCGCGATGATCTTCACAAAGCCGCGATTCTCGCCCAAGCCCAGCGCCTTGCCATTGGCCAAGAACGAAAATTGCCCCACCTGCACCTCGTGGCCCTGCTCCTTGGCCTCCGCCTCGGTCAGGCCGAAGGAGGCCACCTGGGGCGAGGTGTAGGTGCATCGGGGGATGCGGTTGACGTCAAATGGCGCGGTCTCTTGCCCCGCAATCGTCTCCACCGCCAAGATGCCCTGATCGGACGCCACGTGCGCCAACGGCATGCGTCCATTCACATCGCCAATCGCGTAGATGTTGGACACAGAGGTGCGCATCCGGTCATCGACCTGAATCCAGCCGCGATCCGTCTCGATGCCGACCGCCTCCAGGCCCAGGTTCTCGCTGTTGGGCCGGACGCCGATGGCGACCAGGGCGATCTCGGCCTCCAGCGTGTCGGTGGTCTCGTTGCCCTCTTTATCCTCGCTGCTGACCTGCACGCGCACGCCCTCGGCGGTCGTCTCGACGCCTTCGACGCGGGCAGCGGTGAGGGTCTTGATCTTCTGCCGGCGGAGCTGCCGGTCGAGCACGCGGGCGGCTTCCTCGTCCTCGGCGGGGAGGATGTGATCCATCATCTCCACCACCTTGATCTTGGCGCCGTAAGCGGCCCAGACCGTGGAGAACTCCAGGCCAATCGGGCCGGCGCCGATGACGATGGCGGAGGCGGGCAGTTCACGACGCTCCAATGCCTCGCGATAGGAGAGCACGCGCTCGCCGTCGATGTCTATGCCGGGGATCGAGCGGGCGCGCGCGCCTGTGGCGATGATGATATGCTCGGCTGTGACGGTCTGCGCGCCGCCGTCATCAGCATCTAAGAGATCGACCTCGATGGTGTGGGCGTCGGTCAACTTACCGGACCCCCAAATCACCTCGATATCGTTCCTCTTCATCAGCGCCTCGACGCCTTTGACTAAGCGCCCGGAGACCTTACGGCTGCGGTCGATGGCCGCGCCGAAATCCAAGCGCACATCGTCCGCCTCGAAGCCGAACTCGCGCCCGCCACCCTGCACCAAGCGCGCGACATCGGCGTTGCGCAGCAGCGCTTTGGTGGGGATGCAGCCCCAGTTGAGGCAGACGCCGCCTAGATGCTCGCGCTCGATCACCACGGCGTTAAGTCCCAGTTGGGCAGCACGGATCGCCGCGACGTAACCGCCCGGCCCCGCGCCCAAAATAGCCAGATCGTAGGTTGTTTCGGTCATAGTTTTGTCTCCTCTCGGGTTTGGTGAATAAAAGTGGGAAGACTTCGGAAGTCTACGCTGGAGAGAATCGCAGCGAACTGTCTGAAATTATCGAAAAAATCACTCTGTCGAAACCGTCTCTGAAGACTTCCGAAGTCTGGCGCCGACTTACGCGACAACAGTTTCGACTAGTTGATCCACCCTCTGTAACATATTCTCAATCGTGAGCGTGGTGGTGTCGATGATGACGGCGTCCTCCGCCGCTTTGAGCGGCGCCGCGCTCCGATTGCTGTCGATGCGATCCCGCTGCTGGAGATTGGCCAGCACCTCATCGTAGGTCACATCAGCGCCGCGCTCCTTCATCTCCAGATGACGCCGGTGCGCGCGCTCCTCGACGGAGGCCACAATATAGAGCTTCACATCCGCATCGGGGAGCACCACGGTGCCGATGTCGCGCCCGACCATCACCACCTGGCCTTCGGCGGCGATCTCGCGCATGCGCCGGGTAAGCGCATCGCGCACGCCGGGATAGGTGGAGACGGGTGAGACGGCGTCGTTCACCTCCGGGCTACGGATCGCCCAGGTGATGTCCTGCTCCGCGATTTGGACCGTGCACTGCCGCCCATCCTCAATCTCAGGCGTCTTGACCTCAATCTTGAGCTTGTGCGCCAACGCCGTGACGGCCTCCTCATCCTCAATGGGGATGTGGCGATTCAACGCGGCCCACGTGACCGCGCGATAGAGCACGCCGCTATCCAAATAGAGATAGGCGAGTTCCTTCGCCAAATGATAGCCGATGGTGCTCTTGCCAGAAGCCGCCGGCCCATCAATCGCAATCGTAGAAGAATTCATTCTATATGTGACTCCTAGAAACAAATCAGATTGTCCTTTTAGGGGGGATAGGGAGTAGGGAAGTAGGAAGTAAGGGAATAGATAACTTGCCCCTGCTACTTGCCTCCCGCCAGATCAAGCTCCCGATGCAGGCGGCGCATCTCTTCCTCAGTCAGATGCCGCCATTCCTTGGGTTTGAGATCGCCCAGGCGAATCGGCCCCATCTGGATGCGCATCAGGCGCTGGACCGGATGCCCGGACGCGGTGACCATCCGCCGCACGAGGTGTTTCCGGCCCTCGTGAACGGTGATGCGCAGCCACGTGCGCTCGCCCAGGCGTCGCTTGACGACGACATCGTCCAAGCGCGTGCGCTGGCCGTCCAACGCGATACCGCGCCGCCAGCGCGTGAGCGTCTCCGGGGTCGGCTCGCCGCTGACCAGCACGCGATAGACGCGGGGATGTTCGTAGCGCGGATGGGTGAGGCGATGGGTCAGCCCGCCGTCGTTGGTGAGCAGAATCAACCCTTCGCTGGCGGCATCCAAGCGCCCAACGGGGTAGAGCCGGTGGGGAAGATCGACGAAATCCACCACCGTCTTACGTCCGTGGGGATCATCCGCCGTGGAGATGACGCCGCGTGGCTTGTGCAACTTG
>CAYXVS010000382.1:0-3242 GCA_964468735.1 uncultured Anaerolineales bacterium | reverse complement strand
TGGGGACGGCCTAGTCCAGCTCTTCGAGCAGATGCGTGGCTTCGATGTCGCGATGAGTGTGGGTCTCGCCCCGCATCAGGAGCGAGTTGGAGGTCGCCCGCTTGCCGTGGTAGTGGATGCCCTGCAGGATGACGCCGTCCGTTATCCCGGTCGCGGCGAAGAAGACCTGTTTGCTCGTCACCATCTCATCCATCGTCAGCACCCGGTCGATGTCGAGACCGGCCTCCTGCACAGCGTCAAGCTCCTCATCGCTCTGGGGCGTCAAGCGCCCTAACATCGCGCCGTTGGCGGCCCGCGCGGCGCACGCGGCGATAACCCCCTCGGCCACGTTGCCAATCCCCATCATAATATCCGCGCCGCCTTGGGGCAGCAGGGCCTGGAGCGCGCCGATGATGTCGCCATCCGAGCGTAGAATCACGCGGGCGCCCGCCTGGCGGATCTCGTGGATCAACTCCTGGTGACGCGGGCGGTTCAGCACAAAGACGACGAGATCGGAGATTGCTTTCTTCTTGGCCCGCGCGACCAGGGCCAGCGTCCAGCCGGCCGGGGCGTCGAGGCACTCGGGGACGAGCACCGGGGCAACCTCCGCATCCACGACGATCTTATCCATATAGATGGCGGGCTTGGCGTCCCAGAAAGCATCGCGGGGCGCGCCCACCGCTACCGAGATCACGTCGGGATGGCCGCGCGCGAGGAGCTTCCGTCCCTCAATGGGATCGACGATGATGTCAATTTGAGGCCCGTCGCCGGCGCCCACCGATTGGTGGAGGTGCAAAGGCGCGTCCGGCTCCAGTTTGTCGACTTCGCTGAGGACAATGCGCCCATCGAGGTTGATAACATTTAAAATGTGCTCCATTGCCTGAGATGCGTAATGATCGCTGCGATTTGCCTCATTGAGGCCCATCCATCGGCCCGCGACGAGGGCCGCGGCCTCCGTTGCGCGCACTAGATCCAGCCCTAAGTTATGATAGAGATTTTCGGTCATGGGAACGTTCACTCCCTTCGCTGCTCATATTTGTGATCCAGAGCTTCAATGGTCTTGGCGCTCATCGAGGCCGGCGACTGGGTGGTTGATGCCACGGCGGTGAGTAACTGTTTCTGGCGCCAGGCCGGCATCCCCCCGGCGAGCGTCTTGACGTTCTCGTAGCCTTGATCGATCAAGAGCGCCGCCACGTGAGCGCCCCGTCGCCCGCCCACCAGGATAATCTCCTCGTCCTGCGGTATCTGCGTGGGATTCTCCAGCAGAGCGTGGAAATCCATGCGTCCCGCCTGGGGTATGTGCGCCTGGCGATATTCGCGCGGTTCCCGCACATCGATGACCTGTGGGGGTTTTCCTTGATTAAGCGCCTCCCAGAGCGCCTCTGGTGTGATGGTCGGCACTTTGTCGAGCGCTCTATCCCCTTGGAGCGTCGGGGCGCCGGCGTCTAACCTCTTGGGCAGATTCTGGCAGTATCGAAAGACGCGCTTGGGACATTCGTAGATGCAGATGGCGGGATCGAGCACGCGATGGAAAAGATAGTTGATCGCCTCGTCGGGGTCGAGAAAGTGATCGCCGCCCACGTAATCGTAGAAATTGGAGCTTTTCATCAGAGATTTAACCGCTTGATGCACGTGGACGAAGTAGACATCCCCGCCGCGTTCGCGATAGAGGCGCACGATGCTCTCCAGCGCGTGGATGCCGCTGATGTCGCAGTTCTCGACGGGATACATCCGCAACAAGAGAAAACGCTGGGTCGGATTTTCCTCGAGGTTCTCCTGAATCTTCTCTTCGATATGGCTGACCGCGCCAAAGTAAAGATCGCCCAAAATCTCGATCACGCCCAGTTGGGTGCAGGAAGGATGGCCGGGGCGGGGGGTGAAATAGCGGAAATCCTCACTGGGCAGCACGACGCGCACCCTGGGCTTGCTGGTCTTGAGCAGATAGATGATTAGCGAGAGGCCAATCCCGGCCAGCACGGCGTACTCCAACGATAAGACCAAGGTGGCCGCTAAGGTGATCATCATAATGGTGCGATCCTCGTGACTGCTGCGCCAGATGCGCTGAATTTCCTCTTGATCAATCAGCCCATAGGCCGTGACCATAATCACGCCGGCCAGGGCCGGTTGCGGCACGTAGGCGGCCAAGGGGCCTAACGCCAGCATCGCAATCAGCACGAAGAGGCTGGCTAAGACGCTGGCGAGCGCAGTTTTGGCCCCGGCGGCGTGGTTGACCGCCGAGCGGGTGAAGGATCCGGCGACGGGATAGCCGCCGAAGAGGCCGCTGGCGATATTGGCCAAGCCTTGCCCGAAAAATTCCTGGTTGCTATCGAGCCGCTGGTTCGTCTGACTGCTGATGCTGCGGGCGATGGAGATGGACTCGACCAGCCCGATGGCGGCCACAGCCAGCGCGCCCGCGAAAAGCTGGCCTACCAGCGCAGCATCGATGGGCGGTATGACCAAGGATGGCAATCCGCGCGGCATCTCCCCGACGACGGCGACGCCGCGTTGATCCAGCCCAAGGAGGCTGACCACGAGCGCGGCCCCGATCATCCCCAGGAGCGGGGTGGGAAGGTCGCGATTGATTTTGCGCAGCGCCAGCAGCAGGAGGATTGTGCCGAGGCCGATCAGCATACTTAGGATGTGCGTGTCCTGTAAATGGGCCAGGATCTCAGGAATAGTCTCCCAGAGGTGCGGCGTCGAGGGAATATCGAGCCGGAGCAGATTGCGG
Organism: uncultured Anaerolineales bacterium; assembly: GCA_964468735.1. Classification (GTDB taxonomy): domain Bacteria; phylum Chloroflexota; class Anaerolineae; order B4-G1; family SLSP01; genus JAAAOZ01. The sequence continues at coordinate 535 of CAYXVS010000382.1, read as the reverse complement.
AGTTGATTGAACGCGATCAGAATCCCGGCCCCGCCGGTAAAGCCGACGATGACGGCCTCGGAGATGAAATTGACAACCACGCCTAATCGCGCCAGGGCCAGCGCTACCTGGATCAGCCCGACGAGGAGGGCCAATGCGCCCGCGATAAAGAGATAGTTGGGGTCGTTCGGGCTGGCGGCCGCCAGCAGAACTGAGAGCGCCAGCAATGAGACGGTGTTGGTCGGCCCGGTTTGGAGTTGCCGGGATGACCCCCACAGCGCCCCGATCACGGCGCCGATGATGGCGGCGTAGAGGCCGGCCTCGGGCGGCAACTCGGCGATGAGCGCGTAGGCCATGGCCTGGGGCAGGGTGATGACGGCGACGGTCAGGGCCGCGATGACGTCGGCTTTGAACGTCTGGGCATCAATGTCTCGGCATCGATCCCTGGGATGCAGAACAAAGCTAGCTATCGGCCGCAGGCTGTTCGTCAGCCATTTGAGGTAGGTGATGGGGTTTTTATCTATGATCGTTACGGTTTTCGATGCGCTCTTTGGGT